>JBCBDU010000005.1:0-125426 GCA_038529355.1 Pseudomonadota bacterium
GGAGCGATACTGATGAAACTGATAACCCGAGCTTTGCTGATCACCAGCCTGCTGCTGAGTGCCACGACGGCGCTTGCCCAGCAGGGAAAGATTGAATTGAAGACTGTTGTCGAGAAAGAACAACGCACGACGAACGCCGATGGCGAGTCGATCGTGCAACTCGTGCCAGCCGAAAAAGTCGTGCCTGGTGATGTTGTGATTTACACGGTCACCTACACCAATGTCGCCGATCAGGCGGTGGAAAAAGTGGTAATCACCAACCCGATCGGTGAGTCGCTGGAATATGTCGCCGATTCGGCGTTCGGTCCGGGCGCCAAAGTGAGTTTTTCGGTCGACGGCGGCAACGCTTTTGACGAGTTGGACGCGCTGACAGTTGAGCGCAACGGCGAGCGCGTGGCAGCCACGTCTGCGGACCTGACCCACATCCGCTGGACGCTGGATGGCGAGCTTGCGCCGGGCTCACAAGGATTTGCACGCTTCCGCGCACGATTGAATTGAACCTGACGGCCTTGCGCCGTTGATTCCTGGCAATGGATTTCCAGGCTCCAAACACAACAAGGATGGTCGGTGCCGCGCAGGGCACTCGGCCAAAGATGAGCGACTGCGCAAACAGTTTTTTTCTAACCAGGAGTAGCGAAATGAAATTCGCCAACAAGCTGCTGACAGGTCTAGGCCTTGTCAGCGTAAGCGTTGTCGGACTGGTCTTGGCGCCTGCAGCACACGCTGTCGGTACTGAGGCAGGTCAATCAATCGACAACGTCGCCACCGTCGGCTACGACGTTGGTGGCATTGCACAGACGCCCATTGAGTCGTCGCCAACCGGTAACTCTACCCCGGGCGCGAACAATGGCGCCGCAACGTCGTTCGTCGTTGATAACCGCGTCGACCTGACATTGGTCGAAGTGGGCGGTGCGACAACACCGGTCAATCCGGGTGAGGCCAACGTGGTCACTACCTTCCAGCTGACCAACACCGGTAACGCCGCGCAAGACTATGCGTTATCAGCGGTCAACCTCACGGCAACTGATCCGGACGTCTTTGGTAACACGGACACAACGGACGTTAACAACTTGCGTGTATTCGCTGACACCGATGGCAGTGGCACGTTCACGCCAGGCGATCAGCCGTTCGCCGACAGCATTGCTGCTGACGCGCAGGTGCTGGTATTCGTTGTTGCGGATGTGCCGATCGGTGCGACCAACGGTGATTTCGCCAACGTTAGCGTTACTGCGACGACGGCCGTTGCCGGTTCGGCAGGCGCAACAATTGTGACTGAGACGACGGGTGGTGATACCGCCGGCGTTGATGTTGTGTTCGGCGATGCGGGCAATGATGGTCTGGAATCAGCAGCGGATGGCTATGAAGTGTCGTCAGCAGCGTTGTCTGTCGCCAAATCGGAAGCACTGATCCGTGATCCGATCAACGGCACGACTGATCCGTTGCACATTCCGGGTGCTGTCATTGAGTACACGATTACTGTGGTGAACACCGGCGGCGCCGATGCAACCAACGTGAGCGTGACTGACATCATTGACGGTGCGTTGACCGTGCTCGAAGACGAGTATAACGGTGGCGCTTCAGACATCTCTTACACAGTCGCGGGTACCACCTTGTTCTGTACAGCAGACGCCGGTGATGCCGATGCTGACAACTGTGGTTTGAGCGGCGCAACGCTGGAAGCGGACGTCAGCGCAACGCTGGGTACCAACGTTGGTGTTGACGATACGTTAGTCGTGAACTTCCGGGTCACGATCAACTAATCGGCTGTGCGACGTTTTAACGCTACATCCGGGAAGTCCCGGGGCACGCAACTGCGTGCCCCGGGTTTTCTCGTGTGCGTTGCAAACGTCACACTGTCGGTGTTGCTGGTTTGGGTCAGTGGCATCAATGCCGCATTGGCGGCAACGCCACCCGGCACGCTGATCAACAACACGGCGACGGTTACGTTTTCCGACATCGCCGGAGACCCGGTTGTCGTGAACAGCAACACCGTTGCGGTTACCAGTGTTTTTGGGCGTACGCCGGCCAGCACAGGTTTTGTACGCCTGGTCGATGCGCCGGTCGCACTGGCTGAGCGTCGCGGTCCGACACGTTGTTTGAGTGGCGGTGCATTTGCGCTGTTGCCAGCACCGGTTGGCAATGATGGGCAGCCACTGGATTTGACCAATGCACTACCCGGTGTCGAGGCGGGTATCTTCAATGCCGACGAAACCGCATTCCTGCGGCTTGCGGACGGTGATCAAAATCTCGACGCTAATTTACGCGAAACCGTTGAAGTGACGGTTCGCAATAATGACAGTGGTGACAGCGAAACGCTGGAGCTGCTCGAAACTGATCGCAACACCGGTATCTTCTCCGGTTACATTCCGTTAGCGAACGATGCTGCGGTAAACGGTAACTGCGTGCTGGAAGGTGCCAGCGACTCAACGCTGCAGATTGACTACACCGACCCTGCTGATGCGACCGATGTTGTACAGGCGCAGGCGCTGGTGGAACCGTTATCGGTTGTGTTTGACGCAGTCACTGGTCAACCGGTCAACGGCGCCACGATTACGCTGGTTGACAACGCTACCGGTTTGCCGGCGACGGTGTTCGGCAATGACGGTGTCAGCCTGTATCCATCAACGGTCGTCAGCGGTCAGCAAGCGACCGATGCCAGCGGCATCGTGTACAGCGTGCCCGATGGTGGATTCCGTTTTCCGGTCGTCGCGGCAGGTCGCTATCGATTGTCGGTAACGCCGCCAACGGCCTATCTTGCGCCTTCGCTGCGCAGCGTTGATGAACTGAACGCGTTGCCCAATGCGCCCTTTGATTTGGGCGATGCCTCGTTTGCAAATGTGTTCGAACAACTGGCGGCCGGGGTCACAACGTTGGTCGATATCCCACTCGATCCGTTTGACGGCGGTCTGTTCCTGACCAAGAACACGACACTGACAACGGCTGCCGTCGGTGATTTCGTGCCATACACGCTAACGCTGGAAAACAGCTCCAGTCGTGCACCGGCGACCAGCGTGCAATTGACCGATACGCCGGCACCTGGATTGCGTTTCGTTGCAGGGTCGGCGCGCCTGGACGGCAACGTCATCGCCGATCCGACGATGCTGGCCAATACGGCTGGTGCGTTTGAGTTCAATTTGCCGCCACTGGCGCCCGAGCAGCGCGTCACGTTGACGTATGTGCTCGAGGTGACGGGTGGTGCGCGCGGCAAGCAGGCAACCAATGCGGCGTTGGCCGTCGCCGATGGTGACGTTGTCTCTAACGAAGCGCTGGTGGCTATCGCGCTGCGCGAAGATCTGTTCCGCTCACGCAGCACACTGATCGGCCGCGTGGTCGAAGCGGATTGCACCGCAGAGCGTTTCGCCGATGACGTTGGTGTCGCCGGCGTTCGGATCTATCTGGAAGACGGGCAATTCGTCGTGACCGATGAGCACGGGCGTTTTCACATGGAAGGGCTGGAGCCGGGCCGCCATACGGTGCAGATGGACAACCTGACTATCCCCGAATGGCTTGAACTGGCGCGCTGTGATGATGCGCCACGCTTCGGTCGTCGTGCGGATTCGCAGTGGGTGAATCTGTCGGCAGGTTTGGTCGAGCGCGCCGACTTTTACTTGAAGCGCAAGGCCGCCAACACGGGCGAGGTTGCGCTGCGACTGATCAATAGCGATGGCGCTACGCCGGACATCATCAACTATGAGCTGAGTGTGACCGGCAACGGGGCTGTCGCGTTGGATGCCGTGAGTGCGACGGTCTTGCTGCCCGAGGGCGCGACGCTGCAACCTGGCACATCGCGCCTGAATAACCAGTTGCTGCCCAGCCCCCGTATGGCCGGCAACGCGGTCGTCTTCGTGTTAGGCGATCGTACTGGCCGCTGGAGCGACACAGTCACGTTCAGTGCATCGATCGATCCGTCCTATTCAGGTGAGCTCGTCAGTCGCGCTGTGGTTAACTTCAATACGCCGACGGCGAAGAATCAGCGCACGCCTGTTGGCGAGGCGCGTATGCAGCGCGAGGCGGCAACAACAGAAAATGCCGACTATGTTCTGGCGCTCGGGTTTGACGTGTTGTCGGCGCAACTGTCGCCGACGGACCGGGAATCGCTGGATGTGTTGATCGATCAGTGGCGTGGTGTGTACAACATCCAGATCAGTGCCATCGGCCACACAGATTCGGATCGCATCGCGGCGCGTAACCGCCACATTTTCGCTGACAACTATGCCTTGTCCGAAGCGCGTGCCGCCGCCGCTGCCCAGTACCTGGCTGATGCTCTGGACGTGCCGGCAAGTGCAATCACCGTTCGTGGCAACGGTGCGGACAAACCGGTCGCGAGCAACGACACCGCTGACGGGCGCAAACGCAACCGTCGCGTGGAGCTGGTGATGACCGGTTTGCGGCCCGGGCGTCAGGCGGCCGTTGAAGTCACACAGCGCGACAGCGGCTTGCAAACGCAACTGACCACTGCCGACAAGCCCGGGCCTGATTCGCTGACGGATCCGCTGGACGAGAAAATTCGCCGCAACGAGGCATTAGCCGAGACCGAAGACGCACCACAAGTGCCGGCGTTTGCCGAGCTGCCCACGAGCAACGGATTCGTGTTGCCGACCGAAAGCTACCAGCCGGCGATCCCGAGCATCACGATTGCAATATCGCATTTGCCAACCCATCGCGTTGAATTGCTGCTCAACGATCAACGCGTCAACGCGCTCAACTTTGAAGGTATGGCCACGGACGGGGATCGTACCCGCTCGGTCAGCACCTGGCGCGGTGTCGATCTGGCAATGGGCGAGAATCAGATGTTGGCACGGGTTGTCGATGAGAACGGTGCGCTGGTCGATGAATATCGTCGCACCGTGCACTATGCCGGTCAGCCGGTGCGCGGCAAGTTGTTGCCGGAGCAAAGCCGATTGATCGCCGACGGACGTCAGCGACCGGTATTGGCGATCCGTTTGTTCGATGGCGAAGACCAACCGGCGCGAGCGGCGTCCATCGGCAACTTTTCGCTGGACCAGCCGTATCGCTCGTGGTTCGAAGTGAGCCGCGACCGCGACAACGATCTGGTGCGCATCGGTGAGCGCACACCGTTCTTCCGCGTTGGGCCGGATGGCATCGCCTACATTGAGCTGGAACCGACGACCCAGGCCGGTGAGGTCACATTACGCCTGCAATTCCCGAACGAGCGCGAGCAGGAGCTGCGCGCGTTCCTGAAACCTGCGCCGCGTGACTGGATTCTGGTCGGTTTTGCCGAAGGTACACTCGGTTACAACACGTTGCGCGACAACACCACCCTGGCACAAGCGGCAGAACTGGAAGATGAGTTCTTTAAGGACGGCCGCGTTGCGTTCTTTGCCAAAGGTCGCATCAAGGGCGATGCGTTGTTGACCATCGCCTACGACACCCGCGGGCGCGCCGACGACCGCGATGCGTTCCGCACCGAAGTTGATCCGGATCAGTTCTTTACGTTGTATGGCGACGGTACCGAGAGCCGTTTTGAAGCCGCCAGCCAGCGCAAGCTGTACGTCAAGCTCGAGCGCAACCAGTTTGTTGCGTTGTTTGGCGACTACTCAACCGGTCTGTCGACAACTGAGCTGTCGCGCTATGAGCGTCGCTTCAATGGTCTGCAGGCGCAGTACGTTGGCAGTCGATTCACGTTCAACAGTTTTGCTGCCGAATCTGATCAGGCGTTTTCACGTGACGATATCTCTGGCAACGGTACCTCGGGTTTGTATCGTTTGACGTCGCAGAATCTCGTCATCAACAGCGAGCAGATACGTATCGAGACGCGCGACCGCTTCAATGCCAGTCAGGTGCTCGAGACCCGTCGACTGACGCGCTACCTCGACTACGACATTGACTACATCAACGGTACGTTGTTCTTCAAACGGCCAATCCCGTCGCGCGATCAGAATCTGAATCCGCAAATCATCGTGGCCGAATACGAGACCCGCAACGGCAACGAGGATGATGTTGTTGCCGGCGGTCGCGCCACCATTCGCATGCTGGATCAGGCATTGGAAGTTGGTGTAACCGGTATCCGTGAGGAGAATGCTGTTGACGCGAACGTCTTGCTGGGTGCCGATGTGCGTTGGCAGGCGACCGACAATACGTTGGTCACTGCGGAGTATGCGGATACCAACCGTGATGACCTGCAGCAGGCAACTTCCGGCTATGCCTACAAGGTAGCGGTAGAGCATGCAACCGGCGCCATCGATGCGCGCGTGTTCCACGAATACAGCGACAGCGGTTTCGGTCTGGGTCAGCAGACAGGCAACCAGATTGGTGTGCAGAACACGGGCGGCCAATTGCGCTGGCAGTTTGCCGAACGCTGGTTCCTGCAATCCCAGGTCGGCTTGCAGGAGAACCTCGATACAGGCACGCAGCGCCGCCTCGGCGATGCCGAGCTGCGCTACGACAGTGGCAAGTTCAATGCATTCGCAGCGCTCGCATCCGTGCGCGACGAGGCGACGGATGGCACCGTGCGCGAATCGGATCTGGCGCGCGTCGGAATTGCACAGCGGATCTGGGGTGATCGCCTGACGCTGCGTGCGCAAACCGAGCAGGCGCTGAGCAATAACGAAGGCAGTCTGGACTTCCCAGCACGCTCGACGGTCGGCGTGGATCTCAACTTCCGCAACGTAACGTTGTTCGCCGAGCACGAATTGGCGGAAGGTCAGAACATCACCGCGCAGACGACGCGCGTCGGTGTGCGCACGACGCCGTGGCAGCGCGCGCAGTTTACGACGACGCTGGATAATCAGGTGAGCGAATTTGGGCCACGGCTGTTCGCCAACGTCGGTTTTATCCAGGGTTGGCAGATTTCGGAGCACTGGACCGTCGACGTCGGCGTCGATCATGCGAACACGTTGATTGAAGGAGAGCCGTTGGTGTTCGATATCGACAGACCGTTGGCATCGGGCAGTCTTAGCGACGACTATGTGTCGGCTTTCGTTGGCGCGTTGTACCAGTCGGATCTATGGTCAGCGAACTCGCGCTATGAACAACGCAATGCCGATACCGACACGTCGCAAACGCTCGTGGTTGGCTGGTTCCGTGAGCCGGTAGCCGGGCACGGCTTCTCGGTTGGTTTGCAACTGTTCGACAACGAGCGCAACGATGGCAGCGCGCAGCAGCGCGGCGATTTGCGCTTTGGCTGGGCGTATCGCAAAGCCGATCGCCAGTGGGCATTCCTGAATCGTACGGATCTTGTGTTTGAAGACACAAGCACGCTAGGCGCGTCTCGTGACACCAAGCGGATCGTAAACAACTTCAACGCCGTCAAGCGCCTGTCTGCTGGGCGCGAGCTGGCGCTGCAATACGCCTCCAAGTATGTTGTGTCGCAGATTGACGGCGACCAGTTCTCGGGCTACACCGATCTTGCCGGCGTCAGCTATCGCGCTGCGTTCTCGGAGCGGTGGGAGTACCGCCTGAACGGTAGCGCGCTGCACTCGTGGAACAGCGATGTCATCGATTACAGCGTCGGTGCTGAGCTTGGTTACAATCCTCGCGACAACCTGTGGCTCAGTGTCGGCTACAACCTGATCGGCTTCCGCGATGCCGACTTTGACAATGCCCGCTACACGGCAGCCGGTCCGTTCATCAACGTAACGATCAAAGCGGATCAGCACACATTACGCGAGATTGCCGGCCGTTTTCGGGGCAACCGCTAGCGCCGTAAACGCGTTACACTGCGCGCCATGATTGATGTGGATGCGCTGCTCGGCGAGCACGGTCCGGTCGCCGACGCGATCCCGGGCTATCAACCCAGAATTTCCCAGCGACTGATGGCGCAGGCCGTTGCCGAGGCGCTGTTTGGCGGTCAGCAACTGGTCGTTGAGGCAGGTACCGGCACCGGCAAGACCTTTGCCTATCTGCTGCCCGCGTTGCTGTCTGGCGCGCGCACGATCGTATCGACCGGCACGCGTGCGCTGCAGGATCAGCTCTATCATCGTGATTTGCCGATGATTGCCAAGGCGGTCGGTCGCCCGGTACGCACGGCATTGCTAAAAGGTCGTTCCAATTACCTGTGCTTGCAGCGTCTAGACGCTGCGTTGACGGAAAACGGTGCATTCACGGGCAAAGAGGCCAGCGCGTTGCGAAGCTGGCGCGATGCGACGAAGACCGGCGACAAGGCGGAGGTCACGGCGATCGCCGAGGACGCGACACTGTGGCCGCGCGTCACATCAACTGCCGAAAACTGCCACGGTCAGAAGTGCGCGTTTTACGACGACTGCTACGTGGCAAAGGCGAGACGCGAAGCCCAGCAGGCAGATCTTGTCATCGTCAATCATCACCTGTTGCTTGCCGATCTTGCGTTCCGCGAGGGCGGTTTCGTCGAATTCCTTCCGGAGGCGGATGCGATCATCATCGACGAGGCGCATCAGCTGCCGGATATTGCGCTGACGTTTTTTGGCGTCAGCTTGTCGATGCGCCAGTTCGCCGACCTATACGACGAACTCGAAGTGCTGGTGTCGGCAGTAGGTGGACCGCCATTCAACGATGCGTTGCGCGATGCGCGCACGGCGATGCTAAAGGTGCGCGAGCATGCGCCGTCGCAACCGGGGCGCTATGACCAGAATACCGTAGATGTAGCGCTGTCCGAGCAGATTGGGCAGCTTGCATCGGCGCTGCAGGCGCTGGTGGATACGATCGATGCGCTGGGCAACACGGTCGAAGGAATTGAGCCGCTACTGGATCGCCTGCTGCGGTTGTATGACCGGCTGCGCATTGTGTCGGCCGAGGACGATGAAGAAGGTTTGCGTTGGCTCGATGTCACGCAGCGCGGCCTGCGCTGGCACATGACGCCGCTCGATGTGTCCGAGCGCATGCGCCAGGCTGTCGATGCCACTGAGGCTGCCTGGGTGTTTACGTCCGCAACGCTTGCCGTGGGCGAGAACTTCATGCATTTCACGGATCGACTCGGGCTCAACGATGCGCGCTGTTTGAAATTTGATACGCCGTTCGATCTGGTGAGCCGTGCGCGTCTGCTGGTGCCGCGAGACTTGCCGGCGCCCAATATGCAGCAGTACATCCCCGCGCTGCTCGAGCGCACGACACCGTTGCTGGAACATGTCGATGGCGGTGCGTTTTTTCTGCACACCAGTTATCGCGCTTTGCACCAGAGCGCTGACTGGTTTCGTGAGCGCCCGGAGTTGTTGCGCGGTCGCACGCTGTACGTGCAGGGCGACGCACCACGCGGTCAGTTGTTGGCTTCGTTCCGCAAGGAAGGCAATGCCGTGTTGCTGGCGACCGGGACGTTCTGGGAAGGCGTTGACGTGCGCGGTCGTGCGTTGCGCCTGGTCGTCATCGACAAGCTGCCTTTTGCATCGCCCGATGACCCGATGCTCGTTGCACGCAGCGCGTTCCTGCGCTCGCAACAGCGTAATCCGTTTGTTGAGCAACAGCTACCCGAGGCGGTGCTCGCATTGAAACAGGGCGTAGGGCGCTTGTTGCGTGATGTTGACGATTTCGGTGTCATTGCGATTGGTGATCCGCGTTTGCACAGCAAGGGTTACGGCAAGATTTTTCTGTCAGCGCTGGCACCGATTCCGGTGCATGAGTCGGTGACGGACGTCGTGACGTTTCTGGACGGTTTTGCTGCCGAGCAGCAACAGCAGGCAGCGCTGTGACGAACCGCTGCCTGTTGGCAATCGATGCGTCATCAGCGGTGTGCGACGTCGCAGTGCGTGGGCCGCAGGGCGTCGTCTCACACGCTACGGATCAGTCGGGTAGTCATGCCAGCGAGCTGATGGCGTCGTTGGGCACGGTGCTCGATCAAGCACAACTTGATATCGCTGACTTGCAGGGCGTCGTTTATGGTTGCGGGCCGGGCTCGTTTACCGGCGTGCGCATTGGCGTCGCGGTTGCGCAGGGCATCGCGCATGCAGCCAGTTTGCCGATGTTACCGGTATCGAGCTTGCGCAACATTGCGCAGCAGCAATTTGAGGGCGATGCGACGTGTAACGCATTGAGTGTCGCGATTGATGCGCGGATGGGTGAGTGGTATGTCGCGCAGTTCACACGCGGCGCGAATGGCATTGCCGAACAGACCGCACCGGCGGCCTTGATCTCGCCGCAGCAGTGGTTGGCAGAGGTTGCCGCGACGACGCAGCTCCTGCTCGCACTGGATGCATTGCCGCAGGCATTGAATGGGATCATTGAGCAGCGCGCATTATCGGTGCGCTGTGAGCTGCGCACGCCCTCGGCTCAAGTCGCATTAAACCTGGCAGACGGCGCCGATTCTGCTGCCTGGCACGCGGCAAATGCAGCGACGCCAAGCTATGTACGCGATAAGGTGGCGCAGACCATTGTTGAGCGGCAGGCGCGCTAAACCATTGATCGGACGACTGGTGTAACATTTGTGTAACCGTATCCCGTTGTAATGCTTGCGACATTGGAGGCCAGTATTATGAGCGGACCGCACATTTTGATTGTTGAAGACGAAGTTGCCATTTGCGATATGGTGGCGTTTCATCTGACACGCGCCGGTTATGACGTCGCGCAGGCGCACGATTGCAAAACTGCGCGCGCGATGCTGGCCGACCAGGGCGCTGATCTTGCGATCATTGACTGGATGTTGCCGGACATGAGCGGTCTTGAGCTGGTTCGCTCGCTGAAGCGCGATCCGCAGCTCGAAGATCTTGCGATTATCATGTTGACGGCGCGCGCCGATGAACACGACAAGGTGCGCGGCCTCGACAGTGGCGCCGATGACTACATTACCAAGCCATTCTCTTCGCGCGAGCTGCTGTCGCGCATCCAGGCGGTCATGCGGCGCGCCGCACCATCGACGAACGAGACCTATACGGCTGGTTCACTCAAGATCGATGCAGTCGGTCACCGCGTGTTCGCCGGCGACGCAGAGGTTTCACTGGGTCCGAAAGAGTACCGCTTGCTGAAATTCCTGCTGACGCATCCGGAGCGTGTGTATTCGCGCGCGCAGCTGCTCGATCGCGTATGGGGCGCCAACGTCTACGTTGAGGAGCGCACGGTTGATGTGCACATCCGCCGGTTGCGCAAGGCGCTTGAGGCGCACGATGTCGCCGGATTCATTCAGACGGTGCGTGGCGCCGGTTACCGTTTTTCGGCGCGTACTGATTGATGCCCGGCGCATGGCGTAACCTGTTGCTCGGTGTTGCCGGTTTGCTGCTTGCCGGTTTCGCCGTGGGTTACTTTTTGGGTTATCCAAGCATTGGCGTTGCCGTCGCAATGGGCGGCATCCTGGCCTATCACTTGCAACGTTTGCTGGAGCTCGAGCGCACGCTGTCGTTGCGTAACGCCGTCAAGGTGCCTGATGGTGACGGTATCTGGGCGCGCGTGTTGGCTGGCGTGCGTTACCAGCAACAGCGCGTGCGCCGCCATAAAGGCCGGCATCGGCACTTGATGAAAGAGTTGCGCCAATCCACTAATGCATTGCCGGATGGTGTTATTGCACTGAACGAAAGTAATGAAATACAGCGTTTCAATGCAGCGGCGCAGTCCATCATTGGGCTGCGCCGCCGTCGTGACCGGGGGCAGCGTATCGATAACCTGATTCGCCACCCGGATTTCATAAGCTACTTGAGCGGCGACGATTTCTCGCAACCATTGGTGATTCCCGCGCCGCGTGATGAGAACGGTTGGTTGAGTCTGCGTGTTGTACCGTACAACGACAATAATCGCTTATTGGTTTTGCGCGACGTGACCGAGCGCACTCGCCTGACACGCATGCGGCGCGACTTCGTTGCCAATGCGTCGCACGAGTTGCGTACGCCCTTGACGGTTATCAGCGGTTATCTGGAAGCGCTGCAGGCCGATGAGCAAATCGCCGCGGAGTGGGACAAGCCGCTGCATGAAATGTCGCAGCAGGCGCAGCGTATGCGTTCGATGCTGGATGAACTGCTTGCGTTGTCGCGGCTGGAAATCAGCCCGGCGGCGACAATCACGGATCCGGTTGATTTGGCAGCGGCAATCAACGACAGCGTGGGTCTGCTGGGTAGCAGCGCAACGCGTGTTCGTGTGCGCGTGGAAAGCGCAACCCAGTTGCTGGGCGAATATGCCGAGATCACGTCAGTGATCAGTAATCTGCTCAGCAACGCTGTGCGCTACAGCTGGCCGGACTCGGATATTGAAGTGCGCTGGTTTGATGACGGTGATGCTGCTGTGCTGGCAGTCACCGATGCCAGCGACGGGATTGCGCCGTCGGATATTCCGCGGCTGACCGAGCGCTTTTACCGCGTTAATCGCGGTCGCGGCCGTGACTCTGGTGGTGTGGGCTTGGGGCTCGCTATCGTCAAGCATGTGCTGATGCGGCATGGCGCTGAGCTTGAGATCGATAGCCAGGCACAGGTTGGCTCGACCTTCAGTTGCCGCTTTCCGGCCGAAAGGCTCGTCTATGCGCAGACCGACGATGTGGTCAATGTTTGAGCCGAGAAAATCCCTTGAGCATAGAATATTTAACAAAATCAGCCGATAAGGCGTTTTTTCTCATAAATTCATTGTTACACTTGAGCGAACTTTCGCGCGCGAAACCGGTCGATTGGACTGCGAGCGACACTGTCAAAGGGGCGGCAGCATGCTAACCACTGATCTTAGTGATCACATTTCGAAGCGCTTCAACAAGGAACTCGAGGACCTGCGCAACAGCGTACTGGCCATGGGCGGACTGGTTGAGACGCAGCTGACCAAAGCCATCGATGCCGTTGTGTCCGGCAACAGTGAGCTGGGCTTGCGCGTGGCGCACGATGATTACAAGGTCAATCGCTTCGAGGTGAACATCGACGAGGAGTGCAGCCGGATTCTTGCAACGCGCGGGCCGACAGCATCCGATTTGAGATTGATCATCGCGATTGTCAAGACCATCACCGATCTGGAGCGTATTGGCGATGAGGCCGAGAAGATCGGCTTTCTGGCATCCAAACTTGCCAACATGGATAGACCGGCAGACTCCTACCGGGAGCTCAAAACGCTGGGTTCGCAGGTCAAGCACATGCTGCAGGCCGCGATGGATGCGTTCGCTCGTCTGGATGTCGAAGCCGCGCTGAGCACCGTGCGCGAAGATGCGCAGGTGGACGAGGAATACGAGCGGATCCAGCGCCAGTGCATCACGTTCATGATGGAGGACCCGCGTACGATCCGCCGTGTGATGAATGTGACGTGGGCTGCGCGTTCGCTCGAGCGCATCGGCGATCATGCGCAGAATATCTGCGAGTACGTCATCTTCATGGTACATGGCAAGGATGTGCGCCATATCCATGTTGATGATGTGGAGCTTGACGTCATTGGCAATGATTGAGCGCATCATGCCGACCTGGCGCATGGCAAATCTGCTAACGTTTGTGATTTGCGCTGCGATGATGGGCTATGCGTTGTACGCCGAACATGTGCTGGAGCTGTTTCCGTGCCCGTTGTGCGTGTTTCAGCGCATCGCCGTGATTGGTCTTGGTGCATTCAGCTTGCTGGCGGCTTTGCACAATCCGCGCGGCGGCGGTCGCTATGTCTATACGCTGCTCAGTCTTGTGGCCGCCGGATTCGGCATCGCGATTGCGGGTCGTCACGTGTGGCTGCAAAACCTGCCACCGGATCAGGTGCCATCGTGTGGCGGTGCCAGCCTCGATTACATGCTCGATACGCTGCCATTGCTGGAAGTGTTCAATAAAGTGTTAACGGCGTCTGGCGAGTGCGCCGAGGTGACCTGGCGTTTCGCAACGCTCAGCATGCCGGCGTGGGTGTTGATCGGGTTGATCGCTCTGGCGCTTTGGGTGTTGCTGAGCGCGTTTGCCGCGAAACCGGCCCGAACGGGTTAGCCGAACAGTCGCTGCTGGTCGTGTGCGGGGCAGAAGAGGAGCAAGTCTATCCTGTCGTCTGACATCATCAAACTGCCTCTGGATTGGGTACCAAGTGGCCCGCCGACGGCACTGCAGCGCGCGAGAATAATGCGTAAGGCTCTGTATGCTCAGGCATGAACGACTGATCCGCCTGTGCCAGGCACGCGATGCACTTCGCGACGTTCAACGTACGCAGGCCACCGTTGCCGACATTGCCGCGTCAGTTGCGATGTCACAATTCCACTTTATTCGGCAATTCAGGGCACTGTTCGGTGAGACGCCCCAACAATACCGCACGCGCGCGCGCCTCGAGCGCGCAAAGCATCTGCTGGTCAACGGTGACGCCACGATCACCGAGGTGTGCATGGCAGTCGGTTTTACGAGCCTCGGCAGCTTCAGTGCGCTGTTCGCGCGACGCTTTGGTGAAGCGCCGTCTGCCTATCGGCGACGACTTGCCGGCGATAGGCAAGCGCTGACACCCGATTGCGTCGGACTCATGACAGCGGCCTGGCGAGGCGAAGCGCAATTCTCGAGAAGTCGTGACCCGGACGAATAAGGTATCTTCAGAGCTGGCAAATTTTTCGGATAGATAATGCGCATCAGACTCAATGCCGTCATGGTTGACGACCAGCAAAAGGCGCTGGACTTTTACACCAACGTTCTCGGGTTCAAAAAGAAGCAGGATATTCCGATGGGGGAATTCCGTTGGCTCTCCGTCGAATCGCCGGAAGGAGGCGATGCAGAGTTATCGCTGGAACCCAATGCGAATCCTGCGGCCAAGACATTTCAGGAAGCGATGTTCGAACAAGGCATTCCGCTCACGGCGTTTGAAGTGGACGACATGGATGCCGAGTTCAAGAAACTGTCAGAGCATGGGGTGACGTTTACGACGAACCCGACCAACGCCGGCCCGGTCATCATGGCAGTGTTTGCCGATACTTGCGGCAACCTGATACAGATTTATCAGAAAACCGAGTGATTGTGAGCGGCCGCGCGCCAAGGCGGCGCCGGACATCGCAATAAGACGGCATCGGACATGCGCTCTGTCTCCGGTCAGAAACAACGGCTGTTGCGTCGCCGATAACTCATCGCCGATCGGTCTGCTCAGGGTTCAAACGTGATCAACTGACGATCATGCAACGGTACAAGGCGCGCGCGTTAAACGGGTAGTTGGCAGGCATCGTTGGGGCGCACGGGCGTCCGCCTCGACAGAGGCCTCACGCTAGCGCAAATGCGCGTCGAAAAAGCGCAACGTGCGTTGCCACGATTTCTCGGCAGCCGTTTGATCGTAGCGTGGCGTCGTGTCGTTGTGAAAACCATGGTTGGCTTTTGGGTAAACATACGCTTCGTAGTTCTTGCCGTGGGCATCCAGCGCATCACGCAAATCCGGCCAACCGGCGTTGATGCGCGTGTCCAGTTCGCCCATGTGGATTTGCAGTGGCGCTGCGATCGCCGGTACCTCTTCGGCAGCGACCTGACGGCCGTAGTAGCAAGAGGCAGCGCCGAGTTCAGGCAGTCGAACCGCCAACGCGTTTGACACGCCACCGCCGTAACAAAAACCGACGCTGCCGACGCGACCTGTGCTGTTGTCTGCCGTCATCAACCATTGGGCGGCCGCAACGAAATCCTCGAACATCTGTTCGCGATCGCGTTTGCGTTGTAATGCGCGCCCGTCGTCGTCATTGCCGGGATAGCCGCCCAGGGGAAACAGCGCATCCGGTGCCAGTGCCATATAGCCGGCGACGGCCAGGCGGCGCGCCACGTCTTCGATGTAAGGGTTCAGGCCGCGGTTTTCGTGAATGACTACGACGGCCGGCCATGGTCCGTCGCCGGCAGGGTGCGCGAGCAGCCCCGACATTTTTCCGGCACCGTTCGGCGAAGCATACTCAAGCGTGCGAGTGTCGATGCGCGCATCATCCGGCGCTACTTGCATGGCCTGCGCGTAGCGCGGCATCACGGCGGCCGCGATGGCTGCGGCCGACACCGTGCCGGCGGTCACCGCGGAGGCACGGCGGAAAAATTCGCGTCGATCAAACTGGCCATGTGCATACCCATCGTATAAATCGAGGATCGCCTGGCTCGGAACGTAAGGTTTTTCTTGCGTCATGGTGATGATTGCTCCTTCTCGTATCGCTCAATCGACGAGTAGCGATTTCATAATGTCGATGTAGATGTCGCTGAGCGCAACGATGTCATCGATGCGCACATGTTCGTCGATCTTGTGAATCGATGCGTTGATCGGCCCCAGCTCGATGACGTCGACGCCGGCGGGGGCGATAAAGCGACCGTCGGACGTGCCACCACCGGTCGATAGTGTCACCGGCGTATCGCGGTGTTTGCCGATCGCGGCGACGACGGTGTCGGTCAGCAGCCCCGGCTCGGTCAGGAATGGCTCGCCCGACAGATGCCATTCGAGCGTGTAGTCAACACCGGTCGCATCGAGCGTTTTCGCCACCGCAGCGCGAAGTTGCTCGTGGTGCCACTCGGTGGAATAGCGGAAGTTGAAGCGCGTAAAGAGACTGCCTGGGGTCACATTCGGCGCACCAGTGCCTGCGTTCACGTGCACGACCTGAAAAGAGGTTGGCGGAAAATGCGCGTTGCCATCGTCGAGCGGCATGTCATACAGACCTTGCAGCACCGCTGCGAAATCCTGGATCGGGTTGTGGGCAAGCTCCGGATACGCAACATGTCCCTGCACGCCGTGTAGCGTCAACATGCCGCTCAGAGAGCCGCGCCGGCCGATACGGATCAAATCGCCCAATGTGTTCTGGCTGGACGGCTCGCCGATAACGCACCAGTCAATCGACTCGTCGCGCGCGGTCAACGTCTGCATCACCTTCAGCGTGCCATCGCGCGCGGGTCCTTCCTCGTCACTGGTCAGCAGCATTGCCAGCGAGCCATTATGTTGCGGAAAGCGCTCAACGAAGCGCTCGGCGGCAACTACCATCGCAGCAAGGCTCGCTTTCATGTCGGCCGCGCCGCGCCCGTACAGTGTGTCTCCGTCGATGGTCGGTGTGAACGGATCGTAACGCCACTGGTCGACCGGTCCAGTCGGCACAACATCGGTATGGCCTGCGAAACACAACACCGGTCCATCGTTGCCGCGCCGTGCCCACAAATTGTCGGTCGGCGCAGCAGCATCACCAAAGCGCATAGGCTCACAGGCAAAACCGGCGTGGGTCAGCCGCTCTGCGATCAGTGCCTGGCAGCCCGCGTCGTCCGGTGTCACTGACTCGCGGGCAATCAGGGTTTGCGTGAGTTCGACAGCAGGGTGCGTGATGGTCGACGGATTTGCGTTCATAAGTGCGATGTCTGCAGTTAGGGCGGATTTGAATCAAGCGTGTGCGACGCTCAGAATACGATAGTGCAGGGAATTGCAACCAATTGGTAACCCAAACCGGCTATCTTACCCGTATGGATATGTCTGTCATGGAGCGAATATTGTGCCTCAGCTGAAGCGATCAGGCGTGAGCATTTTGATCTGCGTGCTGGGGTTGCTGATGGCGGGCGCGTCAGAGGCGCAATCGCGGCGCAATTTCATCGAGATCGTCGGCTCGTCGACGGTGTACTCGTTCAGCACCGTCGTCGCTGAGCGCTTCGGCCGCCGCACCGGGCTGCGCACACCGAAAGTCGAAGCGACCGGATCAGGCGGCGGGTTCAAATTGTTTTGCGGCGGCATCGGTGTCGGTTTTCCGGACATTGCCAATAGCTCGCGCCCAATCACGCGGTCAGAGTTGTCCGAGTGTGAGGCGAACGGCGTCGGTGATGTCATTGAGGTCAAGGTCGGCTACGACGGCATTGTGATCGCGAACTCCACCGATGCTGCCCCGTATGCGTTATCACATCGCGATATCTGGCTTGCGTTGGCCAAACAGGTGCCGGCGCCGGACGGGCGGCAGGAATTGGTCGCAAATCCGTATTCCCGTTGGTCACAAATCAACCCATCGCTGCCGGATGCCCCAATCGAGGTGTTCGGTCCGCCGCCAACCTCTGGCACACGCGATGCGTTTGTCGCGCTCGCTATGCAAGGTGGCTGTACGCATTTTGATTGGATTGCGGCGCTCGCTGCGACTGACAGCGTTCGGTTCCGTGCTGCGTGTCAAGCCGTTCGCGAAGACGGCGTGTTTATCGAGGCTGGTGAGAACGACAACCTGATCGTGCAAAAACTCAATGCAAATCCGACAGCGTTGGGTATCTTCGGTTTCAGTTTTCTTGATCAGAATCTGGAAAAGGTGCAGGGCGCGTCTATCGACGGCACGCGACCGACATTCGCAACGATTGCGGACGGGCGTTATCCGGTGTCACGTGCGTTGTATTTTTACGTGAAGGGCGCCCATGTTGATGTCATTCCGGGCTTGCGTGAGTTTGTCAGGGAATTTACCAGCGAACGTGCGTGGGGAGACGAGGGTTATCTTGCCGAGCGCGGTTTGGTGCCGATGCCGGCAACCGAGCGGATGCAGGTGTTAGCCAATGTGCTGGCCCTCAGTCCGGTGCGATTGTGAGCCGCTGCAGGAGCGCTGAGCGCTGATGCAACCGCAAACGCTTTTGGTCGTCGCGCTGATCGCCGGCGTTGGTCTGTATTTTGTTGCCAGCCGCAGGGTTCGCGCATCGGTTGTGCGCCGGGCTGAGCTCAATTCATTGCCTTCGTACTATGGCGCCTATGCACTGTTGTGGATGGTCGTGCCTGTGCTTGCGCTGATGCTGTTGTGGTCGATTATCGCGGCCAATGTCATCGATGCAAAAATGTTGCAACGCTTGCCGGCAACGCTGATTGAGGACGCTTCGGGGAACGCAAGCCTTGCATTGAACGAGGTGCGCAACGTCGCGTCTGGAGCGATGCGCTCGCAGAGCGATGCGTTAAATGCCCTCGCTGCTGACTATACCGCTATGCAGCAAGCGAGCCGCAGTTGGCTGGCCGCCCTCGGCGTTGCGCTGATGATAGCTTGCGGTGGATTTTCACTGTTGCGCGTGCGGCCCGAGTTCGGCGCGCGGATACGCGTCGAACGCTTTGTTCAGGCTTTGCTGTGGGTGGCGTCGAGCATCGCCGTGCTGACCACGGTCGGCATTGTCGTGTCTGTGCTTGTCGAAGCCAGTCGGTTTTTCAGTGAAGTGCCGCTGCGTGATTTTCTGTTTGGTCTGGAGTGGAGTCCGCAAACAGCGATCCGTGCCGATCAGGTCGGCTCGTCGGGGGCGTTCGGTGTCGTGCCGTTGTTTGTCGGCACGTTGTTGATTACCGCGATCGCCATGGTGATTGCCGCGCCCGTGGGTTTGATGACTGCAATCTACTTGAGCGAGTACGCGCGGCCTGGTTTTCGTGCCGTCGCGAAACCGCTGCTGGAAGTGCTGGCAGGTATACCGACGGTCGTTTACGGATTTTTCGCCGCCTTGACGATCGCGCCGTTGTTGCGTGGCGCGGGTGAGGCGATGGGTTTGAGCGTGGCATCCGAGAGCGCGCTAGCGGCCGGATTGGTCATGGGCATCATGATCATCCCATTGATTTCCTCATTATCGGACGATGCGCTGACGGCCGTACCGCACGCGATGAAGGATGGTTCGCTGGCAATGGGCGCGACGCGTTCGGAGACGATTCGCCAGGTGCTGGTACCGGCCGCGTTGCCGGGCATTGTCGGTGGCGTGTTGCTGGCGATCTCGCGCGCTATTGGCGAGACGATGATCGTCGTGATGGCTGCCGGCCTGTCGGCAAATCTGACGGTCAACCCGTTCGCCGCAGTGACCACAGTGACGGTGCAAATCGTGACGTTGCTGGTTGGCGACCAGGAGTTTGACAGCGCAAAAACGCTGGCAGCGTTTGCGTTGGGTTTGTTGCTGCTGTTGGTCACGCTGGCGTTGAACATTCTCGGTTTGCGTGTCGTGCGCAAGTATCGTGAGCAATACGAATGACGGGAGCCGCTGCCAATGTCTGATGCGCGCGACAACGTGATCCGCGAACGAGTAACGGCAAGCCTTGCCCGGCGTTATCGGCGCGAGCGACGGTTTCGCGCGCTGGGGTTTGCCGCAGTCATGGTCGGTCTGGTGTTCCTGTTGATTGTGTTTGTCAGTATCTTCGGCAAAGGGCTGACAGCATTCCGGCAGACAGCGCTGGTGTTGCCGGTGCATGTCGACGCTCAGCTCGTCGATCCGTTCGGTGACGGCAGCGTTGAATCACTGGCAGCGGGTGACTATGATCGCGTGATTCGTAATGCGACGAACCGACTGTTCTCCGCGGCGAGCAGCCGCCGTGACCGGCGAGCGTTGAGTGCATTGGTGAGTGCTGAAGCCGGTTTCAAGTTGCGCGACCGTGTGTTGCAGGATCCATCGTTGCTCGACACCACGTTTGAGTTGCAAGTGCCCGCCAGCGCTCGTGTGGATATGTTGATCAAGGGCAATATAGATCGTGATCTGCCCGAATCGCAGCGGCAGATTACCGATCAGCAAGTGCAATGGGTCGATGCACTGCAGGCGCAGGACCGCGTCTACACAACGTTCAACAGCGCATTTTTCACAAACGGTGATTCGCGTGACCCCGAGTTGGCCGGTATTCGTGCAGCCTTCATGGGTTCGTTCTACATGTTGTTAGTGACGTTATTGCTCGCGTTTCCGCTGGGCGTCGCAGCGGCGATTTACCTCGAAGAGTTTGCGCCGCGCAATCGCTGGACTGACATCATTGAGGTCAATATCAATAACCTCGCGGCAGTGCCATCCATTGTTTACGGTTTGCTGGGTCTGGCCGTGTTTATCAACTGGGCCGGCATGCCGCGCTCAGCGCCGCTGGTCGGCGGTTTGGTGCTGGTGCTGCTGACGCTGCCTGTGATCATTATTGCCGCGCGCGCTGCCATTCAGTCGGTGCCACCGTCGATTCGCGAGGCCGCACTCGGCGTCGGTGCCTCGCAAGTGCAAATGATTTTCCAGCACGTCTTGCCGCTCGCTCTGCCGGGTATTCTGACCGGCGCAATCATCGGTATTGCGCGCGCGCTCGGCGAATCTGCGCCGCTGCTGATGATCGGTATGGTGGCCTTTGTCGTTGATGTGCCGGCGTCACCGCTCGAGCCGTCGACGGCATTGCCCGTTCAGGTGTATTTGTGGGCTGACAGTCCCGAGCGTGCTTTTGTTGAACGTACGTCTGCGGCGATCATCGTTTTGCTTGGTTTTCTTTTGCTCGTCAACCTCGCGGCGGTGTTGCTGCGTCGCCGGTTTGAGCGAACATGGTAGTCTTTGGTCTCGGATCGGGACGAACGCACTCACGGAGAGCAACGTTGTGGCGGAGCTGACAGCGCAAGGCAATCGGCAGCGAAGCGCTGCAGCGCCGGAGGCGGCAGCAGCGACGCGGCCACCGGAGCCACAGACGGTCGGTTACCCGTACGTCGAACAACCCTATTTGCAAACGCATCATGTCGATGTGCGCTACGGCGACGTACACGCAATCAAAAATGTGAGCCTGGAGATTTCGCGCAATGAAGTCGTAGCGCTAATCGGACCGTCGGGGTGTGGCAAGTCGACCTTCCTGCGGTGTCTGAACCGCATGAACGACACGATTGAGCAAGCTCGGGTCACTGGCACGATCGCGCTCGATGGTCAGGATATTTACGCGCGTGGCGTCGATGTGGTTGCGCTGCGCGCGCGGGTCGGCATGGTGTTCCAGAAGCCCAACCCGTTTCCAAAGTCGATCTATGACAATGTCGCGTACGGTCCGCGAATTCACGGTTTGACTGACAGCCGCGCTGAACTTGATGATATCGTCTACGTCAGTCTGGACAAGGCCGGCTTGTGGGCAGAAGTCAAAGATCGCTTGCACGATACCGGCACCAGTCTGTCTGGCGGCCAACAACAACGTTTGTGTATTGCACGCACGATCGCTGTGAGCCCGGAAGTCATTTTAATGGACGAGCCGTGTTCTGCGTTGGACCCCATTGCTACTGCGCGGATCGAGGATTTGATTGATGAGCTGCGTGACAATTACACGATCATCATCGTGACGCATTCAATGCAGCAAGCGGCGCGTGTCTCGCAGCGCACCGCCTATTTTCATCTGGGCGAATTGGTCGAGGTAGATGAAACTGTCAAGGTGTTCACCAACCCGCAACATCGGCTCACTGAGGACTATATTACTGGCCGCTCCGGCTAGTGTCAGGTGCCGAAGATTTCGGCGTACCGCGCTGGTGAGAAACCGATATGCAGCGCATCGTCATGCAACAGCACAGGCCGCTTGGTGAGTGTCGGTGTCGCAAGCAGTTGCACAACAATAGTCGATGCGTCGAGCGCGTTGCGTTCCGCCTCGCTGAGTTCGCGCCACGTGGTCGAGCGCTTGTTCACGAGCGTGCGCCAGTCGCATTTGCCCAGCCATGCAGAGATGTCAGCGGCCTGCAGTGGTTGCTCACGAACATCGCGCCACTGATGAGCGACGCCCTGATCGTCCAGCCAACGCAGCGCCTTGCGGCAAGTATCGCATTGCTTGATGCCATAGATCGTAGTCATGCTTGTTCGGCCTCGCGCAATAACTCATTGAGACCGACCTTCGCGCGAGTCCTGGCATCGACACGCTTGACGATAATCGCTGCGTACAACGAGTACTTGCCATTGGCTGCGGGCAGATTGCCGGCGACGACAACGCTGCCGGCAGGCACCCGACCGTAGCTCACCTCATCGCGCTCGCGATCGTAGATGCGCGTGCTTTGCCCCAGATACACGCCCATCGAAATGACGCTGCCACGTTCGACGATAACGCCTTCAACCACTTCCGATCGTGCGCCGATAAAGCAATCGTCCTCAATGATCGTTGGCGCGGCCTGAATCGGCTCCAGCACGCCGCCAATGCCAACGCCGCCGGACAGGTGCACATTCTTGCCGATTTGTGCACAACTGCCGACCGTTGCCCAGGTGTCGACCATCGTACCGCGATCAATGTAGGCGCCAATGTTGGTGTAGGAGGGCATCAAGACAACATCCGGTGCGACGTATGCACCTGAGCGCACCTGGGCATCTGGCACGACGCGCACACCGTCACGTTTGAAATCGGCCGCTGAATATTGCGCATACTTCAGCGGCACCTTGTCGTAGTAATGGTTGGGTGCGTGCTCAATGCGTTGGTTATCGCGCAGTCGGAATGACAACAACACGGCTTTCTTCAGCCAGTTGTTGACCTGCCAGCCATCGGCCGTCGGTTCCGCGACGCGCGCAGCGCCCCTGTCGAGCAGTGCGATCGCGTCGTCAACCGCTGACAGCAGCGCTGGGTCTTTTTTGTTGACGGTAGCGCGCTGTTCCCAGGCGGCATTAATGATGGATTCAATATCAGACACGGTGACTCACTGTTTGCGTTGTTGAATAAAACTGGCGAGGCGTTGCAGCGCAACCGCCGTCTGCTCCGGCGTGGCAACGAGCGACAGGCGCACACGGTTTCGCCCGGGATTCGCGCCGTCCGCGTCGCGTGCCAGATACCGACCGGGAACGGCGGTAACGTGCGTCTGCGCGTACAGATCACGACAAAAGACCTCATCATCTTCGCCAACATCAGGCCACAAATAAAACGTGGCCGGCGGTACTGCCACATCGATGACCGGCGACAGGATTTGCCGGGCGCTGTCGAATTTTTCGTTGTACTGCTCGCGATTGCTGTGCACGTGTGCATCGTCATTCCATGCCTCGATGCTGGCGCGCTGTACAGCCAGTGACATCGAACAGCCGTGGTAGGTGCGATAGCGCGCAAAGGCATCGATCAGTTCTGCGTCGCCAGCGACGAACCCCGAGCGCAGCCCCGGCAAGTTGGAACGCTTCGACAGACTGTGGAAAACCAGTACATTCGTGAATGCCGGATCGCCAAGTTGGATGCAGGCATTGAGCATTGAGGGTGGCGGTGTATCGCGGAATAATTCGATGTAGCACTCATCAGCGACGACAACAAAATCATATTGGCGCGCGAGTTGCGCAAGAGACTGCAGATAGCTCAGCGGTGCGATCGTGCCGCACGGATTGACCGGCGAGCACAGATAGAACAGTTGCGTTTGCTCGAGTACCTCTGGTGCAATCGCTTGCAAGTCAGGCAGGAAATTGTGCTCGGCCGTGGCTGGCAAGTAGGTGGGTATCGCGCCGGCCATCAGCGCCGCCCCTTCGTAGATCTGATAAAACGGATTTGGCAGCAAAATCCGCTGTCCGGCGCCCGGCGTCACCATCGCTTGCGCGATCGCAAACAGTGCCTCCCGCGTGCCATTGACCGGATGAATCTGTGTGTTGGCATCGGCTGTCAGCGCAAAGCGGCGCGCTAGCCAGTCGCGCATTGCCGCGCGCAATGGCTCGATGCCGCGCATCGTTGGATAGCGACTCACACCTTCGAGCAATGAGCGTTCGTAGGCGCGCAAGACTGATGCTGGCGGTGCGTGCCGTGGCTCGCCGATGGACAATGCGACAGGATCCAGATTGTCAGGGGGTCGCACGGTTGCGAGCAATTTGCCCAACCGCTCAAACGGGTACGGCGCCAAATGCGCGAAACCAGGGTTGATGGCGTTGATCAAGGCTGATGGCCTGAGAGTTTGCGCAGCAAGGTGGCACGCAATTGTTCGCACTCCGCGTCGCCTAGCGCTGATTCGTTGGTATTCGTCAGGTAGAACACGTCTTCTGCGCGCTCACCGATGGTGACGATTTTCGCCGCGTTAATGTAGATATCAAGGTCGATCAGCAGCTCACCAATCTTCATCAGCAGCCCGGGGTGATCAGCAACAGTTATTTCCATCACGGTGCGATCGGCGGGCATATCGCTGCGGAATTGTATGCGCTGGTCGGTATCAAACATGCGTTGACGCCGTGGCAGCCGACGATTGACGACCAGCAATTCATTGTCGTCCTGATACGCGATAGGTTCGAGGCGCTGTTGTACATCGATGATGCGTTGTTCGTCGAGTTTGCCGCCATCGGGCTCTATCACGATGTAGGTATCCAGGCTGAAATCATCGTGGGTCGGTTCGATACGCGCATCGATAACCGACATGCCCAATTCATCCAGACTTGCCGTGACGGCGGCGAAGGTGTGACGTTGGCGTGGTGTGTAGAGCAACAAGGTGAGTGCATTCAGCTCGTCACGCCGCTGCACGGCGAACTGCGGCTGTTGCACGCCGCCGTGCACCAGCTGTTCAGTATGCCAGACAACCTCGGCAATGCTGTGGCGCAGAAAATAGTCGTCCGGTAGCGTCGCCCACACCGTGTCTATGGCTGTTGCGTCGTGTTGCTGCGACAAGATCGCGTGCGCATCGCGCTTCGTGTCGCTGATCAGCAGTGGCTTGTCGACCGGGTTTTCGAGGCCCCGGTGCAACGCGCGCTTTGTGGCCTCGTACAAGTCCTGGAACAATTGCGACTTCCATGAGTTCCACATCTTCGGGTTCGTGCCGCGCACATCGGCGGCCGTCAACACATACAGGTAGTCGAGATGGCGCTGGTCACCAACGCGTTTCGCAAATGTTGAGATGACGTCCGGATCACTGATGTCCTTCTTCTGTGCGGTCATCGACAGCACCAGATGATTGGCAACCAGCCATGATACGAGCGCCGCATCGTCATCGGCGATGCCATGTTCACGGCAAAACGCCAAAGCATCGATCGCGCCAAGCTCGGAGTGATCACCGCCGCGGCCTTTTGCGATGTCGTGAAACAGTCCGGCAAGATACGCCAGAACCGGATTGTCGATCGTGCGCATGACCGCTGAGCAATGCGGATACTCGTCGTCGAAACGCGCCAGTGCGAAACGGCGCAGATTACTCACCACGAACAGCGTGTGTTCATCAACCGTATAGGCGTGGAACAGGTCGTATTGCATGCGCCCGACGATACGTTCGAACGCCGGAATATACAGGCCAAGCACGCCGTAACGGTTCATGCGCCGCAGCTCACGTGTTACGCCGTGTTCTGCGCCGAGCAGCGCCAAAAATTCGCGATGATTGCGCGGGTGTTGGCGAAACTGCTCATCGATCAGATGCAAGTGGCGCCGCAACAGGCGAATCGTTCCGGCGCTGACGCCGTTCAGCGATGGGTGCGCCTGCATGCAGGTAAACATTGACAACAGTGCGGTGGGGTCACGCACAAAAATGTCGTCATCAACCGCGCTCAGGTAGCCGTTGATGTTGACAAAGTTTTCGTCGATCGGCACCGGAGCGTTGTCGGGTTGCAGCAGGATGCTTTCCTCGAACAGTTGCAGCAGCATCTCGTTTAACCGCGACAGCTCCATCACGGTGCGGTAGTAACGCTGCATCATCTGTTCGACGCCCAACGTGAATCGTGCGTCCTCGTAACCGAGCAGTGCAGCAAGGTTTTTCTGATGATCGAACAGCAGCCGGTCTTCACGTCGTCCGGTCAGCACATGCAGCGCGTAGCGAATCGTCCACAGAAAATGGCGACCTTCGATCAGCCGTTCGACTTGCCCCTCGGTCAGGAACTCATCGTGTGGGAGCGTGGCGAGTTGCGTAACCCCGAAATGGCGTCTGGCGATCCAGCCAACCATTTGGATATCGCGTAAGCCGCCTGGACTGCCTTTGACGTTGGGCTCAAGGTTGTAGCCCGTATCGCCGTAGCGTGCGTGACGTGCGCGTTGCTCATCGCGTTTGGCCAGATAGAAAGCGCGTGAGTCCCAGATGTTGTCGCTCGCTGTCAGCGCGAGCATTTGCTCGAACAGATGCGGTGGTCCGCACAGCAGGCGTGACTCCATCAGCGTCGTTGTTACAGTGACATCGTCGCGCGCTTCTTGCTCGCACTGCAGCAGCGTGCGCACGCTGTGGCCAATCTCGATACCGCAGTCCCACAGCCGTGTGATGAAGGCGCCGGCCGCTTCGGTTGCAGCGTCGTCGTCGGCAAGCACGATCATGATGTCGACATCCGATTCAGGGTGCAGCTCGCCGCGCCCGAATCCGCCGACAGCTACCAAAGCAACGTCTCCGGCGACGTTACAGTCGTCCCACAAATGCAGCAGAACGGCATCGACGGCACTCGCGTGCGCGGCGACGAGTGTTTCTACCGGTTCGCCGCGTCGAAAGCGCTCGGCAAGCGACTCCTTGGCTGTTGCAAGCAATGTGCGGTAATCCGCATGGCTGTCCGCGTCAAGCCCGGCGCGCAGCGAGGCAACCGTTGCGTCCTGGTCAACATCATCGACGCCAACTGAGCGTGTGCCGCCGCTGATTAGCATGGCGTCGGCACCACCGGAACTAGGCCGCGTTGGCCGCCGCGCGTGCCGCGGCGCCCAACGTCAGAATCTCGAAACCGTCTTCGGTGACCAGCACGGTGTGTTCCCACTGCGCCGAAAGCGAGTGATCCTTGGTCACAACGGTCCAGCCATCGGGTAACAACTTGGTGTGCCGTTTGCCCGCGTTAATCATGGGTTCGACCGTAAACGTCATACCCGGCCGGATCTCGTCGCCCGTGCCAGGCTTGCCATAGTGCACAACCTGAGGATCCTCATGGAATCCGCGACCAATACCGTGGCCGCAATACTCGCGTACGACCGAGCAGCGGTTGCGCTCGACAAAGCGCTGGATCGCGTGACCGATATCGCCAAGGTGTTTGCCCGGTGCGATTTCGCGGATGCCGCGCATCATCGCTTCATGGCACAGATTGGCGAGCCGCTCGGCCTGCACACTAGGTTTGCCTACAAGAAACATGCGGCTCGTGTCGCCATGCCAGCCATCCTTGATGACGGTAATATCGATATTGAGCGCATCCCCATGCTTCAGCACCCGATCCGACGGAATACCGTGGCAAATCACGTGATTCAGGGACGTGCAGATGCTTTTCGGGAAGGGTACGGGGCCGCCGCCGCGGTAATTGAGCGGGGCAGGGATCGCATCTTGCACTTGGGTGATGTAGTCGTGGCAGAGCGTATTCAGCTCATCGGTGGTCACACCCGGCTTGACATAATCACCAATCATATCAAGCACGTCGGCGGCGAGACGTCCGGCGATGCGCATCTGGTCCTGTTCTTGTGGAGTCTTGATCGTGACTGCCATGCAGATTCCTGAAAGTGTTGGGGTTCAATGCAACTGCTGCAACGCAGCATCAGCGCCTAGGATAACAGTGCGTGCCGTCTGGTTGAATGCTTGCGGTAAAACCACGCGCCACTGGTTTTGCGCTCCGCCACATGCTATAAAGCGCCGGCTCAATTGAGCAAATTTACTACTAATCCACACGTAGTCCGACACCAGCTGCTGGGTGCCCTGAGTAAAAAGGGGTTGCAGTTGGGGGTCTACGGAGGCTTAACCCAAGGAGATATCATGGCTGACGTGACTATGCGCCAGATGCTTGAGGCTGGCGTGCATTTTGGACACCAGACCCGCTACTGGAACCCCAAAATGGCACCGTTCATCTTCGGTGACCGCAACAAAATCCACATTGTTAACCTGGAGCGGACACTGCCGTTGTTCCGCGAAGCGTTGACCTACGTACAGCGCTTGTCTGCTGATGGCGGCAACATCATGTTCGTGGGCACAAAGCGCTCGGCGCGCGACACGATCGGCAAAGAAGCGGCGCGTTGCGGCATGCCGTACGTCAACTACCGCTGGCTCGGTGGCATGCTGACCAACTTCAAAACGATCCGTCAGTCCATCAAGCGTCTGAAAGACCTTGAAAACATGGACGAAAGCGGCATCCGCGATTCGCTGACCAAGAAAGAGATCCTGAATCTGTCGCGCGAGCAGGAAAAGCTCGAGCGCAGTCTCGGTGGTATCAAGGATATGGGCGGTTTGCCGGACGCATTGTTTATCGTTGACGTTGGTCACGAGAAAATTGCCGTCGACGAAGCGCGTAAGCTTGGCATTCCTGTTGTTGCTGTCGTTGATACGAACTGTGCGCCGGACGATGTCGATTACGTCATCCCGGGCAACGACGATGCGATGCGTGCGATTGGCTTGTACGCCAGCGCCATCGCTGACGCGGTGCTCGAAGGCAAGGCGTCTGCCCCTGAGGCGGCATTGGGTGATGACGATTTCGTCGAACTCGATGAAGAAGGCAACGTGCGCAAAGCCGCTGCGAAAAAACCGGCTCGCAAGAAGGCTGCTGCTAAAAAGCCTGCGGCAAAGAAGGCTGAAGCTTCCGAGAAGCCAGTAGCTGAGGCTGCGCCAGAAACGCAAGCCGACGCACCGGCAGAAGCCGAAGCAACTGCCGCAGACGACGCGCCGGCAGCCGAATAACGCGGCGGCTGGCCCCGTTCGCGTAACCAGGCGTTGCGCGAACACCAACTTACCAGTGCTGCGCCCGTGCGGGCGCAGCACTAACTTACTAGTACAACAGGTAGAGGAAGATTCATGGCTATCTCAGCGTCTATGGTCAAAGAGCTGCGCGAGCGCACTGGCGTTGGCATGATGGAATGCAAAAAAGCGCTGACGGAAACCGACGGCGATATGGACGCAGCGGCAACCCTGCTGCGCGAAAAAGGTCAGGCCAAGGCTGACAAGAAAGCCGGTCGCGTTGCGGCGGAAGGTCGTATCGTGATCGAAGCTGCCGCCGACAGTACGGTGATCGCGGAAATCAATTGTGAAACCGACTTTGTTGCTAACGATGACAACTTCATTGGTTTCGCAACCCAGGTTGCTAAGACGATTGGCGAACACAAGCCGGCCGACGTTGCCGAGTTGATGGCGTTGCCTGTGGCTGATGGCATGACCGTCGAGCAGGCACGTACTGCGCTGATTGCGAAGATTGGCGAGAACATCGGCGTTCGGCGGTTCCGTATTGTAGAGAACGGCGACGGAATCGTGTCCAGCTATACCCACAATGCCCGCATCGGTTCACTGGTTGCACTGACAGGTGGCGACGATACATTGGGCCGAGACCTTGCGATGCATGTGGCGGCCTCTTCTCCGCTGTGTGTTGACGAGAATGATGTGCCTGAGCAGACGTTGGAAAGCGAGCGCTCAATCCTCATTGAGCAGGCAAAAGGTTCCGGTAAGCCTCAGGAAATTATAGAAAAAATGGTCGACGGTCGTATGCGCAAATACCTTGCGGAAATCACGCTGGTCGGTCAGCCCTTCGTCAAGGACCCGGACACCACAGTGGCCAAGCTGTTGAAAGGCGCCAGCGCGTCGGTGACTTCGTTCGTACGTTTCGAGGTCGGTGAAGGCATCGAGAAGAAAGAAGACAACTTCGTCGAAGAAGTCATGGCGCAGGTTAAAGGCTCGACGTAACCGGAAAATGGCCCGCAAACCACGCCATCCCAATGGGATCGAACGTGGCGCGTGGGGTACACTTTCGCGCGATCGTTGGCTGGGTCGGGAGAATGTTTGATGACTACAACTGAGGCGCCTGGCGCCAAACGGATACTGCTGAAGCTGAGCGGCGAAGCGCTCATGGGCGGTTTGAAGTACGGCATTGATCCGGACGTCATCGGGCGTATTGCTGACGAAATCGCCACAGTTGTCTCGATGGACATTGAAGTTGCTATCGTCATAGGCGGCGGCAACATCTTTCGCGGCGCCGGACTGGCACGCGCCGGCATGGATCGCGTCACCGGCGACCACATGGGCATGCTCGCGACCGTCATGAACGCGCTGGCCCTGCAGGATGCACTCGAGCGTAAAGAAGTTTATGCCCGTGTCATGTCGGCCCTCGCTATCAATGATGTGTGCGAGGACTACATTCGCCGTCGTGCGATCCGCCATCTGGAAAAGGGGCGCGTGGTTATTCTCGCGGCCGGCACTGGCAACCCGTTTTTCACGACGGACACCGCTGCCAGTTTGCGGGCCATCGAGATTGGTGCTGACCTGATGCTGAAGGCCACCAAGGTCAATGGTGTGTTTGATAGCGACCCGGCGACCAACCCGGATGCGGTGCAGCTGCCACAAGTGAGCTTTGACCGCGTGCTGACCGAACGGCTGAACGTCATGGACGCGACAGCGATCGTGATGTGTCGTGACAACGAGGTGCCGTTGCGCGTTTACGATATGACTGACCCCGATGCGCTGGTGCGTATTGCCAAAGGCGAGGCGCTGGGCACCCTGGTCACCGCCTGATTCTGATTCGGAGCACTGCAGACATGCTTGAAGACATCAAAAAAGACGCCGATGTGCGTATGGGAAAGAGTGTTGAATCGCTGCGAGTCGAGCTGACCAAGATTCGCACCGGTCGTGCGCATACGAGCCTGCTTGATCACATCACGGTCGATTACTACGGCAGCGAAGTGCCGCTGAATCAGGTGTCCAATGTGGGCATCGAAGATGCGCGGACGCTGGTAGTCTCGCCATGGGAAAAGGAAATGGTTGCCGTCGTCGAAAAGGCGATCATGACCTCTGACCTGGGTTTGAACCCGGCAACCGCCGGTACGGTGATTCGCGTGCCGTTGCCGCCACTCACAGAAGAACGACGCAAGGACATGATACGCATCGTGCGCAACGAAGCGGAAAACGCCCGCATCGCGATTCGCAATATCCGCCGTGACGCGTTGTCGGATTTCAAAGACCTGTTGAAGGAAAAAGAAATCGGCGAAGATGATGAACGGCGGGCTGCCGATGTGATTCAGGCCACGACGGACAAGCATGTTGCCGTGATCGAAACGGTACTCACCGAGAAAGAAGCCGAGCTTCTGGAATTCTGATTGACGTATTTGGTTGTGAGCGGCGCAAAACACAACGCTGATGTCACGCTGCCGCGGCATATTGCCGTGGTCATGGACGGTAATGGCCGTTGGGCACGCAAGCGCGCGATGCCACGGCATTTCGGTCACCGTGCCGGGGTCAAATCAGTGCGCACGATCGTGCGCCAGTGTGGCGAACGCGGTATCGAATATTTGACGCTGTTTGCGTTCTCCAGTGAGAACTGGTCAAGGCCACAGGAAGAGGTGTTTGGCCTGATGAAGCTGTTCCTCGAAGCGTTACAGCGCGAGGTTGCCGAGCTGCATGAAAACCGCGTGCGACTGCGTTTCATTGGCGACTTGTCGCGTCTGTCAGAGCGGTTACGCACAGGAATGCGCGAGGCGGAGAAATTGACCGCGGACAACACCGGCCTGTCGCTGCAGGTTGCTGTCGGTTATGGCGGTCGCTGGGAGATTGTGCAGGCGGCGCAGCGCATGGCAGCGGATGTGGCTAGCGGCAAATGCAAGCCCGAAGATATCGATGAACGCGCGTTCGCCAGTTTCACGACGCTGGGTGATTGCCCTGAACCCGATTTGATGATCCGCACCGGTGGTGAGCAGCGCATCAGCAACTTCCTGCTGTGGCATCTGGCTTATGCCGAGTTGCATTTTTCCGATGTGTTATGGCCTGACTACGATGCCGACGCCCTGCAGTTGGCGCTGGATGCGTTCCAGTCACGAACCCGACGATTTGGTGGAGTCAGGGACCTGCGCGCTGAAGAGGCCGGTTAGCCGTGCTCATCGCCCGAATCATTTCCGCGGTGATCGCGGTCATCGTCATTCTGCTGCTGCTGTTCGTGATGCCGGCGGCGTATTTGTCGTATGTCGTAGCCGTCGTCTTCCTCGGCGCCGGTTGGGAATGGTCGGCACTGGCGCGCATGCACCGCGCGCCCATTCGGTTGGCGTTCGCACTTGGCGTGGTGGCGCTATGTCTATTGGTCAACATCACGTTGACAGACACACTGTTCCGAGCGGTGTTGATCGCTGCGGGGTTGTGGTGGCTGGCTGCCTTTGTGCTGGTTATTCGCTATCCGCTGCGGGTGCCAGCCGCGCTGGTTGCGTTAGGCGCACCGCTGACGCTGGTGCCGGCGTACATCGGTATCACAGCGCTTGCCAGATTCCCCGTCCATGAGCTCTACGCGGGTTCGGGCTTGCTGCTGTTCGTACTCGTCGTAATCTGGGGCGCAGACGTTGGCGGCTATTTCGCCGGACGATTTCTCGGCAAACGCAAGCTAGCGGTCAAGGTAAGTCCTAACAAGACGTGGGCAGGTGTCTTTGGCGGGCTGGCGCTCAGCGCCGTTATTGGCGGTGTTGGCAGTGTGCTGTTCGATTTTCCGGCAACGCGACTGGTGCCACTTTGTATTGCGACCGGCGCTATTTCGGTGCTGGGCGATTTGCTGATCAGCCTGTTCAAGCGCGAAGCCGGTTTGAAAGACTCAGGCGTGTTGTTTCCGGGCCATGGCGGGTTGCTCGACCGGCTTGATAGCATCAGCGCAGGTCTACCGTTGTTTGTTGCCGGTGTTGCCATAGGGCACGGACCATGGTGAGCGTAAGCGCATGCACAGCGGAAGCTGCGGCCGTGCCGGATCGGCACAGGCGTTCGTATCATTTGTTGGCATTTGTGTCAGGGAACGTTACCTATACTGAACGGTCTTACATTTCTGAACGTTGCGGAGTGCCGTTTTGAGTGTTGCCTATTTTGCGTTTGCACTGATCATCACGATCAGCGTGCTGGTCGCGATCCATGAGTTCGGTCACTACATTGTCGCGCGGATGTGCGGCATAAAAGTGCTGCGTTTCTCGATCGGATTCGGCAAGCCGGTTGTGTCGCGACGCTGGGGCAAGGACCAAACCGAATACTGTATCTCGGCATTGCCACTGGGTGGTTATGTCAAGATGCTCGACACGCGAGAGGGTGACGTCGCCCCGGCGGATCTCGGCCGAACCTTCAACGCCCAGCCCGTGTGGCAGCGCATTGCCGTGTTGTTGGCAGGCCCGGGGTTTAATTTCCTGTTTGCGATTGCCGCGTACTGGTTCATTTTTTCTGCGGGTATGCAGGTCACACGCCCGGTGGTCGGTGACGTTATCGCTGACTCGCCGGCTGCGGCTGCCGGTCTGCGTTACAACGACGTGATCGCGGCGATCGGCGATCGCAGCATCGAAAGCTGGCAGGGCGGGGTGCAGGTACTTGTTGATGAACTGGTCGACGATGCGCGTATTCCGCTAACGGTCGAGCGCGCTGATGGTTCCAGCCAGACGCTGATCATCGAGGCCAGCGCGGAGGCCGCGCGTCTGGCCGAGCCGGGCAAGTTGTTCGAAAGTCTCGGCTTCAGCCCTTGGTCTCCACGCGCCAAGGCGGGCGGTGTCATTGACGACTTGCCGGCGCAACGCGCCGGCATTATGGCCGGTGATTTGATTGTCGGGTTCAACGGCGCAGAAGTGTTGCTGTGGTCAGATTTTGTCGATCGCGTGCGCGCCAACGGGGCAAGTCCTATCGACTTGGAGATTGAGCGTAACGGACAGCGCCTGCAGATCACGTTGACGCCGGTGATGAACGAGGTTGACGGTCGGCAGATCGCGCAACTGGGTATCGAGCCCGGCGATGAGCGACCTGAAAACCTGTATGGCGTTGAGCGCTACGGCGTGCTCTCGGCGTTGCCAGTGGCGGTTACGAAAACGGTCGAAACGATCGGTTTCACGTTTGAGATTTTCGGTCGTATGATCACCGGCTCGGTATCGACGAAGAACATCAGCGGCCCGATTAATATTGCCGAATACGCAGGCATCACGATGAGTCGTGGCGGCAGCAGTTTTCTCGATTTTCTCGCGATGGTCAGTGTCAGTCTCGGCGTCATTAACCTGTTGCCGATACCGATGCTCGACGGCGGCCAGATTGTGTATCAATCAGTGGAAGGTCTGACGGGCAAACCGTTATCCGAAAAGTGGCAAATAGCCGGACAACAGGTCGGCGTTGTGCTGTTGCTGGGCGTTATGAGTCTTGCGTTTTATAATGATATTGCTCGCGTTGTCGGGCGAATAATGAGTTGACATGTCTGTAATGAACCTGCGGATCGAAAACGTCGGACGGATGCATCTGACCCAGGCCTTGCGACAGTATGGGCGTAACGGCGCGGCGTGCATCGCACTGCTGGTGCTGTGTGCGTTGTGGCAACCGGCGATGGCCGCAGAGCCATTCGAAGTGCGCAACATGCGGGTCGAAGGCCTTGAGCGCATCTCTGAAGGTACGGTGTTCAACTATCTACCGATCAACATCGGCGACGTGATTGACGAAGTGCGTGTGCGTGAGGCTCTGCGCACGCTGTATTCGCAAGGCTTGTTTGACGACGTTGCACTGCGTCGAGATGGCAACACACTCGTTGTCGTGGTGAAAGAGCGACCACAAATCGAACAGTTCACGATTGACGGCAACAAGGACATCAAGACCGAAGATCTTGAAGAGTCGCTGCGCTCGGTGGGGCTGGCACGCGGCAAGACGTTCGATCGCTCGGTGCTTGACGAAGTGACGCAGTTCCTGATCGAGCAGTACTACAGTCGCGGTAAGTACGGCGTCAGCGTTGAGGCGCGTGTTGAAGATCGTCCAAACAACGCGGTTGCTGTGTTCATTGATGTCGTTGAGGGTGACCGGGCGCGCATCCGGCAGATCAATATTGTCGGCAACAGCGCTTTCGACGATGACGAACTGGTTGATGCCTTCGAGCTCAAATTGCCAAACTTTCTGTCGTTCATTCGTCAGGATGACCGCTATTCGCGTGAGGCGTTAACGGGCGATCTTGAGACGCTCAGTTCCTACTATCTCGATCGCGGGTATGCGGATTTCCAGGTGACCTCGACACAAGTCGCGATTTCTCCGGATCGCGAAAACGTCTATATCACCGTCAATGTCTCGGAAGGCGAGGTGTATACGCTGTCCGACGTCAAGATCGCCGGCAAGATGGTGGTGCCGGAGGCCTATCTGCGCCCGCTGGTGTTGGCCAAGCCGGGAGACACCTTCAGCCAGCGCAACCTGACGCAGTCGACGGAGTATATTACGTTGCGTCTTGGCGCTAACGGCTACGCAGATGCGAAGGTTGATTTCATTCCGCAGCTCAACCGCGATGACAAGACAGTTGACGTTACGATTTACGTTGAGCCGAACAACCGTATTTACGTGCGCAACATCAACTTCAATGGCATTGATCAGGTCAATGACGAAGTGTTGCGGCGCGAAGTGCGACAAATGGAAGGTGCGTATCTGTCGAACCAGCTGCTGGATCGCTCGAAAATTCGCCTGCAGCAATTACCGTATCTCGAAACGGTCGATTTCAGCACGACGCCGGTGCCGGGCAGCAACGATCAGGTCGATGTCAATTTCGATATCGACTACGGCTTGCCGGGGCAGTTTGGTGGCGGTCTGGGCTATTCCGAGACTCAGCGGTTGTTGCTCAACGGTAACTTTACCCACACCAACTTCATGGGCACCGGCAACCGGGTTAGCGCCGAGGTTAACTCGAGCCGTTTCCAGACGGTCTACAGCATCTCGCATACAAATCCTTACGTGACGCGTGACGGCATCCGGCGCACGGCGTCTGTGTCGTTCAGAAACATCGACCAGTTCAACGACGCATCGTCTGATTTGTCGACCGAAACGATCACGGCTGCGCTGGAATACGCGTATCCGATCACCGAGTATCAAAACATCTCGCTGGGTGGTGCGTGGCAAAGTGCCCGATTGATCGCAACCGAAGGTGGTAGTCCGCAACAGGTCATCGACTGGATTACACAAAACGGCAACGGTCGCGTTAACGAAAACGTCGATTTCTTTGGCCAGGATTTGACGGTTTTCAGCAGCGAATTCGATACGTTCGAGCTCGTCGGCGGCTGGTCTTTCGATAGCCGCAACCGAGCGCTGTTCGCGACGCGCGGCCAGCGCCATCGCGTATCGTTTGCGATGGCAGTACCCGGTTCTGATGTAGAATACTGGACAGCGCGGTATGATGGCCTGAACCTGATTCCGTTATGGGGTCAGTGGGGTCTGCAGATCTCCAACACGTTTGCGTTCGGCGAGGGTCTGGGCGACACGACAGCAGTGCCGCCGTACAAGCTCTTTCGTACTGGCGGCCCGGGCTCTGTGCGCGGGTTTCGCGAGTTTGATCTGGGGCCACGTGATAGTCAGGGGCGCCCCTATGGCGGCAACTTGCTGCTGACCAGCCAGATTGAATTGACGCTGCCAATGCCCGATCGTTTTCGTGGCCGCGGGCGTGCTGCGCTGTTTTATGACATCGGTAACGTCTTCAGTACCGGTGAAATTGCGTTCACGGATCGACTGGGCGCGGATCTGATTGACTTTGACTTTGATGAGAACAACCTGAAACAGTCCGTCGGCGTTGCCGTCGAGTGGCTTGCGCCGCTGGGACTGTTTCGCTTCAGCTACGCGTATCCGCTCAACAACTTCGACGGCAATAGCCGCTTGTTTGGCGACAGAGTGGAACGCTTTCAGTTTACAATTGGGAATGCCTTCTAAGGGGATATTTCGTGAGCATGACAAAAACTATCAAAAATCATATTCGTAACGCCGCGGTTGCCGCTGCAGCCGTTCTGGCGATTGGTGTGGTTGCCGCACCGGCTGCCAACGCGCAGGAGCTGAAAATCGGTGTCGTCAACGTGCAGGCGTTGTTGCAAAGCGCGCCGCAGACCAAAGCGTCGATGGAAGCATTGCAAGAAGAGTTCGCGCCGCGTGAGCGCAGCGTACTCGCCAAGCAGGAAGAACTGACAGCCTTGTCCGAAAAAGCGCAGCGCGATCTCGCCGTTATGGGCGAGGCGGAACGCCGCACGATGGAGCGCGATTTGCGCGAAGGCCAACGCGAGTTACAACGTCTGCAACAGGAGTTTGTTGAGGATCGCAACCTGCGTCAGAATGAGGAGCTCGGCAAACTGCAGCGCATCTTGCTGGATGAGGTTGAGGCGTATGCGAAGGCCAACAATTTTGACATGATTCTGGGCGATGGCGTCATTTTCGCCAGTGGCCGTGTGAACGTCACCGGCCAGATTCTGGAACAGCTCAAGGCCGAGTTCGGAAACTAGGTCGACGTATCTGTCTTACGTGTGACCACAACGGCTGACAACGACAAGCGCACCGGTTTGACCGCCGGTGTGCTTGCTGTGCAGTTCGGCTGTGAGCTGGTCGGGGATCCGACGACAGCGCTGACGCATGTTGCGACGCTGCAAGACGCTGCTGAAGGCAGCTTGAGTTTTCTTGCCAATCCGCGCTATCGACAGTATCTGGAGACCAGCGGTGCTGCCGCCGTGGTCGTTGCGGCTGACGATGCCAGCAACGTTCGCGGCTGTGCAATCGTCGCACCGGATCCCTATCTGACATTTGCTCGAATGGCGGCTGTGTTGCATCCGCCGCCGGTTGCCGCGCCGGGTATTCACGCGTCCGCGATTGTGGACGAGAGTGCGCACGTCGATGCCGACGCATGCGTTGGACCCAACGTGGTGATCGGTGCTCGCTCGCGGGTCGCAGCGCATGCAGTGATTGGCGCGGGCACGTATATCGGCAGCGATAGCGCCATTGGCAGCGGCACGCGATTGGCGCCCAACGTCACGGTAATGGATGACGTTGTGTTTGGCGCGCGTTGTGTAGTGCACGCCGGTGCAGTCATTGGCAGCGATGGCTTTGGCATTGCGCGCGGACCGCAGGGTTGGGAGCGTGTGCCGCAGACGGGTGGTGTTCGCATCGGCGATGATGTCGACATTGGCGCCTGCACCAGCATCGATCGGGGTGCCATTGCGCCCACGCAGATCGGCAACGGCGTCAAGCTGGATAACCAGATTCAGATTGGTCACAACACGATGATTGGCGATCATACCGTGATGGCTGGCATGGTGGGCATTGCAGGTAGTACCACCATCGGCAGCAACTGCGCTTTTGGTGGCAACAGCGGCACGACGGGGCATTTGTCGATCGCCGATGGCGTCGTGGTTACCGCGCGTGCGACCGTGACCGCGGACATTACTGAGGCGGGAACCTACGGCGGCGTGTTTCCACATGAGGAAATTCGCCAACATCAGCGTAACGTTGCGCGGTATCGTAGCCTCGATAAACTGGCTCGGCGCGTTCGCGCACTGGAAAAAAAGATCCCGCCGCAGGAGTAGTGCGCTGCGCACCGCATCAACGATCCCGCCGCAGTGACCGGCGCGGCTCGCAAGGACTTTAAGTATGAGTGATAAAGACATTGCAGGGCAGATGGATATTCGCGAGATCATGGCGTCGATTCCGCACCGGTATCCGTTCTTGCTGATTGATCGTGTGCTGTCGTGCATTCCGAATGAGTCGGCAACGGCCATCAAGAATGTCACGTTCAACGAGCCGTTCTTTCAAGGTCATTTTCCGGGGCGACCGGTCATGCCCGGTGTGCTGATTATTGAGGCGCTGGCACAGGCGACCGGTATCCTCGCGTTCGCAACAGTTGGCGAACCACCAGGCGCTGGCACGCTGTATTATTTTGTCGGCATCGACAAGGCGCGGTTCCGCAAACCGGTCGAGCCGGGCGATCAGCTGCGGCTGGAGGTCAAACTGGTGCGCCGTATCAAGACCGTGTGGAGATTCGCGGCGGTCGCTTACGTCGACGACGTCAAGGTCGCCAGCGCAGAATTGATGTGCGCACCTGGCGAAGCGTAGAGGACGGCCGACTGTGAGCGAGATCCACCCCACCGCAATTGTCGATAGCAAAGCGCAGATTGCCAGTAGCGCCCGTATCGGCCCGTTTTGTGTTGTTGGCCCTGATGTCACGATTGGCGCTAACACCATTTTGGAGCCGCATGTCGTTGTAAAAGGGCCGACAACAATCGGCGAAGACAACCATTTGTTTTCGTTCTCGAGTATTGGTGAAGCGCCACAGGACAAAAAGTATGCCGACGAACCGACGCGCCTTGAGATCGGTGATCGCAACACGATTCGCGAGAACTGCACGATCAACCGCGGCACAACGCAAGACAAACATGTCACGCGGATTGGCAACGATAACTGGATTATGGCTTACGTCCATATTGCTCACGACTGTCAGGTTGGCAGCCACGTAATCCTTGCCAACAATGCAACGCTCGCCGGTCATGTGCACGTCGGTGACTGGGCGATATTTGGCGGTTTCGCCGGTGTGCATCAGTTTTGCCGGATCGGCGCGCACAGTTTTCTGTCGATGTATGCAGGTGTCGGCAAGGATGTGCCGGCCTACGTGATGGTTACCGGCACGCCGGCAGAGCCACGCGGTATCAACGCGGAAGGCTTGAAGCGGCGCGGTTTCACGCGAGAACAGATCAACAACATTCGCGCGGCCTACAAAGTGCTGTATCGCAGTAAGCTCAGGCTGGAAGAGGCGCTGGTGGAGCTGCAAGGCCGTTTGCCGGAGCAACCCGAATTGCAACCGTTGGTCGACTCGATCGCGCAATCCGAGCGCAGTATCGTTCGTTGATTAGCAAGGCATAGCGTCGTGCGAATCGGTCTGGTTGCAGGCGAATTGTCCGGTGACACACTGGGCGCCGGTCTGATTGCAGAGCTTGCGCGACGTTACCCGCAGGCGACGTTTGAAGGTATTGGCGGGCCGAAGATGCGCGCAGCCGGTCTGGATGTCTGGCATGACTGCGAAGTACTCGCGGTGATGGGGCTCACCGAGGTGCTCAAGCATTTACCGCGATTGATGAAGTTGCGCCGCGGTTTAGTTGCGCGCTGGCGACAACGACCGCCTGATGTGTTTGTCGGCATCGATGCGCCGGATTTCAATCTCGGCCTAGAGCTGCGCTTGCGCAAACAGGGTATCCGCACGGTGCACTACGTTAGCCCCTCCGTTTGGGCGTGGCGCGAAAAACGGGTGTACAAGATCGCCAAAGCCTGTGATCGCGTGCTGTGTCTGCTGCCGTTTGAGCCGGACTTCTACGCGCAACACGGCGTGCAAGCGGACTTCGTAGGTCACCCGTTGGCCAATGCCATCGCGCCGGTCGACGATCTTGGCGCTGCGCGGGAAGCGGCGGGCGTTGCCAGCGATCGCACCGTCCTGACTGTGCTGCCCGGCAGTCGCCACGGTGAAATTGCCCGCCTCGGTGATACGTTCGCGGCGGCAATCCGGCGCTTATCAGAAGCACGACCAGACAGCGTTGTGTTGGTGCCGCTGGCCAATGACACCGGTGAGGCACAATTCCGCGCGCTACCGGGCGTGCAGGCGTTGCCCGACAACGTACGCATTTCGCAAGGCGATGCCGCCGCATGCATGCGTGCGGCGGATGTGTTGTTGTGTGCGTCCGGCACCGTGACGCTGGAAGGTTTGCTGCACGGCAAGCCGATGGTTATGGCCTACAAGCTGGCACCGTCGACCTACCGCATCGTCAAGAGTCTGAATCTCGTCAAGTTGCAGCACTTTTCGCTGCCCAACCTGCTCACCGCAACGCCATGGGTGCCGGAGTTCATTCAGGATGCGGCGACGCCTGCGGCGTTGTCCGAAGCGGTACACGGACTGTTGAGTGATACACAGCGTCGCGCCAGCATCCGTGAGGCGTTTGCCGACGTTCATGCAACGCTTGCCCGCAACGCAGACGTACGCGCAGCCGACGCCGTTGCGCAGTTGGCGCTGCCGTGAGCGTGCGCGCCGCGAAACAGGTGCGAGCGCTGGAACGCCCCGATCACCGCGCGGGATTACTGGCCGGTGTGGACGAGGCGGGCCGCGGCCCGCTGGCAGGTCCCGTGAGCGCGGCGGCGGTCGTACTGGATCCGGGCGCCATTCCGGGCGGGTTGGATGATTCGAAGAAATTGACCGCGCAGGCGCGCGAGCGTTTGCAGCGTGAGATTCAGGCGTCAGCGCTCTATGCTTGCGTGGTGATGATCGACGCCGACGAAATTGATTCGCTGAATATCCTGAATGCGACCCTGCAGGCCATGGAACGTGCCGTTGCAGGGTTAGGCGTTGCCGTCACACAAGTGCTCGTCGACGGCAACCGGGCGCCGGGATTCGGCAACTGCACGCCGAGACCGGCCGTTACAACGCTCATCGGCGGAGACGGTTTGCACGCAAGCATCGCGGCAGCGTCTATCTTGGCCAAGTGCGCCCGTGACGAACGGATGGTGGCGTATGACGCGCAATATCCGGGTTACGGGTTCGCGCAACACAAGGGCTATCCGACAGCGGCGCACCGCGAAGCGCTGACACGTCTGGGTCCATGCCCGATCCACCGCACAAGCTATGCGCCCGTGCGGCGCGCCCTCGAACAGCAGCAACGGGCGATACGCTGATGGCCGTGCGTAGTCAGGATGCGATCGCCGGCGATCTGCAGCCGGGTAGCGAGCATGGCGGTTTTGTGCATCTGCATGTGCATACGCAATATTCGATTGTGGACGGCCTGTTGCGTGTGCCCGAACTTATGGCGCGTGCCCGCGACACCGGTATGCCGGCAGTCGCGTTGACGGACGCCGGCAACCTGTTCGCGATGGTCAAGTTTTACACCAAGGCCGTTAAGGCGGGCGTGAAGCCGCTGATTGGTGTTGAGCTTGCTGTGCATGAAGACGAGCAACGCCAGCACGCCGACAGCATGCTGCTGTTGTGCCAGAATCTTGCTGGCTATCGAAATCTGACCAAGCTAGTAACGCGCGCCTACCTGGAAGGCCAGCATCAGGGCAGACCGGGCGTCGACTGGGCGTGGCTGGATCGCGATGCCACCCAGGGTCTGATTGCCTTGTCAGGCGGCTTTGCCGGGGATGTTGCGCGCTTGTGTGCGAGTGGCAATACAGATACTGCTTTGGCGCGTGCCGAGCATTGGCAGGACGTGTTTGGTGATCGCTACTACTTGCAGGTCTCACGCACAGGCCGTGCCGGTGAGAATCGTTGGATTCAGCATGCGGTACATATTGGCAACCGGCTGCAAATGCCGCTGGTGGCGACTAACGATGTGCGTTTTTTGAGCGCTGGTGATTTCGATGCGCACGAAGCGCGCGTTTGCATTCACCAGGGTCGCACGCTGGCCGATAATTCTCGGCCGCGTCACTACAGCAATCAGCAATACCTGCGCTCGGCCGAAGAGATGCGTGCGCTGTTTCATGATATGCCGGGTGCGCTCGACAACAGCGTCGCGATTGCCGCGCGCTGCAGCCTCGATCTGGAGCTTGGCAAGAGTTACCTGCCGGAGTTTCCGGTGCCCGACGGCAGCAGCGCCGGTGATTGGTTGCGCAAACAGTCGCAGGAGGGGCTGGCGCGCAAAAAAGCACAGGGTGCCAATTACGACAGCGAGCAGGAAACCTATGAGGCGCGACTGCAGCGTGAGTTGGACACGATCTGTGACATGGGGTTTCCCGGCTATTTCCTGATCGTCGCGGACTTCATCCGCTGGGCGCGTGAGAATGGCGTGCCGGTCGGGCCAGGTCGTGGTTCCGGTGCTGGCTCTCTGGTCGCGTTTGTATTGGGTATCACCGACATCGATCCGCTGGAGCATGACTTATTATTCGAGCGCTTCCTGAATCCCGAGCGCGTATCAATGCCCGATTTCGATGTTGATTTTTGTATGGAAGGGCGCGACAAAGTGATCGGTTATGTGGCAGATCACTACGGCAGGCACCGTGTTTCGCAGATCATCACCTACGGCACGATGGCGGCCAAGGCCGTCGTGCGCGACGCAGGGCGCGTGCTCGAATTCCCGTACGGCTTTGTTGACCGTATCGCCAAGCTGATCCCGTTTGAGGTTGGCATGACGCTTGAGAAAGCCCTCGATGCTGAACCCGAACTGGCGCGTCTGCGCGACGAGGACGACGAGGTACGCAGCATTCTCGATCTCGCATTGTCTCTGGAAGGCTGTGTGCGCAACGCCGGCAAGCATGCCGGTGGTGTCGTCATCGCGCCGACCGAGTTGACCGATTTCACGCCGCTGTATTGCGAGCAGGGTGGCGGCAACCTGGTTACCCAGTTTGACAAGGATGATGTCGAGTCCGCCGGACTGGTCAAGTTCGATTTTCTCGGTCTGCGCACGCTGACGATTATCGATCGTGCGCTCGCCAGTGTGAATGACACCCGTGCGCGCAACGGCGAACCAGCGATCGACCTGAAGGCAATGCCGATGGACGATCCGCAGACGTTCAAGCTGCTGCAGCGTTGTCATACGACTGCGGTGTTTCAGCTCGAATCACGCGGCATGAAAGATCTGATCAATCGCCTAAGGCCGGACAGCTTTGGTGACCTGGTCGCGTTGGTTGCGCTGTTCCGTCCGGGACCGCTGCAATCGGGCATGGTTGATGACTTTATCGCGCGCAAACATGCGCAGGGCAGTGAGGTCATCGATTACCTGCATCCGGATCTCAAGCCGGTACTCGAGTCGACCTATGGCGTGATCCTGTATCAGGAACAGGTCATGCAGATCGCGCAGGTGTTAGCCGGCTACACGCTGGGTGGCGCTGATCTGTTGCGGCGCGCGATGGGCAAGAAAAAACCCGAAGAGATGGCCAAGCAACGCGTCATCTTTGTTGAAGGCTGCGTTGAGCGCGACGTTGATCGGAGTCAGGCGGAATACATCTTCGATCTGATGGAGAAGTTCGCCGGCTATGGGTTCAATAAATCGCATTCGGCGGCGTATGCGGTGTTGTCTTATCACACCGCCTGGTTGAAAGCGCATTATCCGGCACAGTTCATGGCGGCGGTCATGTCGTCGGATATGGACAGCACGGACAAACTGGTCGGGCTCAAGGACGACTGCCGGCTGTTGGACCTGACGCTGCTCGGACCAGATGTCAATGCATCGGTGTGGCAATTCAGTGCAACCGATGCTGGCGACATTCGTTACGGCATGGGCGCAGTCAAGGGTGTCGGTCATGCTGCCGTTGAGGCGATCGTTGAGGCGCGCGAACAAGGCGGTGCGTTTGCAAGCCTTGCAGATTTGTGTGCGCGCGTTGACACCGACCGCATCAACCGCCGTATGCTCGAGTCGCTGATCAAGTCCGGCGCTGCGGACTGTCTGCACGACAATCGTCGTTCCATGTTTGAAACCCTGCCTGAATTGGTCAAACGTGCCGAGCAGGACGCGCGTGCCCGCGCCGCGGGTCAGGACGATCTGTTCGGGAGTTTGAGCGTGCCAGACCCGATTGCCGAAACGATCACGTTGCGCGAGGTCGCCGAATGGAATCACGGCGACCGGTTGAGCGCGGAGAAGGAGGCGTTAGGTCTGTATCTCAGCGGTCACCCGTTCCAGATTTTTCGTGACATCGCCGCCCAGCTGACGCACGGCAAGATCGGCGACATTATTTCGATCAAGCCGCCGGCCGGCGCACAAACGGGCAATGACTTTTCGCAACCGCGTCGGCAGGTAACGGTCGCCGGTTTGATTTTTGATATTCGTCGTCGTGGCAATCGCGTGACGCTGACACTGGATGACGATACCGGCAGGATCGATATCCAGCTGTACGCCGATATGGTGGATGCGGTGCGTCATCTACTGGTCAAGGATAGCGTTGTGATGGCGAGCGGTGCGCTGCGCTGGGACAGCTTTATGAATGCCTGGGCGGTCAGTGCCAAGCAATTGCGCGAGTTCGATCACGTTATCGAAGAGCAGGCGTCGAGTCTGGTTATTGCCATCGCCAGACCGGCGGACGATGCTGAGGCGACACTGCAAATGCGCGAGCTACAAACGATGCTTCGGCCACACCGTGGCGGCAATTGCGAAGTGCATGTGCACTATCGTGTGGATGATGCGGTCGCCCGGGTGTCGTTCGGTCCGCTCTGGCGCATTCGCATGAACCGCAGCCTGCGCGACGAGCTGGCTAACCTGTTTGGCGACGCAGCAATTCGGATAGGTTTTTCAGCGAATGCATCGGCCTTGCGGACGTGAGCCGACGAGCTGCATATGCTAACGTTGCGGCACGATCAATAGCGAGATTTGCCTGTGGACCTTAAGTTTCTGGACTTTGAACAACCGATCGCCGATTTGGAGGCTAAGATCGACGGTCTGCGCTATGTCGGCGACGACAGCGAAGTGAATGTCGCAGAAGAAGTGGAGCGTCTGACCAAGAAAAGCGAGACGCTAACCAAGTCGATTTTCGCAAGCCTCAATGCGTGGCAAGTCGCGCAGGTTGCACGTCATCCGATGCGCCCGTACACGCTCGATTATATCGATCTGGTGTTTGAGGATTTCCAGGAACTGCATGGCGACCGGATGTACGCCGATGATTACGCGATCATCGGTGGTTTGGCTCGCATCGAAGGCTTGCCGGTCATGTTGATCGGCCACCAGAAAGGTCGCGACACCAAAGAACGTGTGCGGCGCAACTACGGTATGCCACGGCCCGAGGGTTATCGCAAAGCGCAACGGTTGATGCGCATGGCCGAGAGATTCAAGTTGCCGGTGGTGACGTTAATCGACACACCGGGCGCGTATCCGGGGATCGGTGCGGAAGAGCGTGGCCAGTCCGAAGCCATCGCCAGCAGCTTGAAACTGATGGCGCGGTTGAAGACACCGATTATCAGCGTTGTGATTGGTGAAGGCGGCTCCGGTGGCGCTCTGGCCATCGGCGTGGCCGACAAACTGCTAATGCTGCAGTACGCCGTGTACTCGGTGATATCGCCAGAAGGCTGTGCCTCGATCCTGTGGAAGAGCGCCGATAAGGCGGCCGATGCAGCCGAAGCGATGCGCATCACTGCCGATCAATTGCGCGACTACGGCTTGATTGATGCGATGCTGGACGAACCGCTGGGTGGCGCGCATCGCGACCATGCGGCGATGGCGGACACGCTGAAGAACGCGTTGTTATCCGAGATTACGACGCTGAGTGCGTTGTCCGAAGAGCAACTGCTGCACACGCGCGCCAGCAAGATCGCAGCGTTTGGTGACTTTCGCGACGCAGGCTAATGCTTGACGCGCAGGCTGTCGTTGCGCGCGTACGCGAGCACGCGCTGCAGGTGCCTCATTTCTCCGGAGCGCTCGTCGCGTTCAGCGGTGGCCTGGATTCTTCGGTGCTGCTACATGTGCTGGCTGCCGGTGGGTTTGCTCCGATACGCGCGGTGTACATTGACCACGGGCTGCAACCGGAAGTGGCCGAGCAATGGCACAGCCATAACAAGACATTTTGCCGACAACTGGGCGTGCCGCTTGAGGTTCACCGTGTCGCGGTGGAAACCGCCCGTGGTGCAAGCGAGGAAGCTGCAGCGCGTGACGCCCGCTATGCCGCGCTTACGCAATTAGCGCGCTGTGGCGAGTTGGTACTCACCGCGCATCACGAATCTGACCAGGCCGAAACTATGCTGCTGCAGCTGCTGCGTGGCGCAGGTCCTGATGGGTTAGCTGCGATGGCGATGCTCGGCGTGCTTGGCGACCGCGCCCTATCGAGACCGCTGCTCGACGTCAGTGCCGGGCACATCCAAGCCTATGCGCGTGCCCATGCGCTACGCTGGTTCGATGATCCGAGCAACGCGCGGCAACGCTTTGACCGCAACTTCTTGCGCATGAACGTCTTGCCCATCATGCGTGAGCGGTGGCCAGGCCTTGACCAGACACTGGCGCGTAGCGCGCAATGGCAAGCGCAGGCAGCTGATCTGCAACGGCAACTCGCTGCTGCGGATTTACGTGCAGTCTGTGTGCAGGATCATAGCCAACTCGATTGCACCGCACTGTCGCGGATGTCTGATGCGCGTCGTCGCAATGTCGTGCGTTTCGCGATTCGCAGTGGTGCGCTTGCGGTACCGCCTGCAACCCGGTTGGCTTCATTGCTTGCGCTCATTGCGCAGTCGAGCGGTCGAGGCAGCGTGCGCTGGGACGGCGGTATGGCACTGCGTTATCGAGATACCGTGTATCTGTTGCGCGAGCTGGCCCCGGAGCCTCTGGCAGGCTGGCACACGATGCTCGAGCCACAAGTACCCAGCGAGCTGCCGTTTGCTCTGGGTAGGCTGACCTTGAACGTCGACAAGCCGTGCGATCTTGCGCTGCAGGTGCGATTTCGTGAGGGTGGGGAGCGCATCGCGATGTCGGATGGTGGGCATCAGTCGATCGCAAAGTGGTTTCAATCGCACGGCGTGCCGCCCTGGCGCCGCAGCCGAACACCGCTAGTGTTTGCGGGTGATGAGCTGGTTGCCATTGGTGAATACCTGTTGCCTGCATGGCCGTTGCAACGGGTGCGCAGTGCGCTGCAGTGGGCGGCATAAATTGTCTAGCCTCAGCCCATCTGGTATCGTCTTCCTCCGTTCCAAGCACACAGTTTTTTGTGGACAAGGGCCGGAGTAAGGGCTTGCGCTGTGCACGCGGCAAACCGGATCACGCGACCAATAACGGACGCTATCGGTTTGCTCGCGAGGTGGGCAATTTTGCGAACCTTTACTCCGGCCTTTTTCTTTTTAACGCAATGGTTTATCGGCTAAACCTCATGTAGGCGGTTACTTCATGACTTCATACGTTTTCATCACCGGAGGCGTGGTTTCCTCGCTGGGCAAAGGCATCACGTCAGCATGCCTTGCCGCTATTTTGGAATCGCGCGGCGTGTCGATCAGCATGATGAAGCTCGACCCTTACATCAACGTCGATCCCGGGACGATGAGTCCGTTCCAGCACGGCGAAGTATTCGTGACCGATGACGGTTCCGAAACCGATCTGGATCTCGGCCACTATGAGCGCTTCGTGCGCATCACGACGGGCCAGCACAGCAATTTCACGACCGGGCGAATCTATGAAACGGTGATCGCGCGCGAGCGGCGCGGGGATTACCTCGGCGCCACCGTGCAGGTCATCCCGCACATCACCGATGAGATGAAAGACTCGATACGGCGCGGCGCAGGCGATGCAGATGTGTGCTTCGTCGAAATCGGCGGCACCGTTGGTGATATCGAGTCGTTGCCGTTTCTTGAGGCGATTCGCCAGTTGGGCATTGAGCTTGGTCGTGAGCGCGTTGCGTACGTGCATCTGACGCTGGTCCCTTATATTGCGACATCATCGGAAATCAAGACCAAGCCAACGCAGCATTCGGTCAAGGAGCTGCGCTCGATTGGTATTCAGCCCGACATTTTGGTGTGTCGCTCCGAACTGCCATTGCCCGATGAGCAACGGCGCAAAATCGCGCTGTTTACGAACGTGCAAGAAAAGGCGGTTATTTCAGCGTACGACGTCGATGATCTGTACCGCATCCCGCAAGTGCTGCACGAGCAAGGTTTCGACGAGATTATTTGCCGCCAGTTGCGGCTGGATGTGCCCAAGGCCGATTTGTCGGAGTGGAACGCTGTTGTTGCGGCGAAGAAAAATCCGGAAACGGAGGTCAACATCGCAATGGTTGGCAAATACGTCGATCTTCGCGATTCCTACATTTCGTTGGCGGAAGCGCTGTTGCACGCCGGCATCCACACGCGCACACGCGTCAACATTCACTACGTGGAGTCGCAGGACGTCGAGCGCGATGGCGTTAATCAGTTACGTCAGTTCGACGCGATTCTGGTGCCCGGTGGTTTTGGTGATCGCGGTATCGAGGGCAAGATCCGTGCAGTGCGTTATGCACGCGAGAACGCGGTGCCGTATCTCGGTATCTGTCTTGGTATGCAGGTTGCGATTATCGAGTTTGCGCGGCACGCCGCCGAGCTTGAGGATGCGCACAGCACCGAGTTCAATCGCCAGACGCCACATCCTGTCGTGGGTCTGATCACCGAGTGGCAGAATATTGATGGTGTCACGCACCTGCGCGACGAAGGTTCGGCGCTGGGCGGCACGATGCGTCTGGGCGCGCAACAGATCAAACTGACGCCGGGCAGCAAGGCGCACGACATCTATGGCGCAGACGAGATCCGCGAGCGCCATCGGCATCGTTACGAGTTCAACAATACCTATCGCGAGCGCCTACACAATGCAGGGCTGCGGTTTTCCGGACTGTCTGCCGATGATCTGGTGGAGATGATCGAGTTGCCGGATCATCCGTGGTTCGTCGCGAGTCAGTTCCATCCAGAGTTCACCAGCAATCCGCGCGACGGTCATCCGTTGTTTTCCGGGTTCATCAATGCGGCGCGCACCTACGCATCGCAGTCGGTACACGGCAAACGCGAGGCGCACGGATGAACATTGCAGGCATCCCTGTTGGTCTGGACAAACCGTTCTTCCTGATCGCCGGCAATTGCGTGGTTGAAGACGAGGCAACCACGTTTGAGACAGCGACCCACCTGAAGCAGATGACTGAAGCACTCGGCATAGGCCTGATCTACAAGTCATCGTTCGACAAGGCCAATCGCAGTTCCGCGGACAGTTTTCGAGGACCGGGTATGACCGCTGGTCTCGAGATTCTCGCGAAGGTGAAGCGTGAGCTCGCGCTGCCAGTGCTAACCGATGTGCACGAAGACACACCATTTGATGAGGTCGCAGAAGTTGTCGACGTCATGCAAACGCCGGCGTTCTTGTGTCGGCAAACCAATTTCATTTTGAACGTTGCGCGTCAGGGCATTGCCGTCAACATCAAGAAGGGGCAGTTCCTGTCGCCGTGGGAAATGGATAACGTTGTCGACAAGGCACGCTCCACCGGCAACGAGCAGATCATGGTGTGCGAACGCGGTTTCAGTTTTGGCTACAACAATCTGATCTCGGACATGCGCTCGCTCGCCGTCATGCGGCGCACGAATGCGCCGGTTGTGTTTGACGCAACGCACTCGGTGCAACTGCCCGGAGGCAAAGGCACCGCGTCGGGTGGCCAGCGCGAGTTTGTACCCGTGCTGGCGCGTGCAGCGGTCGCCGCCGGCGTTGCCGGTGTCTTCATGGAGACGCACCCCGAGCCAGAGCGCGCGCTATCGGACGGGCCTAACGCGTGGCCGCTCGGCGAAATGCAGGAGCTGCTGAAGACGTTGAAAGACATTGACCAGACCGTGAAGGCCGCACCATTCCCCGAGGCTCGCTACGGTCTTGGCAGCACCCAATAATTATTCGAAAACGTAATACTCAGGACTCACCATGCTTGAAAGCTCAATCAAACGTGTCGTTGCGCGCGAAATACTCGATTCGCGCGGTAACCCTACTGTGGAAGCAGACGTCTGGCTGCATGATGGCAGTCACGGCCGCGCCGGCGTACCGTCGGGCGCATCGACCGGTTCGCGCGAAGCTGTCGAGCTGCGCGATGGCGACAAGCAGCGCTATCTCGGCAAGGGCGTGCGTCAGGCAGTGGCGAACGTCAACGGTGAGATCAACGATGCATTGCACGGTCTGGATGCCGCAGACCAGGTGGCCGTGGATAACGCGATGATTGCGTTGGATGGCACCGACAACAAATCCCGGCTTGGTGCGAATGCGACCCTCGCTGCATCGCTGGCGTCTGCCAAAGCGTTGGCGGTCAGTCGCGGTCTGCCACTGTTCAAGACGCTCGGTGACAGTACGGTGATGCCGGTGCCGATGATGAACATCATTAATGGCGGTGCGCACGCCGACAACAGCGTGGATATCCAGGAATTCATGATTTTGCCTGTTGGTGCGCCCACGTTCAGCGAAGCGCTGCGGTGCGGTACCGAGGTGTTCCACGCGCTGAAGAAAGTCTTGCACCTGCGTGGTTTGAATACGGCGGTTGGTGATGAGGGTGGATTTGCGCCGGATCTGCCGTCCAATCGCAGTGCGCTGGATACGATCATGGAGGCGATCGATAACGCAGGTTATCGCGCCGGCGAAGACGTATTGCTGGCGCTGGATGTCGCCAGCTCGGAGTTCTACTCGGATGGCGTGTATAACCTGGCATCCGAGTCGCGCACCTTCAATGCCGGTGAATTTGCCGACTATCTGGCGGGCTTGTGCGATGCATTCCCAATTGTCAGTGTTGAGGACGGCATGGATGAGAGTGATTGGGACGGCTGGGCGACGCTGAGCCAGAAGATCGGCGATCGCGTGCAGCTGGTTGGCGATGATCTGTTTGTGACCAACACCAAGATTCTGCAGCGCGGTATCGATCAGAACATTGGCAATTCGATCCTGATTAAACCGAATCAGATCGGCACGCTGACCGAAACGTTGCAAGCGATCGATATGGCCGTCGATGCGGGCTATTCGGCTGTGGTATCACATCGTTCAGGTGAAACAGCCGACGCAACGATTGCGGATATTGCCGTCGGCACACGTGCAACGCAGATAAAAACTGGCTCATTGTCGCGCTCGGACCGTATTTCCAAGTACAATCAGCTGCTAAGAATAGAAGAAGTACTTGGCGCCAGCGCCATTTACAATGCCAAAAGCGCCTTTCCTGACGGTATTGGGCCTCAGTAGACGCGCCTCGGCATAGCGATAGCGGGATCACGATGGCCAGACAGCCCAGACAAGACGGTGCAGCGACTGGCATTACTGTGCTCGCGCTCAGCGCATTGCTCAGTGTTGTGCTGGTACAGCTGTTGGTTGCGCCGGACGGTCTGCGCAAGACGCGCGATTTGCGCGCAGCTGTTGCGCGCACTGAAGCCGAGATCGGCGCTTTGCAGGATCGCAATGCAGCGCTGGCGGGTGAAGTGCGCAATCTCAAGCACGGTCTCGACGCTGCAGAGGAACGTGCGCGCGCCGATCTGGGCATGATTGGCGAAAACGAGTCGTTCTATCAGATTATTGGTGACGACGCGCGTCGCGCCGAATCGACCGACCGCTAGCTGCCGGGCCTTGTCTGCAAACGGCACTGATCGTGCAGGCCAACCGCAACGGTTTTGGCCGCAACCGGCTGCTGCCGGCGTGCCGCTTGGTAATGCTGTGTTCAAACTGGCGCCGGAAGACTTCATTGTTGAGGAATGCGTGTCGTGGCACATCGACGGCGCTGGCGAGCACGATCTGTTGTGGATTGAAAAGCGTGACGCCAACACGCGCTGGGTTGCCGATCGCCTCGCCGAGTTTGCCGGCTGCCGACCGCGTGATGTCGGTTATGCAGGTCTTAAGGATCGGCATGCACTAACGCGACAGTGGTTTAGCGTCTACCGCCCGGGACGCGTCATTGATTGGTCTTCGTTTGACGCGCCTGGCGTCACGATTCTTGAGACGGCTGCGCATCAACGCAAGTTGCGTATCGGCGGGCTGGCAGGCAACCGCTTCACGATCATACTGCGATCGGTCACGGCCGATTCCGATGCGCTCGAAGCGCGTTTCAAACAGTTATCAAGCAGTGGCATGCCAAACTATTTCGGCGCACAACGCTTTGGTCGCGAGCACGCCAACATTGCACTGGCGCAAAAGCTGGCGACAAGGCGCCGGTTAAAACGCACGCAACAGGGTTTTGCCTTGTCTGCGGCGCGCGCGGCGATTTTTAATGAGGTGCTCGCGCAACGGGTGCGCGCGGCTACGTGGGCAACGCCGTGCGCCGGTGATCTGCTGATGCTCGATGGCAGCCAGTCGTTTTTTGCCTTTGATGGTGAGACCGATCGAGCGGACATCGAAAGGCGTTGCGCGGAAGCTGATCTGCATCCCACCGGTCCACTGTGGGGCGAAGCCGGTGCGGTGACGGCAGCGACGATTGCAGCGCTTGAGAGCAAGACCGCCGACAGTTTGCCGTTGCTGCGCGATGCCACGATCGCTGCGCGCGCGTCGCTGCAGCGCCGTGCGCTGCGCGTCGTGCCTCAAGCGTGTGCGTTTCGTCGTGTGGGCGGCGATGTGGAGCTTGCGTTTACGCTGCCGGCCGGCAGCTTTGCAACGGTCTTGTTGCACGAGTTACTACAGACGCAAGACGCATCTCAGCGCAGCAATACATAAACGGCGCCGCTACCGCCGTCGACCTGTCGCGCCGATACGAATGCGGCTACATCGTCAGAGCGGCGCAGCCAGCCATCCACGCTGCCTTTGAGGCGCGGGCCACGATGCCCGGAGCCAAGACCTTTACCGTGAATGATGCGCACGCAGCGCCAACCGTGATAGTCACAGTCGGCCATGAACTCGCGCAGTACTGCACGCGCCTCCTTGACGGTATAGCCATGCAGGTCGAGCGCTGCCTCAACACGGTACTGGCCGCGCGCCAGCCGCCGCAATGTGCGTTCGCTGACATCAGGTCGCCGGAAGCGCAGTCCATCGCCGTTGCGCCATTCGATGCTCTCAATGTCTGCGCTCAGGCTTTCCTGCAAGACGCTGGCTTCGTCCTGGCGGCGCATGCGCGCACGCGGCGGCGGCGGTTTCTTGGGCAGATCGGCTTTGTCGTGCGCCAGCGGCCGTGCGTCGCCGATCGCATCGCGAAACAGCGCGCGATCGTCGTCGGCTGCGTTGTCGTCGTCAGTCATGGCGCGATTTCCTGTCTTGCGTCGCGGCTTGTCACCGAGCATAGCGGCAAACCGTGACAGTGCAAAGCGGGTGATGGCGCCGATCTGCCTCACGCTGCGCAGCAAGATTGCGTATCATTTCGCAGCATATGGCCAAACTGTGAGCGATTTTTTTGAAAATTCTGATCAGCAACGATGATGGCTACCTGTCCGAAGGTATTGCAGCGCTGCGCGCGGGTCTGCATCCGTTTGGACATGTCGTCACGGTGGCGCCAGACCGCAACCAGAGTGGTGCCAGCAGCTCGCTGACGCTGCACGCACCGTTGCGTGTCACGCAGCCGGAGCCCAATGTGTTTAGTGTCAGCGGTACGCCGTCGGACTGTGTGCATCTGGCGCTTTCAGGCTTTCTGGAGGAAGACCCCGATCTTGTGGTCTCCGGGATCAACCATGGCGCTAACCTCGGCGACGATGTGATCTACTCCGGTACCGTTGCCGCTGCCATAGAAGGGCGCTACCTCGGCTTGCCTGCCATCGCCGTGTCATTAGTCGGTGAAGCGGTAGAACACTTTGCGACGGCGGCTCACGTCAGTGCGCAGTTGCTGGCGGGCATTGTGCGTCAGCCACTGCCGGCCGACACGATCTTGAACGTGAATGTACCGGACGTACCTGTTAGTGAGTTGAAAGGTATCGAGGCAACACGGCTTGGCTTCCGGCATCGCTCGGAACCGATGGTTGCCGAGCGCGATCCGCGCGGCCGACCGATCTACTGGATTGGGCCGGCCGGGCCGGGCGACGATGCAGGGCAGGGTACCGATTTCCATGCAGTTGAGCATGGCTATGCATCTGTCACACCGCTACAGATTGATCTAACGCGTCACCGGCAACTCGAATCGCTGCAAAACTGGTTGGACGACATACGTTGAACACGCACTCGGGCATTGGCATGACGTCTATGCGCACGCGCGATCGGCTGATTCGCCGGCTACAAGCGCAGGGCATCCGCTCGCCTGATGTGTTAGCGCGAATCCGTGATGTGCCACGCCACCTGTTCATGGACGAGGCTTTGGCCAGTCGCGCTTACGAAGACACAGCGCTACCAATTGGTCTAGGGCAGACGATCAGCCAGCCCTACATTGTGGCGCGCATGACCGAGGCGTTGCTCGAAGATGGACCGCTCGACACGGTGCTGGAGGTGGGTACCGGCTGCGGTTACCAGACGGCCGTTCTATCGCCGCTGGTCAAACGCATTCACACGCTGGAGTATCTGGCGCCGCTGCTGGCGCGCACGCGTCAGCGGCTCGGGCAGCTGAATCTGTACAACATCCAGTATCGGCACGGAGACGGTTGGAAGGGCTGGCCAAAGTATGCGCCGTACGACGGTATTCTTGTGACCGCAGCGCCCGAGTTGATTCCAACCAGTTTACTTGAGCAACTGGCAATCGGTGGTCGGCTGGTGTTGCCACTCGGCCCGCCGCGGCAGCAGCGATTGATGAAAATCACACGCCAGGAAGACGGCTATGCACAGGCTGATCTGGGCGCCGCCAGTTTTGTGCCGCTGGTTAAGTCCTGATCACCGGCCATGAACCTCTTTACGCCGATTTATGATTGGGTGCTGGACAAAGCACAACACCGGCTGGCCGTCTATTGGCTTGGCCTGTTGAGCTTTGCTGAGTCGTCTTTTTTTCCGATTCCGCCCGATGTCATGCTGGCGCCGATGGCGTTGGCCGACCGCTCGCGCGCGTTCTTTTTTGCACTGGTCACAACCCTGACGTCGGTGGCCGGTGGATTGCTAGGGTATTTGATTGGCATGTTTCTGATCGGCAGCATCGAACCATGGTTGCTGGACAGCCACTACGCCGACAGTTATCGCGTGTCGCAAGACTGGTTCGAGCGTTACGGCGTGTGGATCGTCTTCATCGCCGGTTTCTCGCCGATTCCCTACAAGGTGTTCACGATTGGCGCCGGCGTTGCGGCGATGAATTTGCCGCTGTTTGTGCTCGCCTCTCTGGTCGGTCGGGGTGCGCGCTATTTTCTCGTTGCCGGTCTGGTCTACGTTGGTGGACCTGCTGCCGCCAGCAATTTACGCCGCTATGTGGATCGCATCGGCTGGGCGGTCGTGGCATTGACGATAGTACTTGTCGTATGGCTTGCGCTCGCCTGACCCGGTTATCGTTGCTGTTCGCGTTTGCAGTGTTGGGCGGTTGCGCGCTGGACTGGCAGGACGAACCTGTGACGCCGCGAGTCGAAAGCCGACCGGCACAAATTTCGCGAGACGGCCGTTACACCGTGCGCAGTGGCGATACGTTGTACAGCATTGCCGTGCGCCATGGCATCAATCATCGTCAGCTTGCCGCGTGGAACCAACTCAGCAATGCAACGCTGATTTACCCGGGCCAGGTCTTGCGCCTGCGTGCGCCGGCCGGCAGTGGCGCCGCACGTGCAGCAGCGCCGGTCGTCAAGCCGCCGGCGACGGTGCAGCAGGTAGGCAACTGGCGTTGGCCGACGCGCGGTGCCGTGGCGACGCGTTTTGATCTGGCTGCCAAAGTGCCACAAACCGGCATTCTGATCACTGGCCAACGTGGACAACCGGTGGTCGCTGCCGCTGCCGGCGAAGTCGTCTATTCGGGCAGTGCGCTGAAGGGTTACGGCAAGCTTGTCATCATCCAGCACAATCGCGACTTTCTGAGTGCGTATGGCCATAACGCGGCGTTGTTGGTCAAGGAAGGCGATACCGTGCGAAGCGGTCAAAAAATCGCAACGATGGGCGAGACTGCCGCGCAAAAGCCACGGCTGCACTTTGAAATTCGTCAGAGTGGCGATCCGGTTGATCCGCTCGGACTGTTACCGCGTCGCTGACGGCACCGAACGTCGTTCTGCCTAGCGGATCAGCGCCAGCAACACGCGCCGTGATTCGCCGAGCAGAACGTTGAACGTACGAATTGCTGCGCCGTCGTTCATGACTTCGATGCCCACGCCGTTGCGCATAACGGCATGCATGATCTTGCTGGGCGGAAAACGTGGTGCTTCACCGGTCGCGAGAATGATCACCTCCGGCGACTGCGCGAGCAACGGTTCGATGTGTGCAGCGCTCAGTGTCTCGGCGCTGTCGCACTGCCAGTCTCGAAGTAGCGTGTCGGCGCCAACGACCAGGCTGCCGGTGAGCGTCTCATCGCGAATCAGGATGCTGTTCGCATCGTAGCGTGTGATCGCATTGGGTGGCTGGGATTCTTTGGCAAATTGCATGATCTTGGCGGTCGTGGCGGTTGCGTTATAAGTTGACGGCGCAGCGGTTACACTAGCCGCCGTTCTTGATCTAAGAGTATGCCATGAAGCTTCCGGCGCAACTGCCACCCGATGCCTGTTGGTTGCCATTTTCCGGCACCAGCCGTGAGTTGCGGGCGTGGCATTCGCAGCACGCGGCGGATTACGCGCTGCGGCCGGGTGCACCGCGAGGTGTGCGGTTGCATACGGACGCGGTTGATCCGCGCGCGCATTACGCGCGGTGGCGTTTGCTTGGCGAGTCTGACGCGGCGCCGGTTGCGAACGCAAATTGGTGCGTCGCTCTTGATCCGGTTGTATTAGCGGCTGACCAGACAGATGTGCGCATCATGCAATGGCCGGTGAGCGATCTGGCGGCGGACGCAGCACAAGCGCTGGCGACGGATGTGGCCGTGCACTTGCGCGACGATGACGATCCGCGCATTGCCGGCGCAACGCTATGGCAAGCCTGCGCAACACGTTGGTACCTGCTTGGCGCGGGTCAGGCGCCGGACATTCGCAATGTACAACCCGAGCGCGTGATCGGTCAGGCATTGCGCGACTTTCCGACCGACGGGGCAGATGCTGCGTTGTGGCGTCGCATCAGTACTGAGATCCAGATGTTGTTTCATGCACACTCGCGTAATGCGCAGCGGCAAGCGAGCGGCCTGACCGCCGTCAACGGTTTGTGGTGGTTTGGCACAGCGTCGTTGCCTGGCTCGTTACAAACGCTTGCCATGCCTGAACTGGTCGGCAGCGATGCGCTATGGCGGGGTTGCTGGCGTGCGCATGGCGCGCACGACCAGGTGCGTATGGAAGACAGTGCGCAGCCCGCGGTGGCCGGTGTCGCTCTGGGCGGTCATGTCGGCGAGACACTGCCGCGTGCGCTTGCGGCACTTGCCGGCGGTGACATTGCGGCTGTGGTCATTGACGCGGACGGAGACACCTTAACGCTGGCGCGGCCATCGCTGTTGCAACGCCTGACGAATCGGTTGCGCGCATGAGCTGGCGGGAATTACACGTACGGCCGGTGCCTACGCATGCATTGCAGGAGTCTGATCCGATTGTTGCCAAAGTGCTTGCTGCACGTGGCGTTTGCGACGAACGCGAGCGGGACCTGTCGCTGGCAGCGCTTGCCCCGCTCAGTCAGCTCAACGGTCTGCAAGAGGCGGTCGCGTTATTCAACCGGCATCGCGATGCGCGCATCATCATCGTTGGCGATTTCGATGCGGATGGTGCAACCAGCACCGCGTTGTTGCTGCGCGGTCTTGCGGCGCTGGGGTTTGCTGACGTCGGTTTTATTGTGCCGAACCGGTTCGAGTTCGGATACGGTCTGTCGCCTGAAATCGTCGACGTGGCCTTGCAACAATCCCCGGCATTGATCGTCACCGTGGACAACGGTATTTCGAGCGTTGCTGGTGTGGCGCGAGCACGGGCGGCCGGCGTCGACGTCATCATCACCGATCACCATCTGGCACCACAAACGCTGCCGGCTGCGAACGTCATCGTCAATCCCAACGCGCCTGATGACCCGTATCCGAGCAAGCATCTGGCCGGCGTCGGTGTCGCGTTCGCTGTATTGGCCGCGTTGGCAAGGCAAGCGTCACAAGAACAGGCAGCACTGGCGCGCCTGCCAGCTTCGCTGCTGGATTTGGTCGCGCTCGGTACCGTCGCGGACGTTGTTGCGTTGGATCACAACAACCGCATTCTCGTCGAGGCGGGTCTGCAGCGAATCCGCGCAGGTCGGTGCGTGCCCGGCATTGCCGCGTTGCTGGAGGTTGGTGGTCGGGACCGGCGCCGCATTGTTGCCGCCGATCTTGGCTTTGCCGTGGGCCCACGGCTTAACGCTGCGGGTCGCATGGAAGATATGTCGATCGGAATTCGTTGCCTGACGACCGACGATCCGGTCGAAGCGAGGGAGCTGGCAACAGCGCTCGATGCCATCAATCGCGAGCGGCGCAGTGTCGAGGATGACATGCAGCGACAAGCGCTGGTGTTGCTGGATGCGCTCGACGAGCAATCGCTGAACGACGATCGGCTTTGTGTGTGCCTGTACGAGCCGGATTGGCACCAGGGGGTGGTGGGGTTAGTGGCGTCGCGAATCAAGGAGCGCATTCATCGCCCCGTGTTCGCATTCGCCCGTGAGCAACCGGATGCCTTGGTGCTCAAGGGCTCCGGTCGGAGTATTCCCGGCGTGCATTTGCGTGACGTTTTGGCGGAGGTTAATCGACGCCATCCGGACATGATCACACGCTTTGGCGGTCATGCGATGGCCGCTGGGCTGTCGCTGCCCGAAGCTGCGTTGGCGTCTTTTACCGATGCGGTCGAGGCTGCCGTCAGGACAATGTGCGCGCCGTCGGCGTTGACGCCGAGCCTTGATATTGACGGCGAGCTGGATGCGGCGCGTTTGAGTCTGCTGTTTGCAGAACGGTTGCGCGCGCAAGGCCCATGGGGGCAACGTTTCGAAGAGCCGGTATTTGCCGGGCTCTTCTGTGTCGACAGTGCGCGGGTGGTCGGCGACCAGCATCTCAAGTTGTCGCTGACGACATCAACGCAACCCATCGACGCTATCGCATTCAACCAGATTGAGCCACGTGTACCCGTGGCAGGCGAGTTGCTGGAAGTGGTTTACCGTCTCGATATCAACGAATGGCGAGGCCGGCAATCAGTGCAATTGATGGTCGTGCAGTGGCGTTTTGCGACGCAGTGAGCGTGTTATCATTACGCGCTTTGTAAACCGGTGATCCGAAGCTATGGAAACCAACCACATTCAAAGCAGCATCAGCGAGCTTGGCGAGCGCTCGGAATCCCTCCGGGGGTATCTTTGACTACGCTGAAAAGCGTGATCGACTGGACGAGGTTCGGCGCGAGCTTGAGTCTCCGGATGTGTGGAACGAGCCAGAGCGCGCGCAAGCGTTAGGCCAGGAGCGCGCGACGCTTGAGTCTATCGTCGATGGTCTGGACAGCATCACCCAGCGACTGACGGACGCCGGCGAGCTGCTCGAGATGGCTGTTGCCGAAGACGATGCGGCGACAGTCGCCGAGATTGAAACGGACGTTGCCGGGGTAGAACGCGAAGTTGCAGCGCTGGAGTTTCGCCGCATGTTTTCCGGTGAGCAGGACAACGCGGCGGCTTTTGTTGATATCCAATCGGGTGCAGGCGGTACCGAGGCACAGGACTGGGCCAACATGCTGCTGCGTATGTATTTGCGCTGGGCCGAACAGCATGGCTTCAAGGCCGAGTTGGTGGAGTGCTCTGACGGCGAAGTGGCCGGGATCAAGAGTGCAACGATTCGCGTAGACGGCGAATATGCGTTTGGCTGGCTACGCACTGAGACAGGCGTACATCGCCTCGTGCGCAAGTCACCGTTCGACTCAGGCAATCGCCGGCACACGTCTTTCGCCTCGGTGTTCGTGTCACCCGAAATCGATGACAGTATCGAAATTGATATTGATCCATCGGATTTGCGTATCGATGTATACCGTGCCAGCGGCGCCGGCGGGCAGCATGTCAACCGAACTGAATCGGCCGTGCGTATCACGCACGTGCCGACGAATACCGTTGTGCAATGTCAGAACGACCGCTCGCAACACAAGAATAAGGCCACGGCAATGAAACAGCTGCAATCGAAGCTGTTCGAACTTGAAATGCAAAAACGCCGCGGCGAGGCGCAGGAGACCGAGGACAGCAAGGCCGATGTCGGCTGGGGCAGTCAGATTCGCTCTTACGTGCTCGATCAGTCACGCATCAAAGATTTGCGCACCAGTGTCGAAACCGGCAACACCCAGGCCGTACTCGACGGTGCGTTGGATCCATTCATTGAAGCTAGCCTAAAGCAGGGACTCTAATTCCATGTCAGACAACTCAACGCCCGACAATCCGGCGCAAGCGCACAGCGACGACAACAAGCTCATTGCCGAGCGGCGCAAGAAACTCTCGGTGCTGCGTGACGCGGGTATCGCCTATCCGAATGACTTTCGTCGCGACTCACTTGCCGCAACGCTCGCGGCACGCTATGCCGACGTCGACAAGGCAGCTCTGGAGGCGACGCCGGTGCGCGTCAGTATCGCCGGTCGATTGATGACCAAGCGCGTTATGGGCAAAGCAAGTTTTGCGCACCTGCAGGATCGCAGCGGGCAGATGCAGGTGTACGTGCAACGTGATGCGTTGCCCGAGGGTATCTATGCCGGTTTCAAGAAATGGGACATCGGCGATATCGTCGGCGCGAGTGGCACGCTGTTTCGCACCAACAAGGGCGAGCTGACCGTTAACGTCGACGAGATCCGGCTGTTGACCAAGTCACTGCGACCGCTACCAGAAAAATGGGCCGGGCTCAGTGACCAGGAGACGCGCTATCGGCAGCGCTACGTTGACCTGATCATCAACGAAAAGAGTCGCGATGTGTTTCGCACACGCACGCGAGTCGTGTCGTTCATTCGCGCGTTTCTGGAGTCGCGCGATTTTATGGAAGTCGAAACGCCGATGATGCAGGCGACGCCGGGCGGCGCAATCGCGCGGCCATTCGCAACGCACCACAACGCGCTCGATATGCCGTTGTTCCTGCGTATTGCGCCAGAGCTGAACTTGAAGCGTTTGGTCGTGGGTGGTTTCGAGCGTGTTTACGAGATCAACCGCAATTTCCGCAACGAAGGTTTGTCAACGCAACACAATCCGGAATTTACGATGCTCGAGTTGTATCAAGCCTATGCAGATTTTGAGGATTTGATCGAGCTGCTTGAAACGTTAATGCGTGGGCTTGCCGAGGCGGTGCACGGCAGCACGCAGGTGACGTGGCAAGAGCACACCTACGAGTTGGGCAAGCCGTTCGCGCGCCGCACCATCGCCGACAGCATTCTGGATGCGGTGCCGGAACTGGATGCTGACAAGCTTCGCGATGTCGCGCATCTGACACAAGTCGCGCAGGGTCTCGGTATCTCGGTGCACCCAAACTATGGCGCTGGCAAGCTACAAATAGAAATCTTCGAAAAAGTGGTTGAGCCACATTTGCTGGAACCGACATTCATGCTGGCCTATCCGGCAGAGGTGTCACCGTTGTCGCGCGCCAATGATGAGGATCCGTTTGTCACCGATCGTTTTGAGCTGTTTATCGGCGGTCGCGAGATCGCGAACGGGTTCTCGGAATTGAATGACCCCGAAGATCAGGCGCAACGCTTCGCCGCGCAGGTGGATAACCGTGGCGCAGGCGATGATGAAGCGATGCATTTCGATGCCGACTATATCCGCGCGTTGGAATACGGGTTGCCACCGACGGCAGGTCTTGGCGTCGGGATCGACCGCCTCGTGATGCTGCTGACCGATAGTGCGACCATTCGTGACGTGTTGCTGTTTCCGCATATGCGACCGGAGAGTTAACGAAAGGAGCACATCATGCTGTTGACGGCACTGCGCGCACTGGTCCTGAGCGTCGCCTTATGCGCGTCTGTCATGGCCACTGACGTTGGCGATATCCCGCACGACGAGTTGGGTAAGCTTGACGGTGTGGTGGTGAAACTGTCGGACAGCCCGGGTACGGTTCGGATCGTGTCGTTTTGGGCGACATGGTGTGCGCCGTGCCTGCGCGAGCTGCCAGTGCTGGTGCAGGTTCAACAACAGATCGGCAGCGATTTTCTGCAGGTTTATGCCATCAACTATCAGGAATCCAGGAGCAAGTTTGAGCGTTTGGTCGCCCAACTGGACGACTCCAGCGTGATCTACTTGCGCGATCGCAAGGGTAAGACCGGTCGCAGGTTTGGTGTCGATGGTATTCCGCACACCATACTGATCGGCAAGGATGGTCGTATTGCCTACCAGCATATTGGTTATGGCACATCGACCATTGATACGATGGTCGAGCAGATCAACAGTCTGCTGCAGGCTGAACCATAACGTCGCCGCGAATTTTGGTATGGTTCTGGTCATGGCGATAGCCGCGAACGGATCAGTGGCAATGTCACGTACGGAGGGTTAGGTGATGATCAGAGGTTTTGTCTGTTGTGCAGCGTTAGCAATCGTTGCGTCATTACAAACTGCCAACGCCGAAGAGGGGCTGTTCGTCGCGGTCGGGATTGGTGGTGCCGACGTTGACTACGATGGCCCGTTGTTTGCCTCCGATGATCCGGTTGAATTCGATAGCAGCAGTTCGCTGCTTGCCGGTGAAATTCTGGTTGGCTACGAGTTTGCCAACGATCTTTTTGTCGAAATCGGAGAGCGCGGCTACGCGTCGTTCAATCTAGGTCTTGGCGATCAGATTTCACTGTCCGCGATTCGTACCGGTCTCGGTTACAGCTGGTCCAGCGAATCGAGACTGGGGATTGTTACCAAAGCTGGACTGGCGTTTTGGGATCTAAGAGCCCGAGAGTCTTTCCTGTTCAATCCGGGTCCGGAAGAGCAGACGCGCCAGCAGGGCACCGATCTGTTCCTTGAAGCAGGTGTCGAGTTTCGCTTCACCGATGCATTCCGGATGGGCTTGTCATGGGAATATGTTGCTGTCGACTTTGGCGGTGCGTCATCGGTGATGGCAACGTTCAAGTTTGTACCCTGAGTGTGTCACCGTGCGAGGCCGCGATTGAGACGGCTAACGGCCGTTTGACGCACTGCACGTTGAAGGCCGTTAGTTGTTCTGATCGCCGTTTGTTATGACTCGTTGTGATCGGCGGTGCGCTGGGCGATTCGCCTGTTAGCTACCCGGTTTTGCTGGCTGCAGCGTATTGCCGTCGGCCAGCGTGTGCGTAGCATTGGCGTCCTTGTCGGCAACCACGATAGCGGCGTAATCGCCTGCGCCGGCAACCAGACGGCCCGTCTTGCGGTCCCCAATCATTGCGACTTGTTCCGCGGCATCGCTGATGGGTGTGGTTGCACGGAACAGTCGGGCGCGCCGTTTCACACTGCCCAGATGCTCGGTACGCGCAACCACTTCCTGGCCGGTATAGCAGCCTTTGCTAAAGCTTAAGGCGTCGACCTGATCCAGACTGAGCATGTGTGGTGTGAACCCGCCAACTGCGTGCGCGGCGATATCGAACACGCCGTTTTGCAGCCTCTGGGTGCGCGATTGCGCGGCAGCGTCGTACGATGCCTGCCCGACACTGACCAGCGCCTCATGCGCGCTGCCAAAACGCCATTGAGCCAGCGCGTGCGGTATCCCGGCGTCATCGACCGCCACGACGCGCACATCGTCGGCAACGAGTGCGTCAACCTTGCTGCGCAGTTTGTAACGCAAGACGCCGGTTAGCCATTGCTCGGCAAGTTCGCGGCGCAGCGCAACGATCAGTGAATCCGGCTGATAAATCAGGGTCAGGACGGCCAGTACCCGTCCTTTCGGATCGCAAGAGGCAGCCAGCAGCGCCGGGCAGTCCCTGCCCAACCGGCCGATATCCTGCGTCAGCTGACCTTGCAGGAACGAGATCCGATCATCGCCTTGAAAACGGATCGGGGTTAGCCAGTCAGGGGAGGTCGTATCAGCCATGCTTGTTCTCGTGGGAGTGACGAAAAACCGGTCTCGCCTGTCTGACCGGCATCTGTCGTCGATTTGTAAAGGATTTGTACCTGTTCCGTCCACCCAAAAGCGTGCGTTGGGTACTGCGGTAGGTACGTGAGTCTGGCATAATTGCGGCATAGCAACATTGAGCTGAAGGGCAAACGCGATGTCTGACAAGCAATCACCCGCGCCGGTAGTGTATCCGGCCTCGCGGGAAACCGCATCGACTGATACACCTGCCACCTCGACGGATGCCACTTCGGCTTCTTCGCAGCGTGCGCAACCTTCGTCGCCACGAGAAATCGGCGGACGTGAGGGGCCAGAGCCAACCCGGTTTGGCGACTGGGAAAAAAACGGCCGTTGCATCGATTTTTAAAGCAAGAACACAACACGAATGAACACACGATCAAGACCGCTGTCGCCACATTTGTCGGCGTACAAGTTTCGCATCACATCAACGCTATCTATTTTGCACCGCATGACCGGCGTTGCGCTGACAGTTGGAACACTGCTGCTCGTCGCATGGCTCATCGGCGCTGCCGGCGGGCCTGAGTCGTACTCGGCGGTGACAGCCTTCGCGGGCAGCATTGTCGGTCGCGTGCTGGTAGCTGGATGGATATTCGCGTTCTTCTATCATTTGTGTAACGGCGTGCGACACTTGTTTTGGGACGCCGGGCGCGGATTCGAGATCGAGCAGGCACGCGCTTCGGGCTGGACGGTCGTTGTTGTCAGCAGTGTGGCCACGCTTGCCTCGCTGGCTGCGTTCTACCTGTAACGGAGGGTTTGTCGATGTCTTTGAAATCTCCGTTGGGTAAGGTGCTGGGGCTCGGTTCAGCGAAAGATGGCACGGATCATTGGTGGAGCCAGCGCGTCAGCGCGGTGGCCATGATCCCGCTGACGCTGTGGTTTGCGTTTTCGATGCTGACGATGCCCGATTTTGGTTACTTCACCGTGCGCAGCTGGATGGCGGCGCCGCTGAATGCCGTGTTGCTGTTGTTGTTGGTAGGCACGTTGCTCTATCACTCCAAACTCGGCACACAGGTTGTTGTTGAGGATTATGTGCACGGCTTCAAGAAAGTCGCCACGTTGATCATTCTGAAGTTTATCTACGCCGCCTTAGCTGTTGCAGCGGTGTTTTCGATTTTACGTGTTTCGCTGGGGGCCGTCTGAATGACTGCTGATTACGAGTTTATTGATCATACCTACGACGTCGTCGTCGTCGGTGCCGGTGGCGCCGGTCTGCGCGCAACGTTTGGCCTTGCCGAGGCCGGCTTCGCAACGGCCTGCGTGACGAAGGTGTTTCCGACCCGCAGTCATACGGTGGCAGCGCAGGGCGGCATCAGCGCGGCACTCGGCAATATGGGTGAGGACGATTGGCGTTGGCACATGTACGACACCGTCAAGGGGGCCGATTGGCTCGGCGATCAGGACGCGATTGAATACATGTGCAAGGAAGCGCCGAAAGCAGTTATTGAACTTGAGCACTACGGCGTGCCGTTCTCGCGCACTGAGGCAGGCAAAATCTACCAGCGCCCATTCGGCGGTATGACCACACATTTCGGCGAGGGCACGGCGCAGCGCACCTGTGCGGCTGCTGACCGCACCGGCCATGCGATGCTGCACACGCTTTACCAGCAGTCGTTGAAGCACGATGCCGAGTTTTTCATCGAGTTTTTTGCGATCGACCTAATCATGGTCGATGGCGAGTGCCGCGGCATCGTTGCGTTGAATATGGCTGATGGCACGTTGCATCGCTTCCGCGCTAGCAAGGTTATTTTGGCCACCGGTGGCTATGGCCGTGCGTACTTCTCGTGCACCTCGGCGCATACCTGCACCGGTGACGGTGGTGGCATGGTCGCACGCGCCGGTTTGCCATTGCAGGACATGGAATTTGTGCAGTTCCACCCGACCGGCATTTATGGCGCAGGCTGTCTGATCACGGAAGGCTCGCGCGGCGAAGGCGGCTATCTGACCAACTCCGATGGTGAGCGCTTCATGGAGCGCTACGCGCCGAATGCGAAAGATCTGGCTTCGCGTGATGTCGTGAGCCGTTCGATGACGATCGAGATTCAGGAGGGCCGCGGCGTCGGTCCGGAGAACGACCACATTTTCTTGCATCTGGAGCACCTGGGTCCCGAAGTCATTGAAGAACGCCTGCCCGGCATTGCCGAGACTGCGAAAATTTTTGCCGGCGTCGATGTCAACAAGGCGCCTATCCCGGTGCTGCCGACCGTGCACTACAACATGGGCGGCATTCCGACCGACTATCGCGGCCAAGTCGTGACGCTGCGCGATGGCGATCCGGACAGCGTTGTGCCAGGTTTGATGGCGATTGGTGAGGCAGGCTGTGTCTCGGTGCACGGCGCAAATCGTCTGGGTTCCAATTCGCTTCTTGATCTCGTGGTATTCGGGCGCGGTGCAGCGATGCATTGTGCCGAGACGATGAAGCCGGGCGCTGCGCAGCCGGAGCTGCCAGCGGATGCGGGCCAGAACAGCACGGATCGCCTGCATCGTTTGCGACATGCGGATGGTTCACGCAATACGGCCGATCTGCGCCTTGAGATGCAGAAAATCATGCAACAGCACGCTGCAGTATTCCGCACCGAGGATTTGCTGCAGGAGGGCATCACGAAGCTTTCTGCCACGCAAGCCAGCATGGCGGATATCCGTGTCAGTGATCGCTCGCTGATCTGGAACACGGATCTGATCGAGGCGATGGAGCTGGAGAATCTGATGGCCAACGCGCAGGCGACCATTCGTTCTGCGGCGAACCGGCACGAGAGTCGTGGTGCGCAGGCGCGCGAAGACTATCCGGATCGTGATGACGAGCAATGGATGAAGCACACGTTGGCGTGGGTCGCCGAGACCGGCGAGACTTGCATCGATTATCGGCCGGTGCATAGCGAAACATTGACCGATGAGGTAGAGGCGATACCGCCGAAAGCGCGCGTTTACTAGCGCAAGGACTGAAGAAGGGTGAGCGGGCGCAAATGGTGTCCGTGACGAGATGATCTGAGGAGCACACTGTGGCGGAATTCCGGCTACCGAAAAATTCGCGGCCCGTAAAAGGCAAACACTACCCGGCCCCGGCCGAGGCGACCAATACGCGTCGCTATGTGATTTATCGATACGACCCCGACAACGACACCGCACCGCGCATGGACACCTACGATGTCGATACCGACACCTGCGGTCCGATGGTGTTGGATGCGCTGATCAAGATCAAAAACGAAATTGATCCGACGCTGACATTTCGACGTTCTTGCCGCGAGGGTATTTGCGGCTCGTGTGCCATGAATATTGACGGCGGTAACACGCTGGCCTGTATTAAGTCCAGCGCAGACATTGGTAATGAGGTGCGCATCTACCCGCTGCCGCATATGCCGGTCATCAAGGATCTGGTGCCGGATCTCACCAACTTCTACGCCCAGTACGCATCGATCAAGCCGTGGCTGCAATCCAAAACGCCGCCGCCGCCTGACCAGGAACGATTGCAGACTAAAGACGATCAGGAACTGATTAACGAGCCTTCCGCATGCATCTTGTGCGCCTGCTGCTCGACCAGTTGCCCGAGCTACTGGTGGAATTCCGATCGTTACCTGGGGCCGGCGGCGCTGTTGGCTTCGTATCGCTGGCTCGTGGATAGCCGCGATGATGCGACTGGCGAGCGACTGGATCATCTGGAAGATCCGTTCCGACTCTATCGTTGCCACACCATCATGAATTGCACGCAGACTTGTCCTAAAGGCCTGAACCCGGCCAAGGCAATCGCTGAAACCAAGAAAATGATGGCAGAGCGCCGTCACTGACAATACGCCATGCACAGCGATCCCAACATTCGCGCGCTGACGTGGCGATGCCGCCGCGGCATGCGCGAGCTCGACCAGTTATTGCTGGGGTTTCTGAATCAGCACTTTGATGCAATCGATGCTGACCAGAAAGCAGCTTTTTTGCGATTGCTGGACATGCAAGACCCTGAGATATTCGGCTTTCTTGTACGAGGTATCGTGCCCGGAGATCCGGACATTGCGGCAATCGTTCACACCGTCCTTCATCAGACTGACACCCGAACCGTTCACACGTAGTTATGCCTTAGCGTGGGTGGCGCTGGCGGCTATTGGCTGTGCGCTGTTACTGGTTCGTGTCAGTGATCCGCTGCTGTTTGCCAGTGCTGCGATCTGCGTGCAGCTCGGCGCAGCAATGGCTGTGGCTCGGGTATGGGCTTGGCGGGTGCCGGCGCAATTGGCGATCGGCAGCGATGGTGCGCTGTACCTGCTCGAGCCCGCTGCTTTTGTCGCCGCCGATCTACGGCCGGCCAGTGTCTTTGCCGGCCGCTGGTGCTATCTGCAGATTCGCACGTCTACGCACACCTGGCACGCGGTGCTCGCAGCGCGTCGCAACCGCGCTGCCTGGCGCCACTTTCAGGTGCTCAGGCGCTGGTGCAAACACCACTAACCGGCCGTGATGCATGGTGTAGCATGTCGGTACGCGACGGGTTCGCGGCTGCACGCTGGCAGTGGCCAGGATTGCTGCGATTTTTTGCTATTTTGCCGAACTTTCGGAATCGCAGCCGGTCTATTGGTGTGACCGCGGACGGGCCGTAGAATAAATAAAGGGGTTCGCCCGTATGGGCTCGACAACGAACGATGCGCTTTTGGTCAAGCGCGTGCAAAAAGGTGACAAAGGTGCTTTCGACCTGTTGGTGCTCAAATACCAGCACAAGATCGTCAATCTGGTGTCGCGTTACGTCCGCGACAAGGACGAGGCTCAGGATGTTTCCCAGGAAGCATTCATCAAGGCTTACCGCGCGCTGCCAAGGTTTCGCGGAGACAGTGCGTTCTATACGTGGCTGTACCGAATTGCAGTGAACACGGCAAAGAATTATCTGGTGGCTGCCAAGCGGCGACCCATGGACTACGATCTTGATTTGCAGAATCCGGACCAGTACGAAATGCACGCGCGATTGAAGACGGGCGATACGCCCGAAGCATTGGCGCTGAAGGATGAGATGCAGGCGCGTATCAACGCCTCGATCAGCGATTTGCCCGAAGACCTGCGCACCGCGATTATCCTGCGCGAGATTGACGGCATGAGCTATGAAGAAATTGCACAGGCGATGGAGTGTCCTGTGGGAACCGTGCGATCTCGCATATTTCGGGCGCGCGAGGCTATCACCAAAGGTATCGAGGCATTGTCCACCGAATAGGGGGGCAACGACACAGGCGATGTTATGAACGATCAAATCAAAGAACAACTATCCGCGTTCATCGACGATGAGCTTCCGCGCGAAGAGGCGCAACTGCTCGTGCGTCGTTTGGCGGCAGATCCGCAGCTTCGTGCGCAAGCCGAAAAAATGTGGGCGGTTGGTCGACTGATGCGTGGCGAATACGCGGCGTTGTCGGCGAGCCGTGATTTGCGTGCGCAGATCATGGGTGCCATCGATGGTGATCCGACCCCTGTGGTCGAAGATCGTACGACCGCGAATGACGCTGAGCCAAATCGCTGGTTGAAAATGTTGGGCGGTGGCGCGATCGCCGCTGCGGTCGCTGTACTCGCGCTCAATTTGTTACCGCAGGGGACGCAGCCCGATGGGGTTGATCAGCTGACCGCGACGCAGACGGCCGTGCAAGCGCCGCAAGCTACGGTGCAGACAGCCGAGCCGGTTGAGTACACCGTGCCGCGAACAGTGACGGATGCGGGTCTGGTTAGTGCCGATCCGGAACTGGCCGCTTACTTTTTGCGCCATAGCGCGGGGCTTCCGTCGTTAACGCCCGGTAGCGGTCGCGCGCGTATGTTGTCGGATACGGTGTCGCCCGGTGATCCGGTCAAGGTTATTCCTGCCAGCAATCCACAGGTCGACGATCAGTGAACGACGTAGTGCGCGTGCCACTGACAGCGCTGCTTTGGCTCGTTTCGGCGGCGGCAGTCGCCCAGTCATCGGCGAATGAACTGTTGGCCAGTATCGCTGAGGCATTAGAGCAGGCAAGTTACGAGGGCACGCTGATTCGCGCGGCTGATGGCGAGATTGTCACGATGCATGTTGCGCATAGTGCCGCCGACGGCGTCGTGCGTGAAAAACTGGTGTCGATGGATGGTGAGGGCAGTGAAATCCTGCGCAATGGTGACGAACTCATTTGCCTGCTGCCAAAGCGCAAGGTGAAGTTGGTCGACATCAGTCTGGCGTCATCGAATGCGTTTGCGAGCCTGCCGGTCGTCGTTGATGAGTTGGGCAAGTTCTACGATCTGGAGGCGCAAGGCACAGAGCGTATTGCTGGCCGCGTTGCACGCAAGTTCTTTATCAGACCGCGTGATGCGTTTCGCTTTGGTCACCGACTGTGGGTTGATGACGAGACATTATTACCGTTGCGAATGCAGTTAGTGAATCGGCGTAATATCGTTGAGGAAACGCGATTTGTTGAGGTCACGATTGGTGTGGATTTGCCAGCATCGGCGTTCACGAGTGATATCGACAGCAGTGAGTTTCGTGTGATTCGCGCAGCGCCCGATTCCGGCGACGATCCGCGATCGGCGCAGCTGCAATTGGCTAATCAACGCGACTCGGCAAATGTTGAAAGCTGGCCGCCCGAGTCATCGCGCGGTTTTCGTTTGCACACGACCCAATCACAGCGAGTGACGATTAATGGGCGCAGTGCACAGAAACTGGTCTTCTCCGATGGCATTGCAACGGTATCGGTATTCATCACAACGCAGCCTGCTGGCGAGGATGATGTCGGGTCGAAAGTCTCGCGCATGGGTGCGGCTTCGAGCTATCAGGTTCGCATCGGCGAGCAATTGCTGACGGTTGTCGGTGAGGTTCCGGTCGAAACATTGAAAATGCTTGCTGAGCATGCTGCCAAGCAGATTTCCGCCCGCCAGCAACCCGTACGCGGCGAACCGGACTAGCATTTTGGATTCAGATGCGTTGCAGGCGGTGGTTACTGCAGTTCGCGGGCACGATGTGCACGTTACACGCGCGGCTACGCAATGTGATGCCTGCGAACGAGGCACCGGTTGTGGCGCTGCGCTGCTGCGTCAGCGCACTGCGACCAATACCATTGTCTGGGAAGACGCGCAGTCGCTGCCGCAAGTTGGCGCCGCGTTGGCGCCGCGCCATCCGCGGGCATTGTTGCACGCCGCTGCGGCAGGTTATGGCTTGCCGTTGGCTGGCTTCATCGTTGGCGCGTTAGTCAGCGAAACAGTGGTGCCAAATGCGGATGCCGCAGCGCTGTCAGGTGCTGTGATCGGCATGGTCTGTGGACTCGTATCGGCGCGTCGCTTGCTGGCCGGGCGGCGCGCGCAATGGCGTGTGGTGGGCGGTGTGACATCATGAAGGAGCTGACGCTATACACGCGGCCGGGCTGCCATTTATGCGAGAACATGCTCGAGGCGTTACTGCCGATGATTCGCGGCCAGGCGGCATTGCAAGAGGTCAATATCGATAGCGATGCCCAGTTGCGTCAGACCTTCGACATCCGGGTGCCGGTTTTGTGCGCAGGCGTAGATGTGCTCTGCGAGGCATTTCTGAACCCGCAAGCCGTACAGCAATGGTTGCAGTCCTGAGACATTAAACGCGATTGTTGCCGGTTCTCCCGCTATAATTGCTGATTAGTTTTCCGAGCGCTTTGGCTGCATGAAAAACATCCGCAATTTCTCGATCATCGCTCATATTGATCACGGCAAATCCACGCTGGCTGATCGCTTTATCCAGTTGTGTGGTGGCCTGCAGCAACGCGAAATGGAAGCGCAGGTTCTCGATTCGATGGATATCGAGCGCGAACGCGGCATTACGATCAAAGCGCAGAGCGTGACGCTACACTACGATGCCAAAGACGGCGAGCGCTACCAGCTCAACTTCATTGATACACCGGGGCATGTCGATTTCTCGTATGAGGTATCGCGCTCGCTCGCCGCGTGCGAGGGCGCGTTGCTGGTGGTTGATGCAGCACAAGGCGTTGAAGCGCAGAGTGTCGCTAATTGTTACACGGCGATCGACCAGGGGCTCGAGGTGGTGCCGGTGCTGAACAAAATCGATCTGCCTGCCGCCGAACCGGATCGCGTGCGCCAGGAAATTGAAGAAATCATCGGTATCGACGCAACGGACGCGACGTGTGTCAGTGCGAAAACCGGTGTTGGTATTGAAGATTTGCTTGAGCGTATTGTTGCCGACGTGCCGGCACCACAAGGCGATGGCGACGGCCGTTTGCAGGCACTGATTATCGACAGCTGGTTTGATAACTATGTGGGTGTTGTGTCGCTGGTGCGCATCGTCAATGGTGAGCTGCGCAAAGGCGACAAGGCGCGCGTGATGTCGACCGGCAATGCGCACACCGTTGATCGGCTGGGGCGCTTCACGCCGAAGATGACTGACGATACGTGTCTGAAGACCGGCGAGGTTGGCTTCGTTATCACCGGCATCAAAGAAATTGAAGGTGCGCCGGTTGGTGATACGCTGACACTGGATAACAAACCGTGCGCGGAGCCATTGGCCGGCTTCAAGATGATGCAACCCAAGGTGTTTGCCGGCGTGTTCCCGATCAGTTCTGATGACTACGAGACGTTCCGTGAGGCGCTGCAAAAACTGCGACTGAATGACGCTGCGCTGCATTTTGAGCCGGAGTCCTCGGCCGCGCTGGGTTTCGGGTTTCGCTGCGGCTTCCTGGGCATGTTGCACATGGAGATTATCCAGGAGCGGCTCGAGCGCGAGTATGAGTTGGATCTGATTACGACAGCACCGACTGTTGTCTATGAAGTGGAAACCACGAACGGTGAGGTGGTCTACGTCGACAATCCGGCGAACTTGCCCGAGCAAGGCACCATCGCGCAGCTGCGCGAACCGATTATTAATGCCGCAATTCTGGTGCCCGAGGCGCATGTCGGCAACGTCATCAAACTGTGTATCGAAAAGCGCGGTGTACAGACGCGCATGCAGTATCTCGGTGGTCAGGTTTCGATTGACTACGACATGCCGATGGCCGAGGTGGTGTTGGACTTCTTCGATCGCTTGAAGTCAGTCAGTCGCGGCTTTGCCTCTTTTGACTACCAGTTCGCGCGTTATCAAGAAGCGAACCTCGTTCGACTAGACGTGCTGATCAATCGTGACAAGGTCGATGCGCTGTCGATCATCGTGCACCGCGATCGCGCGCAGGCGCGCGGTCGTGATCTCGTCGACAAGATGCGCGAGCTGATACCGCGCCAAATGTTCGATGTGGCGATTCAAGCGGCTATTGGTAATCAGGTGATTTCGCGTAGTACCGTCAAGGCGCTGCGCAAGAACGTAACGGCGAAATGCTACGGCGGCGACGTGTCGCGTAAGCGCAAACTGCTGGAAAAACAAAAAGCCGGCAAGCGCCGGATGAAACAGGTCGGTTCGGTCGAAATTCCCCAAGAAGCGTTTCTTGCGGTATTGAAAGTCGATAGTTAACGACGGAAGAAAGGTTAGTCGAATGTTTCCCCAATGGGTCAATTTACCGCTGGTCTTCGTCCTGCTAACGGTAGGCACGGGTCTCGTCGTCGCCGCCGAGAAATTCTATTTTCGCAAGCGCCGCGTGCCAGGTATTGAAGGGAGTGAACAGTTGCCAGTGCTGGTTGACGTCTCGCAATCATTTTTTCCGTTGTTATTCGTCATTCTGGTGCTGCGATCGTTTGTCTTCGAGCCGTATCGGATTCCGTCTGAGTCTATGTTGCCGACGCTATTGATTGGCGACTTCGTTGTCGTGTCGAAATATTCCTATGGTCTTCGATTGCCCGTGGTCAACAGCAAGATTTTCGACACCGGCACGCCGCAGCGCGGCGACGTCGCAGTGTTTCGCAAACCAGGTAGCCCGAATATTAATTTCATCAAGCGGGTAATCGGTGTGCCCGGGGACGTCATCAGCTATCAGAACCACGTGCTCACGGTCAATGGCGAGCGTACAGTGTTGACGCCGGCCGGGCGTTTTACGAACGACAACAACGATGGTGCGCTATATCGCGAAACCTTCGATGATGACGGGCACACGATCCTGGTGCAAAGCAGTTTCACCCGGCCGTTCGAGTATGTCGTCGAAGAAGGCTGCTTCTTCATGATGGGGGATAATCGCGATCGCAGCAAAGACAGCCGATTTAGTGAAGTGGGCTGTGTGCCGGAAGAGAATCTGGTGGGGCGTGCAACGCGCATTTGGCTGAGTTGGAAATTATGGGACATGCCACGCTGGTCACGCATTGGCGATAAGATACAATAGCGGTCAATTGGCACTGAGCCGAGGGGAATATTATGATGAAAAACAGATATTTACAGCGAAGCCAAGGGTCAATTTCCAGGCAGTCGGGCATGACCACGCTGGGGCTGATTATCCTCGTCTGCTTCGTCGGGCTGTTTGTTTATGGCGGTATTCGTTTGTTGCCTGTCTATCTTGAAGATCGCAAGATCGCTGGTGCTTTTGAGAGCGTCGAAGAGGAATTTACGGGCTCAGAGGCTCGCAAGCGGGATATCTACAACGCGATGTACAAACGTTTCGACGTGAACAGCGTGCGCGTTGTAACGGCTAAGGATGTGGTCATCTCGAAGGTCGATGGCGGGTATGACGTAGAGATCGATTACGAGAATCGCGTGCCGTTCATCGCCAACGTGTCTTTCGTCGTCGACTTCAAGCACAAGACGACCATTATCCTTTGAATGAGCGTATGCGGCTGGCAACCCAACGCCTGTTCAGCGCGCTGGATTATGAGTTAGACAATGACGCGTTGCTGCGACACGCTTTTCGCCATCGCAGCGCTGCCGGCCCCAGCAATGAGCGTCTCGAGTTCCTCGGCGATGCCGTGCTCGACACGGTGATCTCAGCTGCCCTGTACCGCAAGTTCGCAGACGCCGACGAAGGCGTACTCAGCCGACTGCGTGCCAGTCTCGTCAAGGATCGTGCGCTTGCTGATGTTGCGCGCCAATTGCAGTTGGGTGATCTGTTGCAACTGGGCAGCGGCGAGCTCAAGTCTGGAGGTTTGCGTCGTGACTCAATACTGTCAGATGCGCTGGAGGCGTTGTTTGGTGCCATTTTCCTGCACGCGGGCTATGCGAGCGCTGAGCGTGTGATCTTGCATGTTTTTGATGCGCAGCTCAGCGCCCTTGCGCTGACCGATGCCGAGAAGGATGCAAAGACGGCCTTGCAGGAGTGGCTGCAGGCGCGTGGTCATGACCTGCCGAACTATGCATTGGTCAGCGCGCAAGGACCCGATCACGCGCGTGTGTTTACCGTGCGTTGTCACACGGTTGCACCGGCGGCGAGCGCCGAGGCGCAGGGTGGCAGTCGGCGCATTGCCGAGCAGCGCGCAGCCTATGACGTACTGCGGCAAATCAGTGGAGCATTGACTTGAGTGAGTTTCGCGATAGTGCTGACTACCGCTGCGGCTTCGTTGCTGTTGTAGGCAGACCGAATGTGGGTAAGTCGACGCTGATCAATCATCTTGTTGGCCACAAGGTCAGCATTGTCAGCCCGCGTCCGCAAACCACGCGGCACCGCATCCTGGGGGTGCAGACTTCAGATGACGCGCAGATCGTGTTTATCGATACGCCTGGCATCCATGTGGGGCAACGTAAGGCGATCAACCGGGTGATGAACCGGGCTGCGATCAGCGCGTTGGCCGAAGCCGATGTTATCGTGTGGTTGATAGAGGCAGGTCAGTGGACGGCGCTAGATGACAATGTGTTGCAGCGGCTTTCCGAGTGCCGCCAACCGGTGATCGCTGTGATTAACAAAGTCGACCTTGTGCGCGACAAAAAGACGCTGTTGCCGTTCCTGCAGTCTGTGCACGCACGGCGCGATTTTCACAGCGTTGTGCCCATTTCCGCATTGCGCGGCGATCAGACTGACGTGTTGCGAGAAACCGTAGCGGCGCTGATGCCGCTCTCTCCGGCAATGTTCCCGGATGCGATGCACACCGACAGGAGTGATACGTTCCGGTACGCCGAAATCGTGCGCGAGAAGCTCACGCTGCGATTGCATCAGGAATTGCCCTATGGACTGACCGTGCAAACCGAACGCGTCGTTGACGAGGATGACCGGCTTGTTATCCATTGTATTATTTTTGTGGAACGTGATTCACAAAAAGGCATCGTCGTTGGCAAAGGCGGGCAGGCGCTTAAGGCGGTGGGCAGCGCCGCTCGACGCGACCTGAATGCGTTGACCGGGCGTCGCGTGCACCTTGAGCTGTGGGTCAAGGTCAAGGACAACTGGGCGGACAATGAGCAGGATCTGCAGCGTCTTGGTTTCGATTTCGATCACTAGCATCGTCGTCACGCTCGCGTGAAACATCAACGCGTCAAACTGCAGCCTGCATGGGTGCTGCACCGTCGCGACTTCCGTGACTCGAGTCAAATTGTCGATATTTTGACCCCGGAGCATGGTCGACTTTCGGTCGTTGCCCGCGGTATCAAGCGTCCCAAGAACCGACATCGCGGCCTGCTGCAACCGTTCAGTCCGCTGCTGGTTTCGTGGGCAGGCAAAAGTGAGCTCGTGACGTTAACTGATGTTGAGCGCGGTACCGGCGACTCAGCTGCGCTTGCCGGCGAACACCTGTTATCGGGGTTTTATCTCAACGAGCTGATGTTGCGGCTAACGCATCGTTACGATCCCCAACCGGAGCTGTTCTCGCTGTACGGCACAACGATAGATGCACTGGCCGGCGCTGCGCAGCCGGCGGTCGCGTTGCGTGAGTTCGAGCTGGATTTGTTGCGCATACTGGGATTCGGTCTGAATCTGACGCGCGATGCGCAAACCGGTGCGCAAATCGATGCAGATGGCGAATACACGTTTGCCATCGATCAGGGACCGATTCGCTGCGCTGCTGTACATGAACAGGAGGCTACAATCCGCGGTTCGCTGTTGCTGGCAATGGCAGCTCGAGACTGGTCGCTGGCCGAGACCAAAAGTCAGGCTCGGCATATCCTTGCGCGCGCGATAGACTGGCAGCTGGACGGCAAACCGCTGCAAACGCGGCGTGTGCTGCGGCATATGCGCCGCAGCGCGGGGAGCCCAACAAACAATACGCAGGCAGAAGAATGAACACAGTCGGAATCGATCTTGGCGTTAATGTTGATCACGTGGCGACGCTGCGCCAGGCACGCGGCGAACGCTATCCGGACCCGGTTGCAGCTGCGCTGATTGCCGAGCGCAGTGGCGCGGATTCAATTACCGTGCACTTGCGTGAGGATGCCCGGCATATCCGGCGCCATGACGTCGAGCGCTTGCAGGCAAGCGCCCAGACACGGGTGAATCTTGAGATGGCCGTGACCGACGAGATGCTGGCGTTTGCCTGCGCCTTGCAACCGGCCGATTGCTGTCTGGTGCCCGAGCGGCGCGAGGAGCTGACGACGGAAGGCGGGCTGGAAATCGCCGGGCAGCAAGCGCGCATCACGCAGGCGGTCGCGCAACTTGCCGAGGCCGGTATCCGTGTATCGCTGTTTATTGACCCCGATGAGCGCCAGATCCGTGCCGCTGCTGCCGCGGGCGCACCGGTCATTGAGATTCATACCGGTGCGTATGCCATGGCCAGCGGCGCGAGCGCCAGCGATGAGCTTGCGCGCATCGTCGCCGGTGCGCAGCTTGCCGATTCACTGGGCCTGCGTGTACACGCAGGCCACGGTTTGCACTACCACAACGTGCAACCGATAGCCGCCATCGCGCCCATTGTTGAGTTGAATATCGGTCACGCGCTGATCGCGCGCAGTGTCTTTGATGGCATTGCCGAAGCGACGCGTGAGATGAAGCGCCTGATGGTGGAGGCGCGTGCATGATCTACGGTATCGGCACCGACCTGTGCGAAATGACGCGTATTGCCGGTTCCTACAAACGCTTTGGCGAGCGCCTGTTGGGGCGTATGTTGCTGGATCCCGAGCGTGAGTTGTTCGAGCGCAGCAAGCATCCGGTGCGTTTCCTGGCGATGCGCTTCGCCGCCAAAGAGGCTTGCGTTAAGGCAATGGGTACCGGCTTTGCCAATGGCATGTGGGTGCGCGATGTTGGCGTTGTCAGCGACCCGCTTGGTAAGCCGCTGGTGATCTTCAGTGAGCGCGGTGCGGCGAAGTGTGCGGAGTTGGGCATTGGCGAGGCGCATGTGAGTCTGTCGGACGAGGCTGGGCTGATTGTCGCGATGGCAATCATGATGCGGAAGACCTGAATGCATTGCATGGTATTTGATATTGAAACAGTGCCCGACGTGGCCAGTGGCCGGCGCTTGCTCGGTTTGCCGGATTCGCTCGACGACGCCGGTGTCTATGCGGCGATGGCGAGCCAGCGTGAAGCGAAGACCGGCAGCGATTTTATGCCGTTGCACCTGCAGCGCATTGTGGCCATCTCGGTGGCGCTGCGCACAGCCGATGAATTTCGTATCTGGTCACTGGGCACGCAAGACTCCGATGAGGCGGAACTGATACGTCGCTTCTTCGACGGCATCGAGCGCTACACGCCGGATATCGTCTCCTGGAACGGCAGCGGTTTCGATTTGCCGGTATTGCACTATCGCAGTCTCGTACACGGCATCAGCGCACCACGTTACTGGGACAATGGCGATGACAACCGCGAGTTTCGCTTTAACAACTATCAGAACCGCTTCCATTGGCGGCACATTGATCTGATGGATGTGCTCGCCGGCTTTCAGGGGCGCGGCCGTGCGCCGCTCGACGACATTGCTGTCATGCTCGGACTGCCGGGCAAGCTGGGCATGAGCGGCGACAAGGTCTACGACGCATTCCTGGCGGGTCGTCTTGGCGATATTCGGGATTATTGCGAGACTGATGTCGCCAACACGTACCTTGTCTATCTGCATTTCGAACGCCTGCGCGGTCGCATCGACGATGTGGGTTTGGCGAACGAGGTGCAGCGGGTGCGTCGGGCAATTGGCGAGGCGAACGGCGCGCACTGGCAGGCCTACCTGGCAGCATGGCCTGAAAAGAGCGAACACTGATGGGTAGAAAAGCGAGCAAGTTTCCCCGTGAGCCGGAGACCACTGGTATCCGTGCATTGACGCACGATGGCCGTGGCATCGTCGATGCCGACGGCAAGACCGTATTTGTCGACGGTGCGCTGCCCGGTGAAACGGTGTGTTGGGAGCGTGTGCGTCGCAAGCGCAACTACGATGAGGCGCGTGCGCTCGATGTCATTACGCCGAGCGACCAACGCGCTGAGCCGATCTGCGAAGTGTTCGGGCAGTGTGGTGGTTGTGTCATGCAACACTTGAATTTAGATGCACAAGTCATTGAAAAACAGAAAGTACTCTATGATTGTTTCGAGCGCACCGGCGGCGTCAACCCGACGCGTTGGTTGCCGCCGCTGGCAGGCAATGGCGCGCATTACCGGCGTCGCGCACGGCTCGGCGTGCGCTACGTCGATGGCAAACAGCGGGTGTTGATCGGCTTCCGTGAGCGCTACAAACCCTACATTACCGATATGCAGCGCTGTCCCGTGCTGGTTGAGCCGGTCAGCGATTTGATCGAACCGCTCATTGCGCTGGTCAGTCAGCTTTCGATTGTGCGCCGGTTGCCACAAATCGAGGTGTCAGTCGGTGATCTGCCTGACGGCAAACTGGTCTCGATGATCCTGCGCGTACTCGATCCGCCGAGCGACGCCGACGCGGCGCTGCTGAGTGCTTTTTGTGACGAGCATGATGTGTGGTTCTGGTTGCAGCACGGTGGGCCTGACGATCTTGAGCCTGTGCCGCGCGCGGCCGGTGAGCCGCCGGCTTTGTATTACCGGTTGCCCGCGTACGATTTGAACATGAACTTTGCTGCAAACGACTTTATTCAGGTCAACGCAGAAATAAACGAGCGGATGATCGAGCAGGCGATTGCGTTACTGGACGTGCGTGCCACCGATCGCGTCCTTGATCTGTACTCCGGGATTGGCAACTTCACGCTACCCATCGCGCGCACGGCGGCGCACGTACATGGTGTGGAGGGCAGTGCTGCGCTGACGCAACGGGCGCTTGCGAATGCCGCGAGCAATGGCATTGATAACGTCAGCTTCGCGACGGTTGATTTGTCAGACGAATCTGGCTGGGCGCCGTTGCTTGCGCAATCGTGGGATCTGGTGTTGCTCGATCCGGCACGTGCCGGGGCGGAAGTTTTTGCGGCACTCGCTGCCCGTATCGGTGCCCGACGTATCGTTTACGTATCGTGTAATCCCGGCACGTTGGCACGCGATGCTGGCGAGTTGGTGGCATCGCAGGGCTACACGCTCGAGGCTGCCGGTGTCATGAATATGTTCCCCCACACCGCACACGTCGAATCGATCGCCTGTTTTGATCGGCTGGCGGTACAGGACTGACATGCCACTGGGCCCAGTCATGCTGGATATCGACGGTGTTGAACTAACACCGCTCGATCGAGACTTGCTGCGGCAACCGGCTGTTGGTGGCATAATTTTATTCAAAAGAAATTTTAAAAATCAATCGCAATTAATTGAATTAGTTAATGATATAAAATCTTTGCGTAGCCCTGAATTACTGGTTGCCGTGGATCAGGAAGGTGGCCGCGTGCAGCGTTTTGACGCACCGCTGACCGTACTGCCGCCGATGGGTTGGTTTGGTCTGCTCCACGATCACGATGCGCAGGCGGCGCGTGATCTGGCGCGCGAGACTGGCTGGCTGCTCGCTGCCGAGTTGCTGCAGGCGCGTATCGACTTGTCGTTCGCACCGGTACTCGATCTGCAGCGCGGGGTCAGCTCGGTGATTGGTGACCGGGCGTTTCATCGCCGCGCGGATGTCGTTGTGACGCTGGCAACGGCAATGATGTACGGGATGCGCGAGGCAGGCATGCAGGCGGTGGGTAAACACTTCCCTGGACACGGTGCGGTGGTTGCCGATTCGCATTTGGAGTTGCCGGTCGACCGGCGGGAATATCCGCAGATTGTGGAGGACATGCAGGTGTTTGAGCGCATGGTGCTTGCCGGCATGCCGGCGCTGATGAGCGCACACGTTGTGTACTCGCAGCTCGATCCGCTGCCGGCGAGCTTCTCGGCATGGTGGCTCACGGCAGAGCTGCGCCAGCGCATTGGTTTTCATGGCGCGCTGTTCTCTGATGACCTGTCGATGCAGGCAACACATGGATTTGGCGACATCGAGGCACGTGTTGATGCCGTATTGGCTGCCGGTACCGATATGGTGTTGATCTGCAATGATCGGGCGAATGCGGAACGGGCGGTTAGCCATCTCAACGGGCATTTGCAGGCGCGCTCGATGGCGCGTCTTGCGCGCATGCGTGCAACACCGACGTTTGATACCGCCACGCTGGGCGACAACCCGCGCTGGCGAGCCGCGCGCGAGTCTTTGCAGGCGGCGCTGGATGGCAGCTTCAACTGATGGCGGTGCCCACGCAACTGGCCATTGTCGGCGGCACGGGCATGGAGCAGTGGCCGGATGCGCAACAAACGGCGCAATATGCACCCGATACGCCGTACGGCAAAGCCTCAGCACCGGTGCAGGCGGTTACGATTGCCGGCAACGAGGTGCTGCTGCTGTCGCGGCACGGTGCCGGGCACGATGTCGCGCCGCACCTGATTAATTACCGCGCGAACATCATGGCGCTCAAGGCACTGGGCGCCACGCATATCGTTGCGCTCAATGCTGTGGGCATCATAGGCACCGAGGCGCCGCCAGGTGGCCTGCTGTTGCCGGACCAGTTGATTGACTACACCTGGGGTCGCGCAAGCACGTTTTTCGACGGTACCGACGAGCCGCTGCAACACACCGCGTTCAACACACCCTACGATGCACAGCTTCGATCCAGCCTGCTGGATGCCGCAGCGCGCGGCCGTATTGCATTGTACGATGGTGGCACCTACGCGGCGACGCAAGGTCCGCGGCTCGAGACTAACGCGGAAGTGGATCGATTGGAGCGTGACGGCGCAAGCGTCATCGGCATGACCGGTATGCCCGAGGCAGTGTTGGCCGCCGAAGCAGGTTTGGCGTATGCCTCAGTCGCCCTCATCGTCAATCGTGCGGCAGGTCGCGGATCGCCGGATATCCACGCAGAATACCGGGCGCATATGCAGGCTGCGCGCGATGCCTCTGTGGCTTTGATCACGATTTTGTGCCGCGACGGCGTCTGACGCTCAGCAATGTGTACCAGTCCCTGTTTTTACAGGGCACCTACTGCTAAAAAGAGTTCGTTATGTCACACAACGAACTGATTTTCCGATCATTATGAGTCGAACGCCTGCGAAACAGCTCCTCGTGCAGCTACTCAGTGGTGTCCGTGAGCCGGTGCTGGTCATTGACACGTCAATCGCTGGTTGGCGTGTGAAGTACTTCAATCCGGCCTTGCAACGCTTTGTCGGGCTCCCCAGTGGTGATATTTCAGGCCAGTCGGGCGAGAAACTGTTGTTCCGGTTGGCCGGTACTGCTGGCGTCAGTGCGCTGCGCGAGTGCGACGGCAATCGGCCGCTGGTGGATTTTGCCAGCCAATTCCTGAGCAGCGATGGACCGGATCGAGACATCAATGGGCGCATTGTCACGCTGAATGGATACCCCGCGTTGCGGGCAGTCTATTTGACTGAGACGGCGGTGCACGCCAACGACGAGCTGGTACCCAACTCAAGTGGTGCGTTTCGTTCGCTGATTAATGACAACGTGACGGTGTTCCTGAATCGTGAGCCGTGGCTTGAGGCATTGAATCGTGACACTGCCATCGCCGCGCGTGAGCAGGCCTGGCTTGCTGTGATTGTTTTCCGTGTCGAGGATTACGACAGCTATATCGATACGTTTGGCCAGCACGCCGGTGACTCGGCGCTTAAGCGAATCGCGCACAGTCTGCGTCGACGCCTGAAGCGCGCCGGCGATACGGCAGGTCGCATTGCCGACGATGAAATGGCGATTCTGGTGCATGGCTCGATGGCGCCGGCGGCGCGCCAGTTTGCCAACAGCATCGCCGAAGATGTGCGCGCGCTAGCGATTCACCATCCGAAGTCATCAACAGGCAGACACCTGACCGTCAAGCCCGGCGTGTGTGCATTGGTGCCGGCTGACATTAGTGATGCGCAGCGTCTGTTGCAGCGTGCGCGCGAGCTAACGGAAGTGCGTCAGCAGTCTATGCCGATTCCGGCTACTCTGACGGCTCACTAGCTGCCGGCTGATCTGTGCGGCTGATCAGCGTAAGCGCACCAAAGCGTGGATGATCGTAAAAATTGAGTTCGCCGCTGCGTGTTTTGCGGCGCTCATTCAATGAGAACACGATGCTGTCCAGTCCGCTGCTGACCGCACGGTTGCCTGCAAGCTGCAAATCAAGCGTCAGGTGCAGAAATCGCGAAACATACACGGACGCCTTACCCTCCAAATTGCTTGGTAAGCGTGCAACGCGTGCAAGATCCAGCGTGGTTTCGTTGTTGCGATCAAAAACGGGCTGGCGCCATCCGGCATGGGCAATGGGGCGGAAATCACGGCTATTGCGCAGTCGCGCGTAGGTATCGCTCAGACGCAGGTTGTCGCTGGCAATCGGCTCGAACTGCAGGGATTTGCGTGGTTGCGAAAGTGCTGGCACCGGTTCGTCATCGGTAGTCTGCGCGCTGTCTTGCGCGCCGGTGCCGGCGAGCATTGCCGCGACAGTGTCCGGCAACGTGCGCGCGACTGCATCGCGACCGGTATCAATGTAGCGCCAGTCCTCGCGCGCGCCACGCACGCCTTCCACGTATTCAAACACGATCACTTCAATGTCGAAAACCGGATCCGGCTCGGTCAGCGCTACGTCGACGTCGTCTTGCGCAAGCGCTGGCGCGATGATCAAGGCGGCTACTGCAAAGCCGGCCAGTGCAATAGATCGAAATTCGGTACTCATAGCAGAATGGTGGCCTGTTGCGGAGGGTTTTTGCAAGCGCTGCGACCTATCTGGCCACTTTCGGGCGCAATAGATCCAGCAGCGCGGCAAGCGCGTCGGCGCGACTGTTGCCGTCGGGCAAATCTGCCTTGAAGCTCAGACGGTCGGCGTCCGGCAAGGTGTACACCTGAGGCTGTTTTTGCACCATCGTGACCAGCGTCAACGGGTCGACACTGGTGTTGCCGGCAAAGCGCAAATAGCCGCCTTTGGCACTGACATCAATCTTGGCGACGCCAAGCGCGCTGGCGGACAACTTCAGCGCGCTGATGCGCAGCAACAGTTTGGCGGGCTCCGGCAGCAACCCGAACCGGTCAATCAGCTCGACCTGCAGCTCGCGCAATGCAGCATCATCGGCGCAACTGGCGATTCGTTTGTACAGGATCAACCGCAGATGCACATCGGCCACGTAGTCTTCGGGCAGCAGGGCAGGCTCGTGCAAGTTGATTTCAACGCCCGCATTCAGCGGCTGATCATACTCGGGTTCCTTGCCTTCGCGCAGCGACTGTACTGCGGCGCTCAACAGTTCCGAGTACATCGAAAACCCAATCTCCTGAATCTGCCCACTTTGGCCGTCACCGAGCAGTTCACCTGCGCCGCGAATCTCCAGATCATGGCTGGCCAGTGCGAACCCGGCACCAAGATCCTCCAGCGACTCGATGGCTTCGAGACGTTTGACCGCATCGGGTGTCATGACACTGCGCGGCGGTGTCAGTAAGTAGGCGTAGGCACGGTGATGTGAACGACCCACGCGACCGCGCAGCTGGTGCAACTGTGCCAGTCCGAATTTGTCGGCGCGATTGATGACGATCGTGTTGGCGCTGGGTACGTCGATGCCGCTCTCGACAATCGTCGTGCAGACGAACACATTAAAGTTTCGATGGTAAAAATCAAACATCACCTGTTCGAGTTCACGCTCGGACATTTGTCCGTGCCCGATGCCGATCGTGGCCTCCGGTACCAACTGCTTGAGCTCGGCGGCGACACGCTCGATATCGTCGACGCGGTTGTGTACGAAATAGACCTGGCCGCCGCGTTTGATTTCACGCAGGCAGGCTTCCCGGATCAAGCCGTCGTTCCAACGACTGATAAACGTCTTGACGGACAATCGATCGGCGGGTGGTGTTGTGATTAACGATAGTTCGCGTAGACCACCCAGCGCCATATTCAATGTGCGCGGAATCGGTGTTGCGGTCAGCGTAAGCACGTCAATTTCCGCTCGCAGCGACTTCAAGGCTTCCTTGTGGCGCACTCCGAAGCGATGTTCCTCGTCGATGATGACAAGGCCGGCGGCTTTGAAGTCTTTGGTGTGACTGATGATCTTGTGCGTGCCGATCACGATATCGACCGTGCCGTCGCGCATGCCGTCGACGGCTGTATCGACGGCTTTTTTGGATCGGAATCGCGAGAGCAGCTCAATGCGTACCGGCCAGTCGGCGAAGCGGTCCTGGAACGTCTGGAAGTGTTGCTGTGCGAGCAGGGTCGTGGGCACCAGCACAGCCACCTGGCGATTGTTCTGCACGGCAATAAATGCCGCGCGCAATGCAACTTCGGTTTTACCAAAGCCGACGTCTCCGCACACGACCCGATCCATCGGCGTGGATGCGCGCATGTCTTGCATGATGCTGTCAATGGTGGTGGCCTGATCGTCGGTCAGGTCAAACGGAAAGTCGGCTTCGAATTGCCGGTACTCGAGCGCCGGCGTCTTGAAGCTGAATCCTTTGCGCGCTGCCCGCCGTGCGTAGACGTCGAGCAATTCTGCCGCGACATCGCGTGCTTTTTCTGCGGCCTTGCGGCGCGCTTTTTGCCACTGGTCGGTGCCGAGGCGATGCAGCGGTGCCTTGTCGGGCGATGCCCCGGCGTAGCGGGAAATCAGTTGCAGGCTGTGCACCGGTACATACAGTTTGTCGCCGCCGGCGTACTCGAGCGTTAGAAATTCATTGCTGACATCACCGACGGTCAACGTTTGCAGGCCGAGGTAGCGACCCACGCCATACGCCTCATGCACGACCGGCGCGCCGATTGACAGATCGCTTAGCTGGCGAATCACATTTTCGGGATCGCTGCGCCCGCGCCGACGTCTGCTACGCGGCCGCACGCGTTGTCCGAATACAGCCTGTTCGCTGACGATAGCCAGCTGCTGAGCGCCAACCAGCATGCCGGTAGCAATCGGTCCGACGGTGATCGCCAAAGGTGCATCGTTGTCCGCAAACGCTTGCCAACTCTCGACGCGAAGCGGATGCAGCTGATGTGACTGACACAGCTCTGCCAGCGCTTCGCGTCTGCCGTTGCTTTCGGCGACGAGCAAAGTGCGCTGAGTTGCGCGTTGTTTCAGGAAACTGATGAAGCTTGCAGCGGCATCATCGCGTTTTGCGTCGATCGCCATTGGCGGTAAGGGCTGGGTGGGCAACGATTGCGCATCCAGCGGTTTTTCGCGACTGACGGTCATCGACCGGTGGTGTGCGCTGGCGTGCCGCCAGTCATCTGGCGATACGAACGCTTGTTCCGGGCGCAGCAAGGGCCTGTCTTCAGCCAGCTTCAGTACGTCATAGCGATCCTGAACGTCTTGCCACGCTTGTGCCATCAACGCATCAAAATCGCCGCTGTGAGTGATCAGCGCAGACTGCGGCAGATAGTCCAGCAGACTGCTGGTGCTATCGAAAAACAGTGGCAGGTAATACTCAATGCCGCCGTGCGCAATGCCTTGTGAAACGTCACGATAAACGGATGCTTGTTGCGCTTCACCGGCAAACACTTCGCGGTAACGCTGGCGAAAGTGGCGCACTGCGTCGGCGTCCAGCGGCACTTCTCGCGCGGGCAAGATATCAACGCGCTCAATAACTGCCCCGGACATCTGCGTGTCAGGATCGAACCGCCGCAAGCTATCAATGTCGGTGTCGAACAGATCGATACGCAACGGTAGCTCGCTGCCCATCGGGAACAGATCCAACAGCGAGCCACGCACGGCAAATTCGCCGTGCTCGCTGACTTCCGGGACACGCAGATAACCGTTGTCAGTGAGCGTGCGGATGAAGGTGTCGATGTCCAGTGCCTGGCCGGTTTGCAGAGACAGCGAATGGGCATCTACATAGCCTTTCGGTGGCAGTCTGTGCAGCAGGCAGTTCGGTGCAAGGATCAATAAGCCGCGATCGATGTGCGGCAGCGTTGCCAGCACGCGCAACCGCTGCGACACAATGTCCTGGTGCGGCGAGAAACTGTCATAGGGCAGGGTCTCCCAATCGGGAAAATGCAGCACGGGTACGTCGTCGCCGGCAAAAAACCGTGCCTCTGCTTCAAGCCGATCGGCCTCCTGCTGATTGTCGGCGATGTGCAGGACCGGATTCGGTAGATGTCGAGCGAGACGCGCGAGCAGCAGTGCATCGCTGGCGCCGGCTAGCCCACCAACCTGCCGCGGCAATTGAGTGTTCGACAAAGGCGCATCGCTGCCCGACAGCGACAACAAGGAGGATAAACTCATGAACAGGTATTCGTCTTTAGAGCCGTTGCGGCAGCGCCGCCAGGCAAGGCTGAAGCTTCACAATACGCGGACAAAAAAACGCCCGCGGTCAGCGGGCGAAGTATACATGAGTTGGCGCGCGCCCGGTTTGGGGCGCCGGTCGATCAGGAGCGTTCCAGCACCGTATGGATCACCTTGTCGTATTCGAAATAGACGACAAAGCCTGCGTATTCCCAGCGCGTGATTGGTGGCTGACCCACGGCGGCCCGGCGCGAGTTTGGCGCACCCCACTGTGACTCAACCTTGTTCATGCTCATGCCGCGCTGTGGCGCATTGCTGTCGGTGAGTACCTGGCGGTCGGTGCCGTCCAGAACATCAGCGCCAGCCTGGGCGCAAACGCAGAGCAATGCTACTGCTGAAACTTTGATCAAACGCTGCCACATGGTGTTGCCCTCGCTGGCCGTGCACGCCACAAACGATAGTGGCGACATCTGTCATAACAGCCTGAAGAATAACATCAAGTGAGGTCCGCTCTACAGCACGGACCGGCGCAATCCGTGAACTACGTCTCGTAATCGGGCGATATTCGGGTAGGTATGGTTTAATGCCGCGCATGATTGCCTCGGTAGAATTGATGATCGCGCTGCGCTATTTGCGGGCGCGACAGTCAACGCGTTTTGCCTCCTTCATCAGTTTTGCGTCGTTGCTGGGCGTTGCGATTGGTGTGGCTGCGCTCATTACCATTCTGTCGGTCATGAACGGTTTCGAGCAAGAGTTACGGTCGCGATTGTTAGGCGTCCAAGCGCACGCTAGCATCAGCGGGGTTGACGGCGTGTTGCCCGACTGGCGGGCGCGACGCGCCCAGATTCTTGCGGCACCCGATGTTGTCAGTGTACGGCCGGCCGTTAGTGTTGAAGGCATGGCAAGCGTCGATGGCAGATTGATCCCGCTGTTGGCCGAGGGTCTTGATCCGGCGTTGGAAGGCGCTGACAGCGACATTGCGCAGGCAGTGGTCGCAGGTTCGTTGCAAGCGCTGGCGCCAGGTTCACGGTCGATGATTGTCGGTGCGTTACTTGCGCTGGACCTGGGCGTTGCACCCGGTGACAGCATTACGTTGTTGATACCGCGTGCCAATGATGGTGTCGTGGAGCCACGCTTGGTGCGGTTCCGGATCGCCGGTTTGTTCGACTCCGGCGTATCCGACTACGATACCGGGGTTGCGTATCTGCACTGGCAGGATGCTGCAGCGCTGCTGGATCTGGGTGATGCTGTGAATGCGTTGCGCGTGAACGTGCGTGAGCCGTTCGAGGCGCGTGCGAGCATTGAGCGGATTGCAGCAACGCTCGGTGATGGCGTCACGTCGACAGACTGGACGCGCGAGAACGCCAGCTACTTTCGAGCGATCCGGTTAGAGAAGACAATGATGGCGCTGATGTTGTCATTGGTGATTGCCGTGGCTGCGTTCAACATCATTGCCAGCCTGGTGATGGTGGTCACCGACAAGGAGACTGACATCGCAATCCTTCGCACGCTTGGCCTGTCGGCCGATGGCGTCGTGCGCGTATTCTTTATGCAAGGGTTGATCATCGGTTGGATCGGCGTGCTTGCAGGCGTGTTGATCGGCACCTTGCTTGCCTTGAATGTGACAGCGGTTGCAGCGTTTATCGAGCGAGTTGTTGGGTTTCAGGTGATGCCGGCGGACGTTTACGTCATGACGCAAATCCCGTCGCTGGTGGTACCTGCAAATGTCTTCTGGATCGGTGCGTTGGCATTGCTGCTGACCACGCTCGCCACGTTGTATCCGGCGCGTCGCGCGGCGCGTGTGCATCCGGCTAACGCGCTGCGCTACGGCTGACGCACGATGAGTTTTGAAACCACCATTGGCCGGCGCTACGTGCGCGCAAGGACCGGATCAAGTTTTATCTCGTTTATTTCGGTGATTTCGATGCTCGGTGTGGCGATCGGTATCGCCGTGTTGATTGTCGTGTTGTCGGTTGTAAACGGGTTCGAGCGCGAGCTCACCGGCCGACTGCTTGCGATGTCGTCGCACGCAACGATTGAGGGACTGGACGGCTCGCTGGCGGCGTGGCAACAGCGCCAGCAACGCGCCGTTGCCAATCCGTCGGTGTTGGCCGCGGCGCCGTACATAGAAACCAAGGCATTGGTGTCAGCAGGCGATGCATTGAGCGGCATCGTGATGCGCGGGGTGTTGCCAGCGCAAGAGGCCGATGTTGCAGCGCTGGACGTGTTGACTGTGGACGGCGGGTTTGATGCGCTGACTGAGCGCGGCTATGGTGCTGTGATCGGCGTTGATCTGGCCGAGGCGCTGGGCATTGGCATCGGCGACAAACTGCTGTTGATGATCGCCGAGGGTACCGTGACGCCGGCCGGCATCATGCCGCGCATGCGCCGTTTCACGGTCGTCGGCACGTTCCGCGCCGGCATGTACGAGTTTGACCGGCGCTATGCATTCGTACACATGGATGATGCATCGCGACTGTTGCGCAGCGGCGATGATGTCACCGGCGTGAGGTTGCGCGTCGCCGATCTGTTTCAAGCGTCGAGCACGGCGCGCGAGGTCGCGATTGAACAGGGTGGCGGGGTGCTGATTAGTGACTGGACCCGGCGCCACTCCACGTTTTTCCGAGCCATTCAGACAACGAAATCGATTTTGGCTGTCATTTTGATGCTGGTTGTCGGTGTCGCTGCGTTCAATATCGTCTCGACGTTGGTGATGGTTGTCCGCAGCAAACGGCGCGATATCGCGATTTTGCGCACGCTGGGGGCCTCGCGCGCCAGCGTGTTGGGCATTTTCGTCACCCAGGGCGCCATCATTGGCTGTGTCGGTGCATTTGCCGGCGTCGTGCTTGGCAGTGTGATCAGCGTGAACCTCGAATCATTGGTTGCCTTCGTCGAATCTGCATTTGGCATCACATTGCTAGCCGCAGACGTGTATTTTATCAGCGACCTGCCGAGTGATCTGCGCATCAGCGATGTGGCACTCGTCGTTGTCGTTGCGTTGGTATTGGTATTTTTAGCGACGTTGTATCCGGCCTGGCGCGCCTCGCGTACCAACCCGGCTGAGGAGTTACGGTTTGACTAAGCCTGCGCCAGAACCTGCCGTGTTGCATTGCTTTGATGTGCGCAAGACGTTCGTCGAAGGCGAGCGTGAGCTGACCGTGCTTAGTGGCGTTGACCTCGTTGTGCAGCGTGGCGAGACGATCGCTGTCGTTGGTGCATCGGGCTCGGGTAAGACGACCTTGTTGCAACTGCTGGGCGGTCTGGATGCGCCTGGCAGTGGCAAAATTTTGGTGGGCGGAGACGACATCGCTGTGATGACGGAGCGTGAGCGCGGCCGCATGCGCAACCGCATGATCGGTTTTATTTATCAGTTTCACCATCTGCTGCCGGAATTCAGCGCACGCGAAAATGTTGCGATGCCGCTGATGATTCGTCGCAAACAGCGCGCCGAGGCGTTGGCGCTTGCCGATGAGCTGTTAGAGCGTGTTGGCTTGGGGCATCGGTTGAATCATCGCCCGAGCCAGCTGTCCGGTGGTGAGCGCCAGCGCGCGGCTGTCGCTCGTGCGCTGATCACCCAGCCCAAACTGGTGCTGGCCGATGAGCCAACCGGCAATCTGGATCGCGAAACCGGCGAGCAGGTGCTGGCGTTAATGCTCGAGCTCAATCGCGACTTTGGTACCAGTCTGATCATCGTCACGCATGATGCGAGCATCGCGGCACGTATGTCGCGCGAATTATCGCTGCAGGATGGTCAACTCAAACCACTGCGTTAGAACGACTGCTTGCGGCGTTTGCGCCGGCGTTGCAGATAGTCGCCAATCCTTGAGCGCCAGATGAGATCAACAAGCAGGTAGCCCAGCGCAGCGCATAGCGTGCCGAGCAGGGTGCAACCGAGCATCATCGGCATCCACAACGCGACCAGCTCCTCGGCGAGCCATGCGAGCGACAGTTCGAACGAGAATGGTTGCAGTGGCGTGCCCAGCATCCAGCAGCCTGTGCGGTAACCGGCGTAGTACATTGGCAGTATCGTCAACGGGTTAGCCACCCACGTCATCAACGTCGCCATCGGCAAGTTAACGCGCAACCCGATAGCGCTGAGCGCGGCGCCAATAAAGTGACCGGGCAGTGGTAGCCACCCCCAGAACAGTCCAAGCGCGACGCCCGGCGCGATACTGCGTCTGCGCACGGCCCACAGGTTCGGGTCATCAAGCCAGCGGCGCAGCGGTGAGAGCCAGCGCCGGTTAATGACACTATGGCGTGTCGGGCTGATCGATTTAAAAAAACGCCGCGGCATCTTCGTGACCGGTTCGTAAAACCTGAATGCTGACAGAAAAACGTGCAAGCGACGTTGTCGAGTGCACGTTTACGGCGCGTTGTCATACAAATAGCAACAGCTGCGGTCGGGCAGCCGGCTCACACTGAAGGGCGTCAAGCATTGCCAGCACGATGGAGTCAATATGCCGCGTTTCGTCGCCACCGGCATCTGTGCGTTGCTCCTTGCTGCAGTTTCAGTGCTGCGATGCACGCCGTCAGCGTATCCGGCGGCACTGTCCGCGCATGAGCTCACGATTACAGCTCGGGTCACTGTGCGCAGCGTGCCGCGCGTCAGCGAGTTTGGGCAGCAGATGGTGATGCGTGTGCATGATCCGGTGAGTGCCCGCCAGGTACAGGTGTTCTGGCCAGCGGGCAATCGTGTCCAGCGCAACGATGATTCGCTGTGTTGGCAGTTGACGTTGCGGCTGACGGCGCTGCATCGCGCTGGCAACCCTGGGTTACCCGATCGCGCCGGCCGGTTGCGCGCGCGGCGCATTGATGGTCTGGCGCAAGTGGTCGATCACGCCGACAATCGACCTTGTGGTCGGCAACCGCGCGTCAGCAGCGTGCGACTGCGCGCGCGGCTGGGCGCGCAGATTCGCGCAGCCGTTGCAGATTCGGCAACCAGCGCTGTGCTCGTCGCACTGGCCACTGGCGATCGACAATACCTAACGCCAGCGCTGCGCGAGCGGTTTGCCAGAACCGGCACCGCCCACATCATGGCCATTTCGGGCATGCACATCGGGCTCGTGGCCGGTTGCTGTTTTTTCATCGTGCGCTGGATCTTCAGTGGTCGTAGGCCGTACGTCGACGCGTGGGCGCTGGTGTGCAGCGTTTTGGCCGGATCGTGCTACGCGGGCCTGGCAGGTGGTGCGGTGCCGACGCTGCGCGCTGTTGCGATGTTGTCGCTGGCCGCCGTGTTCTGGCTGCGGCGCATTCGATTGGATTTAGTGCGCTTAACGCTGCTGGTCGCCGGCGCATTCTTGCTCGCCGACCCGGTGATGATCACCAGCCCCGCATTCATCATGTCATTCGCCGCGGTAGCAGCGTTGGGATTGGCGCAGCGGCGCGGGCGCGCCGTTCACGCCAACATGCAGCCTGGGCGTTTACGTGCGATTCGGGCACAGACGTTGTTATCAGTGGCGCTGATGCCGTTGGTTGCGACGCTGTTTGGCGAGGTCAGCATAATTTCTCTGGTTGTCAATGTGCTCGTGTTACCGGTGTTTGCTTTTGCGGTAATCCCGACATTGCTCACAGGAATTGTCGTTGCGCCGCTGGCATTGTCGTTGGCCGAAAATTTGTGGCGCCTGTCCGGGTTGCTGTGCGGAATGTTGCTCGAGGGGATGGCGATTGTTGTGCGGCATGTGCCGGGGTGGGTTGCTACTACGGGCTTGGGTGCCTTCGAGGCATCGCTGGCAGCAGGCATGTTACTGGCTGGCGTGCTGCTGGCAGGTTGGCCGGGCCGTGCGCTTTGGTTGCTCGCAGCCCCCATCGCTTTATTGGCGCGCGCGCAACCGGAATCGGCCGGTTGTGTCAGTGCGCATATGCTCAATGTCGGCCACGGAACGGCGATCGTGCTCGCGGGTGAGCGGCGCCGTTGGCTCTATGACACCGGTCCTTCGTGGCGGGGCGGCGGCAGTGCGGCGCAGACGATTGTGATCCCCTACTTGCAGCGGCATTGGGGCGGTAGCTTTGCGCGCGCTGTGGTCAGCCATAGCGACAACGACCATGATGGTGGTGTCGGCGAGCTGCGGCGACTAGCGCGTGCGCAAGCGTGGTTAGGGGTGCCCGGCGCCGTCTGCGTCGCCGGACAGCGCTGGCAGTTTGAGGGCGTGCGGTTTGAGGTGTTGTGGCCGCTGCCGGCTGCGCTTTCGGGGCAGCACAGCGATAACAATGCATCGTGTGTAGTACGAGTATCAACGCACAATCAGGCACTGCTGTTGCTGGGTGATGTCGAACGTCAGGCTGAGCGTGAGCTGGTGAGTCTGGGCGGTCTGGCGGCCAATGTCAGCACGATGCCACATCACGGCAGCAACAGCTCTTCAACGCCGGCACTGGTGGCGGCGATAACCCCTGCGCATGTCATCGCCAGCGCCGGTCGGCGACGCGGGTGGCAGCTGCCGCACGCCGGTGTAGAGCAACGCTGGCGCGATGCCAATGCGAGGGTACATGTGACGGCCCGCCATGGCGCCATTCAAGTGCGATTGTGCCGTGGTGCCACACAAGTTGTGACTGACGTCGCAAGCCTCTGAATTAACAGCGCTAACTCGGCGTCGTCGGTGGTAGCCACGTCACCTTCAAGGTATATTGCCCGATAACTTGGCTTGCGGATTCGCAATGGTTGAAATAGTACAAGCGGGTGGTTGGTTGATGGCGCCGATAATTCTGTGCGCAATCATCACCACGGGCATCATCATTGAACGATATTGGACACTGCAACAGCAGCGCGTTATCCCCACTGATCTGACCGCACAGGTGTGGGGTTGGGTGAAGAACGACGAGCTCACGCTGAAGCATCTGCAATCGCTGCACCACGGTAGCCCGCTGGGGCAAATTCTAGCTGCGGGACTCGCCAATCGGGATCGCGACAGAGCGGCGATGAAAGAGAGTATCGAAGATACCGGTCGTCATGTCGTGCACGAGCTTGAGCGCTACGTTAATTCGCTAGGCACGATTGCCGGAATCTCGCCGCTGCTCGGTTTGCTCGGCACGGTGATTGGCATGGTCAAGGTATTTACCGCGATCACAGCAGCAGGTGTTGGCAATCCCGCGGTGCTTGCCGGCGGTATTTCCGAGGCACTGATCACGACAGCGGCGGGTTTAACGGTCGCAATCCCTGCGCTGATTGGCTACCGGTATGTTCGTAACCGCGTCGATGCACTGGTTGTGCAGATGGAAAAAGAAGCGCTGAAACTGATTGAGGCGATTGGCCGGCGCCAGGACGAAACGCAGGAATGAACCTCTCCAGTCGGCAGCATGAAGAGCCGCAGGTGAACATGACGTCGTTGATCGATGTCGTGTTATTGCTGCTGGTGTTCTTCATGGTGACCAGCAGTTTCGTGCGCGAGTCCAGCGTTGAAATCAAGCTGCCCGAAGCTAGCAGCGAGGCGGTCTCAATGCCGGCCGAGGATGATCGGATCGAGATTACGATCACCAGCGATGGTCGCTACTTCGTCAACAATCGCGAGCTGGTCAACACGGAAGTGGCGACGCTGATCCGCGCGCTTGAAACGGTTGCGGCCGGTCGCAGCGGGTTGCCGGTGACGGTGCTCGCCGATGCCGACGCGCGTCATCAGGCAGTCATTCGCGCGCTCGACACGGCTGCTGCGCTTGGTTTCAATCAGATCAATATCGCAACCGTTGAACCGCAGGATGACTGAGCGCACGTTGCCACCATCCGATGCACCCGTCGGTGCGGTCTACAAACGCATCCTGTCCTATTCGTCACGGCACTGGCCGATGTTCATCATGGCGGGGGTCGGCATGATATTGACCGCAGCCGTTGAAGCCAGTTTGTCACTGATGATGAAGCCATTGACGGACGAGGCGCTGGTCGGCGATGGAGAAGGGTTGGCAGCGTGGATGCCGGTGGCATTTATCGTCGTGTTCATTGCGCGCGGTCTGGCCGGATTCATGTCCGAGTTCGCGCTCGGGTGGATCGGTCGACACGTCATCACACAAATGCGCCGCGATGTGTTCGATAAATACCTGACGCTACCATCGTCGTTTTTTGATGTGCGATCGTCCGGTCCGCTGTTGTCAATGATGACGTACAACATCGAGATGATCGCCGAGTCGGCGACCAACGTTGTGACCATCATTGTGCGTGACTCGCTGAAGTTGATCGCGCTCATCGGCGTCATGCTTTATACCAGTGCCAAGTTGTCAGCACTGGTCGCGATTGTGATTCCACTAATCGCTGTCGTCGTGCGTGTGCTTGCACGCAATTTCCGGCGCTACAGTGGACGTATCCAGAACACTGTGGGTGATGTGACGCAGGTCACCGAAGAGGTCGTGCAGGGGCACCGGGTGGTCAAGGTGTTTGGCGGGCAACGCTACGAGCGCTCGCGCTTCACGGAGGCGAATGAGTCCAATCGCCGCATGAACATGAAGATGGTAACGTCCAAAGCGGCAGGTGTTGCCGTCACCCAGTTGTTGTTTGCGTTCGGTGTGGCCGGCGTGATCTGGATGGCGAGCAGCGAGTCAGCCAAAGGCGCGCTGAGCCCGGGCACCTTTGTTGCTTTCATGACGGCATTGATACTGCTGCTTGATCCGTTGCGACGCCTGACCAATATCAATGCTGCGATTCAGCGCGGTATCGCTGCGGCGCAAAGTGTCTTTGAGATTCTTGATGCAGGCGATGAGGTCGATAGCGGGACGGTGACTGCCGCGAGCGGTCCTGGGCGCATTGAATTCGAGGCCGTGTCGTTCGCCTATGCGGATGACAAATTGCCGGTGCTGAACGAGGTGTCGTTTAGCGTAGCTCCGGGCGAGACGCTGGCCATTGTCGGGCGTTCGGGCAGTGGCAAGTCAACGCTTGCCAGTTTGCTGCCGCGTTTTTATGACTTGCGCGAAGGCCGCATTCTGGTTGATGGAACGCCGATTGAGGATTTTCGTCTTGACGTTCTGCGTGATCAGATCAGTTTGGTTAGCCAGGATGTGGTGCTATTCAACGACACCATTGAGAACAATCTGGCTTACGGCGCGCTCGGTGAAGTCTCCCGTGAGCGAATCGAGGCGGCTGCGGAGGCAGCCTACGTGATGTCCTTCGTCAGGGATTTGCCCGATGGCATGCAAACGGTAGTTGGTGATCGCGGTGTGTTGTTATCGGGCGGACAGCGACAACGGATTGCGATCGCACGCGCACTGCTCAAGGACGCACCTATACTGATCCTGGACGAGGCGACATCGGCACTTGATACGCAGTCGGAGCGACACATTCAGGGGGCGCTGGAGCAGCTGATGCAGGAGCGCACGACACTTGTGATCGCGCATCGATTGTCGACGGTCGAACGCGCTGATCAGATCATTGTGATGGATGCGGGGCGTATCGTTGAGCGCGGCTCGCACCAGCAATTGTTGCAACTACAAGGTCACTACGCCGGTTTGTATAACATGCAGTTCAGCGAAGAGGCGGGTTGAGCCGATGGCTCGATGGCTTTACGCCGTCTGGTATCAGCAGGCTCGTGGTGGCTTTGTGTTGTGGCCACTGGAAGCGCTGTTCCGCACGGGCGTGTTGCTACGTCGCTGGTTGTTCCGCATCGGTGCACTCAAGTCCTATGCGGTGGACGCACGTGTCGTTGTGGTAGGCAATATTGCCGTTGGCGGCGCGGGTAAGTCGCCGCTAACCGGTTGGCTTGCAACGCAGCTCGCGGCGCAAGGTGCGACGGTAGCGATTGTCAGCCGTGGTTATGGCGGTAGCGCGCGCGGCGCACCGTTACGCGTGAGCTCGGATACAGACGCAGCCTTGTGTGGTGATGAGGCAAAGATGCTCGCGCAGGCGACCGGCTTGCCGATGTATGTCGCGCGCGACCGTGTGGCTGCCTGCGTACGGGCGAGTCTAGACGGCGCGCAGTTGATCGTGTGTGATGACGGTTTGCAGCACTACCGGCTGCGACGCGACGTCGAAATTGCTGTGGTCGATGCCGAGCGCCGTCACGGCAACGGGCATTGCCTGCCGGCAGGACCATTGCGAGAGCCTGTGTCACGTCTGCATCATGTTGACCTGGTGGTATTCAATGGGTCGCAAGACGACGCGCCGAGTTTTGTATTGCAAACCTCTCATGCCATCAACGTGGTTACCGGCGAACAGCAACCACTGGCATTTTTTGCCGATGCGCCGGTGCGCGCGTTGGCTGGCATCGCGCATCCGCAGCGGTTTTTCGATGCGCTGCGTGCGCACGGTTTGTCGGTTGAGCAAATCGATCTAGCCGATCATGGTTCGGCAACGGCTGCGCAACGGCATCCGCACGACGCTGAGCAGGTCGTGTTAATGACGGACAAGGATGTCGTGAAGTACGATGACCTGACTGCACGCCACTGGCGCGTGCCGGCGCAGGTAGTGATGGACGCCGACGCGGCAACACAATTGCTCACCGTTGCCGGCGGTGTACCGATTGATGGCGGAGAGCGTTGCAATGACTGATACACACATCGTGATACCGGCGCGCATGGCGTCCACTCGTTTACCGGGCAAACCATTACTCGACATCGGCGGCAAGCCGATGATCCAACATGTTTGGGAACGTGCGCGTGAGTCAGCGGTCGGGGATGTGACGATTGCTACGGACGATGTGCGCATCGCGGACGCTGCCGCCGCGTTTGGGGCAGACTGCATGTTGACGGGCGAAGATCATCGCTCCGGCACCGATCGCATTGCTGAGGTTGCTGCCGCCCGGCAGTGGCGCGACGTCAATATCGTCAATGTGCAGGGCGATGAACCGTTCATTCCGCCAGCCGCGATTCGTCAAGTTAGCGATCTGCTGCAACATCACTCGCAGGCGCAATTGGCAACACTTGCCGCACCGCTGCAAGAGGCCGGTGCTTTTGAAGATCCTAACTGTGTCAAGCTAGTCACTGACCAGAACGGCTTTGCGCTTTATTTTAGCCGTGCGCCAATCCCGTTTCCGCGCGAGCAACCAGCAGCGCAGTCTTCGCAAGCACAGATCGGCGCACGTCGTCACGTGGGTATTTACGGCTATCGACTGGATGCATTGCAACAGATGGTTGCAGCACCCCCGTGCGCATTAGAGATCGCCGAATCGCTTGAGCAGTTGCGTGCGTTGTGGCTGGGTTTACGGATTGTTGTCGCAGATGCTGTGTCGACGCCGGCAGCCGGCATCGACACAGCACAAGATCTTGCGAACGCGCGCCGTATCGCTACAGCGAGCGCGCGTTAGCTGTCGCTCAGTGCTTTTTTGATTGCAGCGGTCAGCGTTTTGTCTTGTGGCTCAATCGCCGGTGCGAACGTCTCAATCAGCGTACCGTCCCGCCCGATCAGATATTTATGAAAATTCCATTTCGGCGGGGTGCCGGATGCAGCGGCGAGCGCTTTGTAAAACGGATGCGCATCGTCCCCCTTGACGACCGTTTTCTCAAACATCGGGAATTTTACGCCGTAAGTTAAGCGGCAAAAATCCTTGATGTCTTCTTCGCTGCCTGGCTCCTGCCCGGCAAAATCATTGGAGGGGAAGCCGATCACGACCAGACCCTCGTCACCATAGTCGCGGTAGAGTTTTTCGAGCCCGTCATATTGCGGTGTGTAGCCGCATTTGGATGCGGTATTAACCACAAGCACGACTTTGTCCTTGTAGGTCTCACACAAATTGACCTTCTCGTCGGACGCAAGGCGGGTGAACTCCTGGTCCAGTAGCGGGTTGTCACAATCGGCTACGGCGGTGCTGGCTGCAAACAGCGCAGCGATGACGGTCAGTGGTTTGAGTAGGTTCATCATAGTTTCCTGTTTCGAAAAGCGGCGATCGCTGCGGTGCTTCCCGCGCGGTTATGCTTGGGTAAGGCGCGCAACCCGATCAAGTTCTGCGATAGCGGTATACAGATGATAACCCGAACTGGCCGGCATGTTCGTTGCGATCAATTGCCAGTCGGCGTCATAGTGATCGTTCCAGCCGCCCGCATACGCAGTGTCGAGCCAGCGCGACTTCATCTCTTGCGCACACTGTACTGCACGTGCAGCTGCCTGCGAATCACCCAACTCGAACATACGCAAATGCGCTTTCAGACATTCGGTTTGCGACCAAAGCCGCATGCTGCTGTCGACAGCTTCATGCGTCACGCTCAGTTTCATTGGCGTGTGAGCCTCGGCGATATTGGCGTTCAGATAGTGCTGATACAGCTGCGCAGCGAACGGCGACACGGGGCGCGCCGTCAACTCGGCATATCGTCCAAGCAGCCACACCCATTCGAGACTGTGGCCGGGTTCGAAGGTTGTTTCGAAGCGCGTGCCATCGGGCATAACACGCTCGTGCACGATGTGTTGTTCCTTATCGAAGAACATGCGATCTATGAATTCGAATAAGCGATCGATGTGCTCGAGCAACTCAGGGGTCGGTTGTTTTTCGTACACCGCCAGCAAGCTTTCGAACAGATGCATGTGTGGGTTTTGATGACGATGCTCGGGCCGCGGCAGCATCTCGGCGAACCCGTTGTCGCTGCCAACGCTCATTGTTGTGTCCAAACCGGATAGCAAGCGCGACAATCCTTGCTCGACGAGTACGTTATCGGCAATGCCATGACAGGTGGCAACAGCCAGTAAACAGAACGCGGTGTCGTACAGATCGGGCGTATCATCGATCATTGTTGTTGTATGAACGTCTACCGCGCGCCCGGCCACGCCATCATCGCGCAGGCAGGTATCCAGGAACGCGCGCAGGCTTGCGTTCAATGCGTCGACCAACAGCGGTGCAGCAAAACCAGAATCGTGAGCGAGGGCGAAACTATAAATTTGACGCGCTTGCACACGCACGCGCGCACGCGCTGCGGTGACAGCGTTGCCGTCGAAGTCGAGCACCTCATAAAATAGACCGGAGCTGAGCCGATCCGTTTGCCACCACAGCGGAAATGAGTGTTCGAGCATCCACTGCTTCAAATCAGTAGCGGCAATCATTAAAGGACTGTTCGACATGCAGGTTAACCTTCTGGTACGGCGCAGCCACGCGCAGAAAAATGCAGTAGGGCGGCAATGCTAATCGCGTCGGTAATCTCGCCATTGCACGCCATTTCAATCGCCTGTGCAACCGGTAGCCGTTGCACCGCAAGCACTTCAGTCTCTTCCGGGCTCGCCGTACCTTCCTGCAGTCCGGTTGCGTGAAAGATCACGCCGTATTCGTCGGTGATTGAATTGCTGGTGTGCAAACACAATGCTTGTGCCCAGTGCTGCGCAGTCAGACCGGTCTCCTCGGCAAGCTCCCGTTGCGCGCAATCGAGCGGGTGTTCGTGCTTCGGTGCGCCGCCCATCGGCAGTTCCCAGGAATAAGCGCCCAGTGTGTAACGCTGCTGGCCGACCAGCCAAGTGTTTTGATCCTGATCGAGCGGCAAAATCGCAACGGCGGTGTTCTTGAAACGCACATGTCCATATTCGTTGCGACCCCCGCCTGGGTTGATGACGCTGTCTTCCTGCACGCGCATCCATGCGTTCTCGTAGACCGTACGTTCGCTCAGTGTTCTCCAGCTCACGACGCTGTGCCTTTCGGATAAGCTATCGTGCGACCGGTAATGCGCCGCTGCAGCCGCAGCAACTCATTCATCGCAATCATCTTCGCCGCCGAACGACCGAGCCCTTCTGCGACCAGTGTCGCGGTGCGGCGACGGATCCATGCTTTTTCGAGTTCACTCATTGACAAAACGATGCCATAGTTCGCGTATGGACGAAACTCAACCACGCAAAGTCGGCGTGCTGTTCGTGTGTATGGGCAATATCTGTCGATCTCCCACAGCAGAAGCGACGTTCCGACGACACATTGATGCGTACGGCGCGGCCGCGCTTTTCGATATCGATTCCGCCGGTACGCATGCCTACCATGTCGGGCATGCGCCCGATGATCGGTCGGTTGCCGTAGCGCAAACGCGTGGCGTGTCGATGCAAGGTATGAAAGCGCGGCGTGTCGAAGAGGCCGACTTCTTTCGCTTCGATTACATTGTCGCGATGGATATCGACAATCTCGGCAAGCTGGAGCGCATGCAGCCTGATGGTGGGCGCGCGCAGTTGTCGCTGTTGCTTGAACATGATCCGGATGGTCAGGGCAGAGAGGTGCCCGACCCGTACTATGGTGGGCAACGTGGCTTTGAACTGGTATTCGATTGGGTTGATCAGGCAACCGGCGTGCTGGCGCGCAAACTTGCGGGGTAGCCTTGCGCGATAGGCAGGATTGTCGGTTAGGCACTGTCATGCTGCGCATCGACGCGTTTGATCAATAGCCAAAAAAAGGGCGAACAACTTGCGTTGTTCGCCCTTTTTCTTTGCGCAGCTTATCGACGCTAACAGCACGATCCCACTGAGGCGGTACCGCTACAGCGCAGTAGGGCTAGTGCCTCGGTGGCTTGAATTTGATCTCAATAGTCCGGTGGCTATTCGCTATCGTCACTCGACCATACGGTGTACTTTTTGTCCGACGAGGGCTTCGGCGGCGCACTTTCCCACGGCAGCAACTGCGGCCCGTCACCTTTGGGTTTACTGATCGGTTTCGTCGCGTCGAGTGTTGACGGCTTTTGGGCGGTGTGCGACGTAGCAGTTCCAGTCGTGGTCGCGGCGCTCGCAGCGGCGGGCTTTGGCGCGCGTGGCTGAGCGTTAGCGGATGCTGCCGCTGCACTCGTGTTATTGCCACCGTCGTTGCCTGCGGCCGGTGCGGGTGATTTCGCCGGTTCGGCGCGTTTGCCTGATGCCGGCTGCGGTGCTGCTTCGCCGTTCGGTGACGTCGGTTTAGGTGCCTGCTGCGCACTGCGATCATGCGATGGCGCGCGGTCTGAATCGCTGCGGCCGCTTTGCTGCGGCTTGCCACTGTCGCCAGCGCCGCCGTCATCGCCACTGTTGTTACGATTTGCTTGAGGACGATTGCCGCTGTTGCTCGCAGCGCGCGAATCCTGACCGCCGTCGGGCGTGCGCTCTGGTTTTTGCTGGCCCGCACCGTCGCGACCGTCTGACGGACGCTGCGCACCATCACCTGCCTGCGTCCTGTTGGCGTTGTCTGACTGACGCGCGCCGTTCTGGCCTGCGTCGCTCGCACCCGATTGTTGTTGCGAGCCGCTGTTGTTGCCTTGTTGCGCATTGTTCGCGCCTTCGGCATTGCTGGATTTGCGGCGCCGACCGCGCGAGCGTCGGCGTCGTTTCTTCGGCGCGCCTTCATCATCCGAACTATTAGCACGCTGCTGCTGGTTAACCTGCTCAGGTTTATCACTGTTGCGCGCTTGCTGTTGCTTGTCATCGCCATCGGCGCGGTTGCGACCACCGCGGCCTTTTGGCTTGTCGTTCTTGTTGGCCGACTGGCCGTCGCGCTGCTGGCCACGCCCATCTGCGCGCTTCTTGGTATTGCGCGTTTTGTTTTTCGGCTCGTTGCGGCCTCGACTACGGCCTTGCTTGCCGTCCTTCGACTTGCGCTCAGCATTGCGTTTGGCGCGGCGTTCGGCGTCCTTGCGTTTGCGCTCGTTACGCTCTTTTTCTTTCGCCTTGCGTTCAATCTCTGCCGGATCCGGCTCACCAAACAGCCAGTACCAGATTCGTACGAAAATGCCCGGGCGCGGGCCGCTGGCAACAGCGGGCGCAGACAATCTGCGTGGCGTCGGCGCCGGCGTTGCGGGTGTGGCAATTTGCACTGCCGGCTTTTCCGGTTGGATCTTCTCGCCACCCCATTCCGGAATGCCATCGGATTCTTCAGCTTCTGTCATCTGCACGCTGGAGCCGACGTTTTCCGGCAGCTCAGTCTGGTCGTCGCGAACGCGCCGCAATTCATAGCGTGGAGTTTCAAAAGCCGGGTTGGCGACTAGGATCACTTGCGTCTGGCTGCGTGTTTCGAGTTTTTGCACCCAGTCGCGTTTTTCGTTCAACAGATACGTGGCGACATCAACCGGCAATTGCGCAATGATCTTTGCGGTGCGCTCTTTGCGCGTTTCTTCACCGAGCACGCGCAAGATCGCCAACGCTAATGATTCAACAGCGCGGAAGTTGCCCATGCCATCGCAACGCGGGCACGTCTGATGCGTGGATTCGCCGAGCGACGGGCTCAGACGTTGGCGCGACATCTCCAGCAAGCCGAAGCGCGAGATCTTGCCAATCTGAATGCGCGCGCGATCGGCCTTGACCGCGGCGCGTAACCGGTTTTCGACCTCACGCTGATTGCGTGAAGCGTTCATATCAATAAAGTCGATGACAACGAGGCCACCCAGGTCGCGCAGACGCAACTGGCGTGCGATTTCGTCGGCAGCTTCTAGATTGGTATTAAATGCAGTGGTTTCGATATCGGCGCCTTTGGTGGCGCGCGCCGAGTTGATATCGATAGAGATCAGCGCTTCGGTGATGTCGATAACGATGCTGCCACCCGATGGCAGATGGACGTTGTGCGCATACGCCGTCTCAATTTGCGATTCGATCTGGTAGCGCGTGAACAGCGGCACCGGATCCTGATAGCGTTTGAGCTTGTTGGCATTGTGCGGCATGACCGACTCAATGAACTCTTTGGCCTGCTCGTACGGTTTATCGGCGTCAATCAGAATCTCGCCGATGTCGTTGTTCAGGTAGTCGCGCAGCGAGCGAATGACGGCGTTGCTCTCCTGATAGATCAGGAACGGTGATTTCTGCTGTACAACGACCTTCTTGATCGACTCCCAGACGGCGAGCAGGTTGTTCATGTCCCATTCGAGCTCTTCCGGCGTGCGATCCATACCCGCTGTGCGAACGATGATGCTCATGCCGTCGGGCAGTGCCAGATCCTGTAGCGCTTCGCGGATCTCTTCGCGTTCTTCGCCGGTGATGCGGCGTGACACGCCGCCAGACTTCGGTTTGTTGGGTTTGAGTACCAGGAACCGGCCTGCGAGGCTGACATAGGTCGTCAGCGCAGCGCCCTTATTGCCGCGCTCCTCTTTTTCGATCTGGACGACGATGTCCTGACCTTCCTTGAGCACTTCTTTAATCGATGGACGACCTTTGTCGGCCGGTTGCTTGATGAAGTACTCCGGCGAGATGTCCTTGAATGGCAGGAAGCCGTGACGCTCCGCGCCATAGTCGACAAACGCGGCTTCGAGGCTGGGCTCGATGCGCGTGATTCTACCTTTGTAGATGTTGGCTTTTTTGCGTTCGTGAGACGGGGTCTCGATGTTCAGGTCATAAAGGCGCTGGCCATCGACAAGTGCCATGCGCAACTCTTCTTCTTGAGTTGCATTGATGAGCATTCTTTTCATTGTTGGTGAAGTTCCGTGATGTGCACGTCGGCCCACCGAACTGTCTGATGCGGATGGTGCTGACGCCGGTCAGAACCGGCTCAGTAGCGAGAAGTGACGTACACGCAACGGTGCGCGGCAATGAGTACTGCGCGATGCTGCTGATCCATTCAATGAATAGGTGGATGTATGCCATGTTCCCAGCGCGTGATGCGCTCATTGTGCGTCCGCATCGACAGCCGTCACGCAAGCGTGATGGTGGCGTCGTGCCTGGGTGCTGGCAACTGTGAAGCTGCGCAAAGCACCGTGGTGATGTCCCTTGCGGCGCCTGACCGAAGTCCGACGCTGCGCGAATACGTGTTAACCGGCAGATAGCGTGCCAAGGCATCGCTGGCCGAGGTTAATCGCCCATTGCAAGCGGTGAGTGAGCTTGTCAGTCGCACCGTTACAACGCGTGTAATATAGCAAGCCGATTCCCCCGCAGCAACGGGATAAGTCATTGTCCGAAAAAGAGAACAATTCGAACCGCGACCTTTCACAGGTACGCTTTGTCAGCGTCGATTCGGACAGCGATGGCCAGCGTGTGGACAATTTTGTGCTGGGTTTGCTGCCCGGTGTGCCCAAAAGCCGTGTGTATAGAATGTTGCGCAAGGGTGAGGTGCGTATCAACAAGGGTCGCGCTAAACCGACCACCCGCGTTGCCGCCGGCGACACTGTCCGCATTCCGCCGGTGTTTGCTGCCGAGCGCAGCGCCACCCGCCCGCCACCCGGTGCGCTGGCGGTGTTGCGTCAGCGCATATTGTTTGAGGACAAGGGGCTGCTGGTCGTCAACAAACCGAGCGGCATGGCAGTGCATGGTGGCAGTGGCTTGAGTTTTGGCGTTGTTGAAGCGCTGCGTTCAGCCGGCGGTGATTGGGCTGAAGTTGGCCTGGCGCATCGACTGGATCGCGAGACTAGTGGGGTGCTGGTGCTGGCTAAAAGGCGCAGCGCGCTGCGCCAATTGCACGCAGCGTTCCGCGAAGAGCGGGTCAGCAAGGTGTATCAGGCGCTGGTCACCGGCAATTGGCAGCATGGTGGTATCACCATAGATGCGCCGTTGGCAGTTCATGAGCGGCGCGGGGGCGAGCGGCACGTGGTCGTCAGTGCAAGTGGCAAACCGTCGATCACACAGGTTGCGCCGATTGACGTGCGCAAGGCTGCCTCATTGCTCACATTGCGTCCGGAGACCGGTAGAACGCACCAAATTCGCGTGCATTTACAGTATCTTGGCCATCCTATTGCATGTGATTTGAGATACGGGGATCCGGAGGCAAACGCGAGCTTCAGGGCGGATGGGCTTGAAAGACTGTTCCTGCACGCGCAATCCATTGCATTCGATGACGGTGTTGGTGGCGAGCAATTGTTCAGCGCGCCGTTACCCGATCGGCTGCAAGCGTATGTCGCGAAAATTCTGGCCCGACCCGGTGTCAATACAACCCGGCGGCGCAAGTACGTAAAAACCTGAAAATACTCGGGCTTTTTTTTGACACTGCGCGTTCAGGTTCTTATCATTCGCCGGCTATGACGAGCATAGCAGCACATTCGGTGGTACTTGCGGACGCGGCGACTCGCAGCGCGCAGTACGCTGGCGAATTCGATACGGCAATGATGCCGCGGTTAGCGGCCCTGATTGCTCAGTCTGCCGATGATGCGGTGGGAAATGTGCAGGCAGACACGGTTGCGCAAGGCACGGCGGACATCACGTTCTCTGAGCATCGCAAGCCACGATTCGTGGGTATCGCCGGTTCGCTGGATTTTGCCTGTGACCTGGTTTGTCAGCGCTGTCTGGAGCTTGCGCCAGTAACTGTGCATTGCGAGCTGAAGCTTGCGGTATGCGAATCGCAGGCAGAGGACGATCATTTGGCCGCCGTGGCCGAGCGTTTCGAGCGCTGGGATCACGACGCCGAAGCGTTGCTGTTGGCAGAGCTGTTTGAGGAGTTGATTCTGCTTGAACTGCCGCTGGTGGTCATGCATGAGGATGTCGAGCGGTGCGGTGCGCTGGCTGAGGATGAGCGGTTCGCTGCGCGGCCGGTGACCAAGCAGACGCCATTTGCAGGCTTGGCAGCCATGCTGGGCGAGAATAACGAACAATAGCTGCGCTGCGGTTCACTGTGGCGCATGAGGATATTTGGCTGGCAGCAAGCGCTGCCGACCTGGAATTTAGTTGGAGTAAATGAAATGGCAGTTCAAAAGAGTCGACGTACCCCGTCTACCCGTGGCATGCGACGTGCCCATGACAAACTGAAAGGCAAGACCCTGTCTGTTGAGCCGACAACCGGCGAGACGCATCTGCGTCACCATGTTAGCCCGGACGGTTTCTACCGTGGCAAGCAGGTCATCGCACAGCCGGTTCTCGACGACGACGACGAGTAGCGTGGACCCGCGCTGACCGCCAGGGATTTTGGTTCGCCAGCGAGCCATCAGCGCACCACCGTTCCCCGTGCATAAAGACGCCGCAGACGCGACACTTGCGATAGACGCCATGGGTGGTGATCGCGGCGCGGCTGTGGTCGTTGCTGCGTGCAAGCGTATCGCGGCGCGCTACCCTCGCGTCAAACTGATCCTGGTCGGGCAACAACGCGCGCTGGAGCCGTTAGTGGCTGATGCCGGTGAGCAGTTGTCTGTATTGCACGCCAGCGAGGTCGTCGCTATGGATGAGTCGCCCGCGGATGCCGTGCGACGCAAGAAAGATTCGTCGATGCGCGTCGCGATCAACCTGGTCAAAAGCGGCGATGCAGCCGCCTGCGTGAGCTCCGGCAACACCGGCGCACTGATGGCGACGGCGAAGTTCGTGCTCAAAACGCTGCCCGGCATCGACCGACCGGCAATCATGGCGGAGCTACCGTCCACTCAGGGGCGCGTTTATCTGTTAGACGTAGGCGCCAACTCGCGGTGCGATGCTCAGCAACTGTTCCAGTTTGCCGTTGTCGGCAGTGCGGTGGTCGCCAACTTGCAGGATATCGCGGCGCCACGCATCGGCTTGCTGAACATTGGTTCGGAAGCAGAAAAGGGCAATGACGTCACGCGCGAAGCATCCGCGTTATTGACCCAAAGCGGTTTGAACTATGTGGGCTTTGTCGAAGGCAATGACATTGCCCGACATGCGGCCGATGTGATCGTCACCGATGGCTTCACCGGCAATGTTGCCCTCAAAACGATGGAGGGAACGGCATCGCTGATCGCCGGTTTCCTCAGACAGTCTTTTCGTCACTCATTCGCAGCAACGCTGCAGGCGCTGATCGCGCGACCGTCCTTGCGCCGATTGCAGCGGCAACTGGATCCGCGAGCATACAATGGCGCGAGTTTTGTTGGCCTGAATGGTATTGTGGTGAAAAGTCATGGCAGCGCTGATGACGTTGCATTTGAGCACGCAATAGAAACAGCATTGTTCGAGATTCAGGACAATTTGCCAGCGCAGATCCACCGCTGGCTGAAAAGTGAGGCCGCTTGATGTATTCACGTATTGCAGGAACCGGCAGCTACATGCCAGAGCGCATCCTGACCAACACCGAGCTGGAAGGCATGGTCGAAACCTCTGATGAATGGATTCGCTCGCGAACAGGCATTGAGCGCCGACGCATTGCGGCCGATGATGAGACGACATCAACGCTGGCCATCAAGGCTGCTGAAGATGCGATGAAATCAGCGGGCGTTACTGCTGCTGATATTGATTTTGTCGTTATCGGTACGACCACACCGGACATGGTGTTTCCGAACGTCGCTTGTCTGGTGCAGGATGCATTGGGTATTCCCGCGTGTCCGACGTTGTCGCTTGAGGCTGCGTGCACCGGCTTCCTGTACGCACTCAGCGTGGCTGATCAGTACATGAAAAATGGCATTGCCAAGTGCGCGCTGGTGATTGGTGCTGAAACACTCTCGCGCATCACAGACTGGAACGATCGCAATACCTGCGTGCTGTTTGGAGACGGTGCCGGTGCGGTTATTCTGAAGCCTGACGATGAGATGGGCATTATTTCCACACACCTCGGCGCGGACGGCAAATACAAGGATCTGCTGAAGGTTGACGCAGGGCCGTCACGTCACCATGAAGACGTGATTCGTGGCGAAGCGTTTATCCAGATGGCCGGCAATGAGGTATTCAAGGTGGCTGTCAAGACGCTGGAGCACATCGTTGACGTAACGCTTGAGGCGAATGGCATCGAAACGACGGACATTGACTGGCTGGTGCCGCATCAGGCCAATCTACGGATTATCAAAGCGACGGCCAAACGATTGGGTATGCCGATGTCGCAGGTTGTACAAACCGTGCAGGATTTCGGTAACACGTCGGCTGCGTCGGTGCCAATGGCACTGGATGTCGCCGTCAAGGACGGCCGCATTCAACGCGGACAAATGGTGTTGCTTGAAGCGTTCGGTGGTGGCTTCACGTGGGGCTCGGCGCTGCTGCGTTTCTGATTGGCGCGCGCGCCGTTTACAGTTAGCGCGCACCGCGGGCCTGTCTCCTATGCGGGCTGCTCAACACGCCACGGTGGATGTACCCGGTTGCTGCCTGCCCAGTAGAGCTTGATCAGATTGCCCGATGGGTCTTTGACAATCGCTTCTTTCCACAGATAGCGCTGTTCGGTGGGCAATTGTTCAAAAACGATGCCTTTGTGTTGCAACGATTCACACCATTGCTCCAGATGCTCATGTTCAAAGTAAATGATCGCACCATTGTTGAATGCGCCTTCCTGCAGTGACAGCGAGAACGTCGCGTCACCATCCGGGCAGTGGAAGCGCGCATAGTGGGGCGTGTCTACAATCAGCGTAAAGCCCAGCGTGCGATAGAATGCGGTCGCCGTAGGCATGTCGGAAACCGGCAGCGTGACCTGATTCATGTTCATTGTGTCATTCCCCGTGTGATGGTTTGCTGCTGGCTACGCGCTCTGTATTGCACAGGCAAGTCGCGACTTGCGGTGACCAGATCGCAAACTGCAGCGCAGCGACAGCATCTGGCGGTAGAATAACCGCTATACAGAGCGCATGAATCGAAGAAGAACGAAAATGCCTATTCACAACGTGTCGTCGTATCTTTGCCTGGCGGCAATTTTGGTGTCGGGTGCGGCCAGCGCGCAGGGTGCACGAGTATCCCCAGAGCAACGCCCGCGACCGCAAATGCAGGCAATCAAGTTGGCCGTTGCACCTGTGCTCGACGGTGTGATTGCCAGTGATGCAGCATGGGCAGCCATCACGCCAACAGGTGACTTTACGCAGGTGCAGCCCGATGAGGGTATGCCTTCGACGCAGCGTACCGATGTCTTCGTTGGTTACACTGACGCTGCGATTTACGTTGGCTTCATCGCCTATGACGAGCGACCGCAGAGCATTATTGTTGCTGACAGTCGGCGTGACTCGGCACTGGATCAGACCGACAGTTTTCAGGTCGTCATTGATGGATTGTTGGACCGGCAAAATGGCTATTTGTTTGGTACCAATCCGGCCGGTGTCGAATACGATGCGCAAATCGTTAAGGAGGGCACCGGCAGCTTTGGCTCGGGTGGTGGCGGTTTCAATATCAACTGGGACGGCAGCTGGCGTGTCGAAGCGCGCATTACCGATGTTGGCTGGAGTGGTGAGATGAAAATTCCGTTCTCCACGCTGCGCTACGCCGGTGCGCCGACGCAATCGTGGGGCATCAATTTTCAGCGCAACATCCGTAGCAACAACGAAATCACCTATTGGGCACCACTCAACCGGCAACGCGGTATCGATCGGATCTCCGAGGCTGGCACGCTGATCGACATTGCGCCGCCGCCGCGCCGCAATCTGCAACTTACGCCTTACGTGCTGGCACGTCGTCGCACTGGTGGTGAGGCAGATGTCACCACCGGCGATGAGCAAGTCGGCTTTGACCTGAAGTATTCGCTGACGCCCAGCCTGACGTTCGATGCCACCTATAACACTGACTTTGCCCAGGTGGAGGTTGATGATGCGGTGATCAATCTGGATCGCTTCGGAATTTTCCTGCCGGAGAAGCGTCCGTTTTTTCTCGAGAACGCCGGTCAGTTTACGGTCGGTGATCCACAAGCCGTTGAGTTGTTTTTCAGCCGTCGTATTGGTTTGCTCGATGGTGCGCCGATTCCGATCGAAGGTGGCCTGCGCTTGTCTGGCAAACTCGGTTCACGAACCAATGTGGGTTTGCTGTACATGGCCGATGAAGGCGTTGATGCCGTTGCGCCACAAAACGACTACGCGGTTGCCAGAGTGAATCACGAGTTGCCGAACCGCAGTTCGGTTGGTGCGCTGTTTGTCGGCCGCAGTGGTGAGCCGCTTGCCGGATCCGATAGCGCTGACGAGAATCAGACGTATGCGCTCGATGGTCGCTGGGGCGTTGGCGATAACTTGTTGTTTGAAGGATGGGTCGCGCGCACACGCACGCCGGGTCTGACCGGCGACGATCTCGCATTTGCTGCGAAGATGAATTATGACTCCGAGAAGTGGTCGTCGCGGCTCAACTGGACGGAGGTGCGTGAAGATTTCAATCCCGAAGTCGGGTTCTTGCGACGTGATGATTATCGGCGTGGGCAGTTTTTTATATTGCGGCGATTCAGACCGGAAAATCTGTTCGGCTTGCTTGAGGTGCGCCCGCATTTCGCCATCCAGAATTTCTGGGATCTGGACGGGTTTTTGGAGACTGGCTTTCAGCACTATGATGTGCACTGGGAATTCAAGAACGGTTACCGCATTGATACTGGCGTTAACTATCTGAAGGACGGTCTGAAAGATCCGTTCGAGATCGTCGACGGCGTTGTCGTCCAGCCTGGCACCTATTCGGGCAATGAAGGGCAACTCTCATTCAACACAGACCTGTCGCGACCGGTCAATTTTCGCGTTCGCATTAATTCCGGCCAACGCTTTGGTGGTGATCGCACGGTGCTACAGCCGACGGTTGGCGTGCGCTTTGGTGAGACATTCAACTCCGAGCTGTCGATCGTTCACAATGAGTTCGATTTGCCCGTTGCTGGTGGGGATTTTGATGTGACGCTGGCGCGTTTGCGGCTATCCTATTCGTTCACGCCGAAGATTCTGCTGCAGGCTTTGATTCAATACAGCGAGGCTGCTGATGTGTTGTCGACCAATCTGCGTTTGTCGATGCTGCGCACAGCAAACTCCGGATTATTTGTCGTTTACAACGAGTTTGATGAGCGCTTCCCCGGTGCACCGCCTGCCGGACGTGAGATCATTGTCAAATACAGCTACTTGTTCGATGTTTTCAGGTGAGACTTATGCCGATGACTAACCGATTTACCGTAGCGCTCAGTGTCGCGACCGTCGCACTTTTGGTGGCCTGTGGCGAGCGTACCAACCACCCAGCAGGGGACTCCATGGACACGTCCGAGACTTCTTCAGGCGCCGCAGTGGCAGCGCCGTTCAGCGCACTCAACGCCAAGCCGCCCGTCGCAGACCAACGGCCTGAGATTATCGAGCAACACACGGTGAAGCGCGTTGATCCCTACAGCTGGCTGCGCGATGGCAATTGGCAGGAAGTATTGCAAAAACCTGAGGTGCTGCGCCGTGAGATTCGACAGCACCTCGAGGCTGAAAACGTCTACTACGAGGCGGCAACCGATGACCTCGCCGAGCTGCGTGAGCAGCTGTTTGCCGAGATGCGCGGGCGCATCAAGGAGGATGACAGCAGCGTGCCGGAGCCGGACGGTCCGTTTGCCTACGCAACGCGTTATCGCGAGGGCGGCGAGTACGCGATTTACGTGCGCACGCCGCGTGCGGGCGGTGCAGAGACCGTCTTGTATGACGGTGATGTCGAATCGGGCAATGCGCAGTTCTTCAGCATCGAGGACGTCAGTCACAGTCCGGATCATACGATGGTCGCTTATGGCGTCGATCGACTTGGTTCAGAATATTACGACATCCGTATCCGCAACATTGATAGCGGTGAGGAATTCGCAGAGACTGTGGCTGACACTGATGGTAGTGCCTACTGGGCCGCTGATTCCAAATCATTTTTTTACGTTGAACGCGATGACAACCAGCGTCCCAAGCGGGTGCGTCGACACAAGCTGGGTACTGACCCTGCGCAAGATGAGTTGATCTATGAAGAAGCCGACGACAGCTTCTTTCTGGGCATCGGTCTGAGTCAAGACGCCCGATACCTGTTTATATCCAGTGGCCAGTCAACCACATCAGAGGTGCGTTACTTGCGCGCGGACGCAAAGCCAGGGACGCAGCCGACGTTGGTCGCGCCGCGCATCGTCGACCAGCTTTATGAGGTCGAGCATCATGGTGATTATTTCTATATTCACACTAACGCCGGCGATGCGCTTGATTTCAAGATCATGCGTGCACCGGTCGCAACCCCGGGTCGCGAACACTGGCGCGAGTGGGTGCCGCACCGGCCGGGTACTTTCCTGATTGACTTCGTACCTTTGCAAGACTGGATCGTGCGGTTCGAGCGCGAGAATGCGTTGCCGCGTATCGTTGTCAGTGACTACGACCTGCAAGAGACGTTTCAGATAGATTTTCCCGAGCAAGCCTACGATCTGGAGCTGTTGAACGGGTATGAGTTTGCAACGGACACCATTCGATTTGCTTACGAGTCGCCATCGACGCCCACGCAGACTTACGACTTCAATCTGAAGACGCGCGAACGCGAGTTGCTGAAGACGCAGCAGGTACCCAGTGGACACGATCCGTCGCGGTACATTGTTGAGCGGTTTTTTGTCGAGGCCGCTGATGGCGCTGAAATTCCGGTCACGGTATTGCGCCTGAAATCGACAGCCATCGATGCCAGCGCGCCGATGATGCTGTATGGCTATGGCAGTTACGGTGTCACGATCGGTGCATGGTTCAACACCAGCGTATTGTCTTTGGTAGATCGAGGCGTCGTGTACGCAACGGCGCACGTACGAGGCAGCTCGGCAAAAGGTCGGCAGTGGTACCTGGACGGCAAGCTTAAGAAAAAGATGAACACGTTCACTGATTTCGTCACGGCAGCCGAAGTGTTACAAGAGCGCGGTTACGGTCGCCCCGGTGAGACCGTCATCTATGGTGGGTCTGCGGGCGGTTTGCTGGTGGGCGCTGCCGTTAATTTGCGACCAGACTTGTTTGGCGGCGTTATCGGTGCGGTGCCGTTTGTTGATGTCATCAACACAATTTCCGACGCCGAATTGCCACTGACACCACCGGAATGGGTGGAGTGGGGCAACCCGATTACCGATGCTGATGCGTATGCAGATATTGCCGCCTATTCGCCGTATGACAACATTCGTGGCGACGTGCCATACCCGCCGATCATGGCAACGGGTGGCCTGACTGACTATCGTGTGACGTATTGGGAGCCAGCCAAATGGGTTGCCCGGTTGCGCGACACGGCGCAGGGCGGGCCGTTTGTTCTGCGCATGAATATGGGCGCCGGCCATGGCGGCTCCGCGGCGCGTTTTGAGCGGTTGATGGAGCGGGCGCACGACTACGCCTTTGCTTTGAAAGCAATGGGTTTGGCAAAACAGTCGCTGGACGTCGTGCAGGACAGTGAAGGCTAGATGTTTGTCCGGTGCAGGTGATGCTGATATTGCCGGATGCAATGCGCAGGTGCGAACGGACGACTGAGTATGAGGAATTGTGAGATGACACGATCAGTGCAGTATTGGTTGGATGCGTACGCCGTGAGCCACCAGAATCCGGTGAACAAACGTATTCACTGGATATGCGTACCGGCGATCGTCGTCAGCTTGATCGGCATGTTGTGGACTTTGCCAGTACCCTCGGCTGTAGCGGATGTGTCGCCGATGCTGAACTGGGGTTCGGCGTTTCTGGTGGCATCGTTGTTGTATTACGTTGTGTTATCGCCGCGGCTTGCACTGGGTATGTTGCCGGTCGTTGTTCTGATCCTCGCAATCGTTGCGTGGATGGCATCGCTCAGTGTTTCGTTGCTAGCGCTGTCCATTGGAATTTTCGTCGTTGCATGGATCGGGCAGTTTATTGGTCACAAGATTGAAGGTCAGAAACCATCCTTCCTTGAGGATGTACAATTTCTGATGATCGGTCCGTTGTGGATTTTGTCTGCCGTGTTTCGACAGCTGGGCATTCGTTACTAGAGCGCGGTCACCCCATGCGTGGTCATCATTTTGTGAATCGTATTTTTGATGAGCAGTCTTTGCCGGTGGTGAGGAATCTGCATCTTATTGCGTGCACCTGTGCGCTGGTTTTGCTCGGCGGCGCATGCAGTGTGACACCGATTGCACATGACATTGAGCCAGTCTCAGCCGCGCGCGCGCTATCGATGGGGGCCGCCTTGGATGATGTGATGAACAGGCATCAGATCAACACGGCTGCCATTGCTGTCATCAAGCGCGGTGAAATGGTTTGGAGTCATCACTATGGGCAACAGGCGCCGGGCGTGCCCGCCTCGGAACGCACGATGTATGACGTCGGTTCGATCACGAAGACGGTGGTTGCCGAGACCGTGTTGCGGTTGGTTGCTGACGGGCAATTGTCGTTGGGCGAGTCGATGTCCGCGCACTGGGTCGACCCGGATCTGCGAGACGATCCACGCCACCAACAGCTGACGCCACGTATCGCGCTAACACACACGACCGGCTTTCCGAATTGGCGGTTTTTCGCTGACGACGGCAAGTTGGCTTTTGTTCGCGACCCGGGAATACGCTTTGGATATTCGGGCGAGGGGTTCAACTACCTTGCACGTTTCGTAAGCGCAAAGTTCGACGAGCCGTTTGAGCAAATTGCGCAGCGCTACGTATTCCAGCAGTCCGGCATCAACGATGCAACGTTGAGCGTTAAGCAGGAGACCTTTGACCGTATCGCGCAGCCACTCGACGCGGACGGAAATTTTCCCGGTTACTACTGCAGACCAGAAGGGTGGTGCCGTAAGCCGGGCAGTTTCTCGGCGGCCGGCGGTATGGTGATTACGCTTGCGGACTACGTGCGTTTTCTAACTCTGGCAATGCGCGGTGATGGTTTGACGCCAGCGCTGATGGCGGACCGCAATACGTTGCAGTCGACGGAGCCGAGCATTGACTGCAGTGGGGTTCCACAGGCGCTGTGTCCGGTGCGTGTCGGCTATGGGTTAGGCTGGAACATCGCCGAGCTTGAGCACGACAAGACCATTGGTCACCGTGGCTCGGACTGGTCGGTGGTGTCATTGGCCTACTACTACGAAGGCAGCCGGGACGGTTTGGTTGTGCTGTTTAATGCGCCCAATCGCGCTGGCATTGCTGCGATGGTCGACACGCTAGACCTGCTCGATCCGGACTCGCCTGAGCTGCACGGCTACGTCGCGCGTCGGGCGCGCGCAGCGAACTAGTACGTTATGACGCGCTTGTGCTGCGGCTTTTCGACACGCGGTTTCAGATCAGCGACTTTGCCGGTAACCCGCGGCGATCGTTCTTGCTGCGCCGCTGCATACGCCCGTGCAGCGCCCAGCGACGTTTTTCCAGACGCTGCTCGCGCACATCATCGGGCACGGTCTTGATCAGGCTGCTTCGGTAGCGGCAAAAATCCCGATAAGCTTCGATGACATGTTTGAGCTCCATCAGCAGCAACTCGATGATGATTGCATCGTCAAGCAAGCCAAGGCCGGGTACATCGTCCGGGATCAGATCATCGGGGTCGCCGAAGTAGACCAGGGCGGCAAGAATTTTTTCGCGCTGGCGCTTGGGTAAGGCCCAGTCTTTGTCTTCGAGCATATCGGTCATTGCGGCCAGCCGCGGCACGCGCTCGCGCACGAAGTCCGGCGCCTGACGCAGGTCGAAATCATCCAGCAACAGACGCGAAGCTTCCAGAATGTCTTGTTCGTCAGCGCAGCGGATCGTATCGCGCGCAGCCTGCATGGCCTTGCGCAACGCGGTGATATCCTTGTTGCTGATTTTGATTTTGACGACGATCGTCAAGTCATTCCCCTTTCCGATACACTATACAAGGTAGGCAAAGGCTACGTGCCAGCTTCGACACGGTCAACGGATACCAGCGATACATGTTCATAACACCGATCAAGTTGATGCTCAATCTGGGCATTTTCGTTGCGCTGAGCACATCATTGCGCGCGGAGGTGTTTCCGCTGCCGCCAGCCGATGTTGATGTCATCGGCGCCGTGACGACGGTGCGGGCAACGGCTGCCGATACGTTTGTCGACATCGCGCGCCGCCATGGTTTGGGCTACAACGACATGGTGCGTGCGAATCCCGATGTTGATCCGTGGCTACCGGGCGAGGGCACACAGATTATGTTGCCAACGCAGTTTGTCTTGCCGGATGCGCCGCGCCGCGGTGTGGTATTGAATTTGCCGGAGTATCGTCTGTATTACTTCTTGCCGGCTAAAGGTAAAGCGCCCGCCAGAGTAATGACATTCCCGATCAGTATCGGGCGTATGGATTGGGAGACGCCGCTGGGCAAAACACGCGTCGTTGCCAAGTCCGAACGCCCGTCCTGGTATCCACCTGAATCGATACGCAAGGAGCACGCGGAAGCGGGGGATCCATTACCGCGCGTCGTGCCGCCAGGCCCGGACAACCCGCTCGGCGATTATGCGCTGCGGCTGGGCTTGCCCGGTTATCTGATTCATGGCACGAACCGACCCGCTGGCGTCGGCATGCGCGTGACCCACGGTTGCATTCGTATGTTTCCCGAGGACATTGCGGTGTTCTTCGCCAGTCTGCCCGTTGGTACGCCCGTGCGTATCGTCAATCAGCCGGTCAAACTGGGTTGGTTGAATGATGCGCTGTATGTCGAAGCGCATGTGCCGCTGGGTATGCCGGCTACTGTGGCGCCGGCCAGTGATGGCGTTGCTGATGCCAATGCGGTTGCCGGTGCCGATGCAGACAGTATCGCGCCACCCGACACGAACCTGGCTGAATTGGATGAATTGGCCGACGGCGAAGTCGATCTGACCCTAATGATGCGTGCGTTCGTTGCAGCCACCCGCGAGCGTCAGGCGGATGCAGATTGGCAGCGCATGGAGGCGGCGGTCTTTGCCGGCCTTGGCGTGCCGGTCGCCGTTGGTGTCGAGGTGCAGACGGTGAGCGTGACCCAGAGCAGCGACTAGTGTGCGGTGACTTTCTATACTTGGACATGAATTGGGGATTAGGTCGCTGATCACGGGCAGACGCTGCTCGAGCAGCGTCTGCCCTGCAGGTTTCAGGAAACGATAAAAAAAGAGGGACATACACCATGTTGACGGGAGAGTCGTTAAAGAATTGGGGAGCGGTTGCAGTGCTCGCGGTCACCGCGTTCGGTGCGCCGGTTGTGGCGCAGGAAGCAGAAGCGCCGGTTGATGAAGCTGCGTTGCTGGCCGAAATGCAAGCGCAGGAAGCTGAGTATTACGCCAAGATTGGCGCGATGTGGGAGGCGCTGGACAAGCGACAGGGTACGGTTGCACTTGGCAACGACCTTGCCACGCTGGATGTGCCGGATGATTACATTTTTCTGAACAGTGACGATGCCAGCACGGTACTGGTGGATATCTGGGGTAATCCGCCAGGCTCGCCGGTGCTCGGTATGTTGTTCCCGAAGCGCTACACGGCGCTGGACGACGATTCATGGGCGGTCACGATCGAATTTGTTGCTGATGGTTACATCTCCGACGACGATGCGGCCGATATCGACTACGACAAGATGTTGAAGACGATGAAGAAGGATGTCAGCCGGGAGAGCAATAGCCGTGAAGAAGCCGGTTACGGTTCGATCGAGTTGCTCGGTTGGGCTGAGCCACCGCGCTACGATCCGACGACACACAAATTGTATTGGGCGAAGGAGTTCCGCTTCAATGATAGTGACTGGACCACGCTGAATTACGATATTCGCGCTTTGGGCCGTAAAGGCTATTTGAGCATGACGTTCATCGCCAACGGTGATCAGCTGGCCGAGGTGAATGCCAGTCGCGAGACTGTGTTGGATATGGTGGCATTCAACGAGGGTAATCGCTACACCGACTTTGATCCGCAATACGACAAGGTTGCGGCTTACGGTCTGGGTGCGTTGGTGGCCGGTAAAGTGGCAGCCAAGGCAGGTTTGTTTGCCGGATTACTGATTTTCCTGAAGAAATTCGGTGTGATTGCGATTCTTGCGCTTGGCGCGTTGGGTCGCTGGTTCATGGGGCTGTTTGGTCGCGGCAAGTCGTCAGATGCTTAGCGACGAGTGCCATTACCGGGTCGCAGGGTGATCCGGCAGACAGTCTTCAAGGCATAAAAAAACGCCGCGCAATGCGCGGCGTTTTTTGTGATGTCTTACCCGGTGAGGGGTCGACATCGCCATGTGTGTAATCGAAATTACTTGGACATGGATTTCTGGAACATTCTTTCCAGACGCTCTGTGTTTGCGTCGCAGCAAGACTGTGCAGAGTTTGCAGTAGACAGTGCCTGGCTAGCAGTGCTCTGTGCGCTTGCAGCCTGTTGGCTGGCACGATCTGCCGCAGCGCGTGCAGCTTCTGCAGCGCTTTTTGCAGCGGCTGCGTCAGCTGCTGCTGAGTTGGCCGTTGCACGAACTTCTTCTAGCAGTGTTGTGTTGGAGCAACCTGAAGCCACGCCAAGTACCAGTGCGGCTGCGCCGACTTTCAGAACGTTTTTAATCATTACAAAAAACCCCATTCGTTTTTGTGCAAATACAGTATCTAAACGATACAAAAAAACTCAAGGCCCAAGCCCGAAGTTGTTGCAATGATGCCAGAAATCGCCTTCAGCGTTAAGTAATTACTTGTCTGATATTCGCGACAGGCGTTTTGTACCGGACTGGTTGCCGGTCGGTGTCGTGCTGATGGCTGTTGTGTAGTGCAACAAGTAGCGCTGCGGCAGATAGCGACAACAGGACGTGCGGTTACGGCAGCAGCGCACAGTATCGGCTGTCGACAGCACTTGCGTCGCGAAGAGACCTGTATATAATCACAGTCACTGAGTTTTTATACAGGAACCGGCCATGAACGAGCTGACCCCGCGCCAGTCGCAAATACTGACCCTGATCCAGGATTTCATTATCGAAACCGGTATGCCGCCAACGCGTGCCGAGATCGCTCGCGAGCTCGGGTTCAAGTCGCCGAATGCCGCTGAAGAGCATTTGCGTGCGCTGCAGCGCAAGGGCGTTATTGATCTGATTCCCGGCACCTCGCGCGGCATTCAGCTCAAGGACTCGCTGCGTGACCAGATCGGTTTGCCGCTGGTTGGTCAGGTTGCAGCCGGCCACCCGATTCTGGCAGAGCAGAATATCGAGGCACATTACCGTGTCGATCCGGCGTTTTTCAGCCCCAAGCCGCATTACCTGTTGCGTGTGAAAGGTATGAGCATGAAAGACATCGGCATCATGGACGGCGACCTGGTGGCCGTGCATCGCACGCCGGAGGTGCGCAGCCGGCAGGTGGTCGTCGCGCGCCTGGAAGACGAGGTAACCGTGAAGCGTTACCGGCAGGAAGGCACGTTGGTGTGGCTGATGCCCGAAAACGTCGATTTCGAACCGATTCGTGTGGATCTCAAGGAACAGTCGTTAGTCATTGAAGGCGTCGTGGTGGGTGTCATTCGTGATGGCGTACAGGTGCATTGACGCACTGTTGATGTACTGTTGATTGCAAGAGGTAGCACATATGTCCGGTGATCACCGGCATGGGCCACCAGCGTCAAACTCAAGGGATGACCCTGGCGCTGGTGAACCCGATTCGCCTGAACAACCCGTTATAACTCCGGCATCTTCCTCCGGAGTTTTTTTTTCTCCGCAGACTGCCGAGCCGCACGAAACTGAGCGGGCATCCGGTGCGCAGCGCCCAGAGCTGGACGCGGCGTTTGCAGCAGCTGGTCTGTGGCGTGCCAATTCACTGACTCAGACACAAGCGTCGGTATGCCCAACGGGTTATGCGGCGCTGGACGCCTGTTTGCCCGGTGGCGGTTGGCCGGTCGCGGGGTTGACCGAATTGTTGACCGGGCATGCCGGTGTGGGCGAGCTACGTTTGTTGATGCCGGCGCTGGCGGCCATGGCGGCGGCTCAATCTGGCTGGGTCGTCTGGATTGGCCCGCCGTATATGCCCAATGCACCTGCTTTGTTGCAATGGGGTTTGCCGCCGGAGCGCATGTTGGTCATTCACCCGCGCTCGCCGGCAGACGCTGCCTGGGCCGCTGAGCAAGCACTGGCATCGGGCACATGCATCGCGGTTTTGTTGTGGACGCAGATGCTGGAGCAGGGGCGCGGTTTTGTAACCGGGCAGCGTCGGGCCAGATTGTCGATGCAGCAGTTCAGCCGGCGATTGCAGGTCGCGGCCAGCACACACCACTGTTGGGCAGTGGCATTGCGTGGCGTTGCCGCGCGTCGCCAGCCGTCCGCAGCCGTATTGCGTTTATATCTTGCAGTGCGCGAGGGCCAGCGTGATGTGCACTTGCTGAAAGTGCGTGGCGGTTACCCTGGCGTTGTCGAGCATTTCGATGCCGGTATCGATATCGGGGCGGCGATGGTGCGCGAGCCGGCATCGGCACCGCATACAGACGCAACGCCGAACGCAACGCAGCGCTGATGGCCCGTCGTGCGCGCACCAATCCGCACCCGGATCTGTTTGCAGGCGCAGCGGCAGCGGCACGCGGAACAAAACCGCGCATTGCGCCCATCGCCCGCAACAGGCCGGCACCGGATCGTGCGCCTGCGCGTGACCCGGTGTGGTTGTGCGTGCATTTTCCGTCATTGCCGTTGCAAGTGCTCAAAGCGCAATGCGACATCGATGCGCCGTGTGTTGTCGTCAATGATGACCGTGCGCGTACGCTAGCCGCTGTCAATCGTGCTGCACACGCACACAGCATTTTCGCCGGCCACGCACTCAAGCACGCGTTGGCGTTGTGTTCGCAGTTAACCATTGTCGAGCGTGATCGCGACAAGGAGTTGGCGGCGCTGACGCAGGTCGCGCAATTGTTGATTGTGTTTAGTCCGACGGTCAGCGTGTTAGCACCTGATGCGGTGTTGCTGGAGGTGCGGCCAAGCCTGAAGTTGTTTGCCGGCATCGAAGCGTTATGTGCGGCGTTGCTTGCGCAATTGCGCGATCACGGGCATCACGTGCGCTACAGCGTGGCACCGAGTGCCAGCGGTGCAGCGTGGCTCGTGCGCGCCGGCGTGTTTGTGGACCCGGTTGAAGTGGTGTCGCAAGGCGTACACGCGAGTGGTTTTCAGCAGCAATTGCATGCGCTGGACATCGAGGTCACCGGTTGGCCGGATGCGACGCTGCGCGCACTACGTGAAATGGGCGTAACTCGCGTGGGCGATTGCCGGCGACTGCCGCGTGCCGGGCTCGCGCGACGGTTTGGCGCATCGCTGTTGCAATCGTTGGGTCAGGCGTTCGGCGAATTGCCGGAGTTGCATACGCCACTGCAACCGCCGGCGCATTTTGATGACCTGTTGTTGCTCGATACCGAAATTTCAGCGGCACCACAGTTGGCGCACGGGTGCTGCGTGTTGCTGTCCCGATTGGAGCAGTTCCTGCGCGCACAGCAAGGCGCCGTACGCGTGCTCGCATTCACATTTCATGGTTGGCGCGAACCGGCCGGTCAGTTGACGGTGTCGCTCAGTCAGCCGGGTTTTCGTATGGCGGATTGGCAGCGCTTGTTGGATGCGCATCTGGAGCGTTGCTCACTGACGCAACCTGCCGTGTCGATCCGTTTGCAGGCACAGATCAGTGAACCGCTGAGCGCCGAGAGCGGTGCGCTGGATTTTGCCAGCAAGCAACCCGGTGCACATTTGATCGACAACACTGCGTTGCATGCACTGCTCGATCAGTTTCGCGCCCGGCTTGGCGATGAAGCTGTCAATGCCTTGCGTCATGTGCCCAGTCGACAACCAGGGCAGGCATCCCAAACGTCATCGCCAATGGTCAGTGATCAGCCTGGCAGTGATTTGCCGCCGGACTGGTTGCTACACGATGTGCCTGCGGGTGTACAAACGTTGACGCGCTCGCAGGCTTTGTTGTTGCAACGGCCCTTGTGGTTGCTGCCGGCACCACGCGCGTTGCCGATAGTGAACGCTACGCCGACGTACCAGGGCGCATTGCGGTTGGTGCACGGTCCGGAGCGCATTGATGCGCAATGGTGGGAAGCTGCGCACAGCAGTCGCGACTATTTTATTGCAGAGAATGCGTCAGGCACACGATTGTGGATCTATCGTGAACTGGATGCTGAGGGGCAACCAGGCTGGTGGTTGCACGGCGTGTTTGGCTAATGAGCGCAGGCTATGCCGAATTACATGCGCTGAGTAATTTCAGTTTTTTGCGCGGCGCCTCCCACCCGGAAGAGTTGGTCACAACGGCGCACGCTTTGGGATACCGCGCGTTGGCGTTGACCGATGAATGCTCGTTGTCGGGTGCGGTTCGTGCGCACGCTGCGGCCAAGGCGTGTGACCTGCCGTTGATCATCGGTGCCGAGTTTGTATTGCACGACGGTGTGCGTTTGGTCGTGCTCGCCAACAGTCGGTCAGGGTACGCCGGTTTGTGTCGCCTGATCAGTCTGGCGCGTCGCGCGGCACCCAAAGGCAGTTACGCATTGGACGCGCAAGGCGTGCAATCCGTCGCGGCGTTGCGTGACGGCAAGGGGCTTGCCGATTGCAGCGTGCTGTGGGTGCCTGGTAACGATTTTGAATCGCGTGCAGCGCTTGGCTGGTTGACCGATGTGTTTGCTGATCAGTTGTGGATCGCGGTCGAGCTGTTTCCCGATGGCGTGCACCGGCTGCGTCTGGATGCGGTGCAGCGTCTGAGTGCCTACTACGGATTGCCGGCAGTTGCTGCCGGTGACGTACACATGCATTGCCGCAGTCGGCGTGCGTTGCAAGATACGCTGACAGCGATTCGCCTGCGCACGCCGGTGCACGAGGCCGGTTATGCGTTGTATGCCAACAGCGAACGCCATTTGCGCAAGCTCACTGTGTTGCAACGTTTGTATCCGCCTGAGTTGCTGGAACAAACGCTCGCGGTTGCTGAGCGTGCGCAATTTTCACTGGACGAAATTCGCTATGAATATCCCCAGGAATTGGTGCCGAGCGGGCAAACGCCGGGCAGTTGGCTGCGCGCACTGACCGAACGTGGCATGCGTCGCCGTTGGCCAAACGGTGTTGATGACAAAACGCGGCAATTGGTGGAGCACGAGTTAACGTTGATTACCGATCTGCAGTACGAACCGTATTTTCTGACCGTGCATGACATCGTGGCCTGGGCGCGCGAGCAAGGCATCTTGTGTCAGGGGCGCGGTTCGGCGGCGAACTCGGCCGTGTGTTTTTGTCTGGGCATCACCGAGGTGGATCCGGCGCGCCAATCCACGCTGGTCGAGCGTTTCATTTCTCGCGAGCGCAACGAGCCACCCGATATCGATGTCGACTTCGAGCATCAGCGCCGCGAAGAGGTGATTCAGTACATCTACCGCAAGTACGGTCGCGAGCGCGCAGCGCTGGCCGCGACAGTCATTTGTTACCGACCGCGCAGCGCGATGCGCGATGTTGGCAAGGCGCTGGGTTTGCAGGATCTGCAGGTCGATCAACTGGCGCGCAACATGCAGTGGTGGGATGGCAACCAGGTTGATGATGTACGCGTGCGCGAAGCGGGCTTTGATCCTGACAATCCGTTGATGCGGCAGCTGTTAACCCTGGTGCGGCAGATCATCGGTTTCCCGCGCCATCTGTCGCAGCACGTAGGCGGTTTTGTGATCAGCGAGTCGCGGCTCGACGAGCTGGTGCCGGTCGAAAATGCCAGCATGCCCGATCGCACGGTCATTCAGTGGGAGAAAGACGATCTGGAATCGCTTGGTTTGCTGAAGGTTGATGTGTTGGGTTTGGGGATGCTCAGTGCGATTCGCCGTTGCTTCGACCTGATCCGCCAAACCGGCGGCGAGCAACTGACGTTGGCCAGTGTGCCGGTCGGCGATACGGCCACCTACGACATGATTTGCGAGGCCGACACGATGGGGGTGTTCCAGATCGAGTCGCGCGCCCAGATGGCGATGCTGCCGCGACTGCGCCCGCGCTGCTACTACGATCTGGTCATCGAAGTCGCGCTGATCCGGCCGGGGCCGATTCAGGGCGACATGGTGCATCCATACTTGCGTCGGCGTAACGGTGAGGAGGCCGTAACTTACCCCAGTGAAGATGTCCGCGACGTGCTTAAGCGCACATTAGGTGTACCGATTTTTCAGGAACAGGTGATGGAGCTGGCAGTCGTTGCGGCCGGTTTCAGCCCTGGTGAAGCTGATCAGCTGCGGCGCGCGATGGCCGCCTGGAAACGCCGCGGTGGTTTGGGGCCGTTCGAGAGCAAACTGAAAAGCGGTATGCGCAAGCGCGGTTATGACAATCAATTTGCCGAACAGATTTTCGCGCAGATCAAGGGGTTTGGAGAGTATGGATTCCCCGAATCGCATTCGGCCAGTTTTGCGTTGCTTGTGTATGTGTCAGCGTGGTTGAAGTGCCATCACCCGGCGGCGTTCATCGCCGCGCTGATCAACAGTCAACCGATGGGGTTCTACAGTGCCTCGCAACTGACGCAGATGTTGCGCCGCAGTCACGGTGTAGAGGTGCGTCCGGTGGATGTGCGGCACAGCGACTGGGATTGCTCGCTGGAGCCCGCGACAGACAGCGATGGCAAGCCTGCATTAGCGCTGCGTCTGGGTTTGCGTTTGGTGCGTGGCTTCGGTGAG
>JBCBDU010000006.1:0-122692 GCA_038529355.1 Pseudomonadota bacterium
ACCGGTGCGCTGGGCCATGACAGCAACAAGGCCTCAAGCCTGACCGTTGCAATCGACTGAACCTGCGAATCCAGGCCGGCTACGCGCTGCGCCGCCACGGTCGCGAACCCGAACGCATCCTGATACTCGCCCGCTTCGACCACAACACCGTTGCTGACGCCGGCCGCATACTCTTCAGCCACTTTCGCCATCAGAAAGTCGATGATGGCCATGTCGTTGCCGCCAGCGCGAGTTGCCATATCAGAAAGGTTTTTCTGTGCCGCCTGCAGTTGCGACGTCATCTGCTCGGCCGGAACACCGTCGGCCAGCGCATCAGCAATCGCTGCAAACAAGTCGGCATCAAACCCGATCGCATCGAGCCCTTCGCGCTCGCTCGCATGCGTCTCGGACACAGGGTGCAAAAAATGCTTCGCTGCCATCTCGATTTCGCCGGCGCGATACAGCGCAAGCCCTGCTTCCACATGCCCGGCCATGAATGCAACCCGCTGCGGCAGACTAAGCGGCGGATCATCGACTACCACCACCTCCGGAACAGCAGGCACGGGTGCTGGCTGCGTTTGCTGCAGATCATCGGTCGTGTTCGTCTGCGCCGTATCGGTTGCTGGCGGCTTTTCGCCACAGCCGATCAGCAACGTTGATCCTATAGCGAGCCAAAAGAGTCTTGAAACGTTACCCACGGAAAGCACCTCTGAAAGCGTTGGCGAGTCCCGCAACTGCACGATCGCGTGGCGCAAGACTCGAACAGACGCTGTTTTGCCTGCTGGTACGATATCAAGCCGCGAATGGCGTTGCCAAACCTGGTGCATACCATTGTGCGCCGTGTTCGGGCGAAATCACGTGCATTCGTCAAAGTATTCACACAAGCGTTATGCTAGGCGCCGCGCAACCACGAACCGGCTGCCAGCAGCTAATGACGGGGACATCATGGCAGAAGTAAACAGTTTGCACGCCACCGTGCAGCACTGGATCGAGCGAGATCCAGACCCACAGTCGCGTACGGAACTGACCGAATTCTTGCAGCGGCGCGACAATGATGAGCTCCAACGGCGCTTTGGCGGTCGCTTGCAATTCGGCACGGCGGGGCTGCGCGGCATTGTTGGCGCCGGGCCGATGCGAATGAACCGACTGGTCGTTCGCGAAACTTCAGCGGGGTTAGGCGACTATGTGTTGCAAAGCGTCACCGGCGCTGCCGAGCGCGGCATTGTGATCGCCTACGACGCACGCCCTGATTCGCGTCAGTTTGCCGAAGATGCCGCGTGCGTATTCATGGGTCTGGGAATAGCGGTACATCTCACTGAAAATGCCCAGCCGACGCCGGTCGGCGCTTACGCCGTGACCAAGCTCAACGCCGCGGCCGGCATTGTTGTCACCGCCAGCCATAACCCGCCGCAATACAATGGCTACAAAGTGTATTGGGAAAATGGCGCACAAATTATTCCACCGCATGACAGCGCCATCGCCGCCTGCATCGGCACAGCCGCGCAGCAGACATTGCCGTGGATGACGCTCGAGGCAGGTATCGCTGCCCACAAACTACACTGGCTGGATGCGACTTTCGTCGATGGCTACCAACAACGTGTACTCGATTACATAGGCAAGTGGCGAGCGACGGCGCAGCCACCAATCACCATCGCCTACACGGCGCTCCACGGTGTCGGCGCCCAACTTGCGCACCGACTGGCGGCGCACGCGGACATTGGCATGCTGCACAGCGTTGCGGCGCAAGAAACACCGGACGGCAGTTTTCCAACCGTCGCATTCCCCAATCCAGAAGAGCCCGGGGCGATGGATGCGGTCATTGCACTTGCGCAGCAAGAGCATGCAACGCTTGCGTGCGCAAACGATCCCGATGCTGATCGTCTGGCCGTCGCCGCGCGCACCGCGACAGGCGACTACCGAATGCTCTCGGGAGACCAGATTGGCGTGCTGCTCGGACACTACTGCCTGAGCAAGACGGACGCAGCGCAACAAATCGTCTGTGCATCGATTGTGTCATCGCGTCTGCTGGGTCGCATCGCTCGCGCGGCAGGTGCAACCTACTTCGAGACACTGACGGGGTTCAAATGGCTCAGCAATGTGGCCCTGCAACATCAAAACAACAGCCGGCAGTTTCTGTTCGCGTACGAAGAAGCGCTGGGCTACGCGCTCGGGCAATTAGTCCGTGACAAAGACGGCTTATCCGCGCTGGTGCTGTTCTGCCAGATGACTGCAGAACTTGCAGCGCAAGATAGGACCGTTTTCGATCAACTGGCATCGCTGTATCAACAGCACGGATTGTTTCTGACCCATCAACACAGCATTAAAACTGGCATCGACCAGGCGTCCATCACCGAGCAGCTGCGCCGTGCGCCGCTGGCGACCATCGGCGGGCATGCAGTTATCGAGACTCGGGATCTGCTGCAGGGTTTGCGCACAAACGCTGCCGGTGAACAGACACCGATTGACGGTCACCCAACGGATACGATCATTTATGTGCTGGATGGCGATGCACGCATCATCGTACGACCGTCCGGCACTGAACCGAAAACCAAGTGCTACTACGAAGTGGTTGGCGACATGCAGACCGCCGCTGACCCGGACGCGGCGTTAGCCGCTGCAGAGCAGCAGTTGGATCGTCTGGTCACAGCACATCAGTCCGAATTGCAGATGCTGCTCGAATAGACCCACATCGTGAGTGGCTCATGCCCACCAACCGGGGGCACCAGCCGCTGTTGCACCTCGTGCAAAGATCTGGCAATCGGCGCTGCGTAATGCGCACCGCTGCTGTATTCTCAACGGCTAGTCTACCAATGAATTGAGGAGCGACCACATGCTGAGCCATATCATGATCGGAGCTAACGACATCGAAAAATCGCGTGCGTTCTACACCGCCGTTTTGTCCGTACTGGGTGCGCGTGAGCCTATTGAGAATATCAATGCGACCGGGCAAACACGCCTGTTCTATATCCACGACGGCTCAACGTTCAGCATTTCTGAACCGATCAATGGCGATCCTGTCACCGTTGCGAACGGTTCAACCATCGGGTTTGCTTGCGACTCTCCGGAGCAAGTGCAACAACTGCACGATGCAGCCATTGCCAACGGCGGCACCAGTATCGAAGACGCGCCGGGGCCTCGTGAAGGCTCTATGGGCTTGATGTACTTGTGCTACTTCCAGGATCCCGACGGTCACAAGATCTGCGGCATACACCGACCGAAATAGCAGCGACAATCAGCGCACAGCTACTGTTGCAAATAGCGTTTGCGCTTGCTGGCAGGGATCGCCGCAAGCTCAACGCTGAGTAACAAGCCCGCTGTGTCTGCGAAATGGCGATCAATACCCGCGGCATGAAATTGCGCACCGAGACCTGCGTAGTGGCGCAGTAGAACGGGCACACCTTTGCTGTCCGCCTCACGCGCACTGACCAAAGCGTTCAACAGCTTCAGATCAACTCGATGACGCCGGCGAAAGCGCTGCCATTCAGCGCCCAGTGCTGTCGACAGCGGCTCGTTAGCACGCACAGTGGCATCCGGTTCGATCAGCGCATCGCACATCATCGCAATCGACGCTGGCTCGTATTGCCGGCTCAGCGATACAGTGCCGTAGAGCGTGCCGTACTGCGGGTGCGCGCGCAGGAAGCCGCCAATGCCTTTCCACAACAGATCGAGCGCATGTCTTGAGCGCTGGAACTCAGGTGTAATGAACGAACGACCAAGCTCGAGCGCCGGCGGTCGAGATGCGAAAAACGCCGTATCGAACGAGAACATACGCTCGAGATAGCTACCGGAGGCCTTCATCTGATCACGCCGCCCAATCCGATAGGCACCCACTAGCGCCCGCGACGGCCGATGCCAGCAAAACAAATGATCATAACGATCATCAAAGGTGTCACCATCGAACGGCTCGCCGCTGCCCTCATCGAACAACCGGAACGTGCGCTCGCGCTCGCGCGTGATGTCTGCCACCAAAGCAGGCAGTTGCTCGCGGCGGCCAAATGCGACGACAAATTCATCGCTATCGAGCACACACTGCGAACCTGGCAAAGCTGCGATCTGTTGTTCAATGTCAGCGCGCGAACCTGCGGCACCCAACGGTGCTTGTTGCGCCGTCGCAAGCTCAGACTTGCCGGCTACTAGCGTTGCACTGGACAATCGCACAACGTCAGTCAGCGCGTCAGCATTGAGCGCTTTGAATGTTGCGGGATCGAACGCGCGGCCAATTTGCACGGTCAGGTTACGGTCGCGCGTTTTCATTAGTTCGCGCGCCAACATCAACAGTCGAAAGCGATACCAGACTGAACCCAGGCGGTAGAACAGCGGACTGTTCTTGCCAGTAAAGCGCACCGGCAAGATTTGCGCACCCGTTTTGCGCGCAAGCGTTGCGACAGACCGGCTCCAGGGCGCATCAGCAATTTCACCCAGATCGGGTTGAAAAAAAGAGGTGCGACCGGCCGGAAACACGACCAGTACGCCACCGCTGCGCAGCTGTTTGAGACTGTCACGGAACCCGCGCCTGTTCGCCGGATCGCTCGCATCCAACGGGTTAACGAACAGGAAGTGTCCGCTGAGCTCGCGGAACAAACGCAGGGCGACATTCGCCATGATTTTGAAGTCCGGTCGCAAACGGGCGATCAGGTGCACCATCACGAGACCTTCGATGCCCCCGTGCGGATGATTGGCAACGACAATCACCGGGCCGTTCGATGGCAATCGATCAGCCATGTGCGGTGCATCTTCGACAGTCACGCCGAGCGCCTGCAGCGCATTGCTCGCGAAGTCCTGCGCTGGCAAGTCAGCGAGTGCGTTGCGCTGATAGAAACTATCCAGATGATGAATGCCGAAAACCCGGTCAATGAGCGGCGCAAAACGATGCAGCCGCTTGCCGAGCGGCGTATCTGTACTGACAATCGAGCGCAGTGAGATTTTGTAGGTCTGCGGTGGTATTGCGCTCATCGTCGTGTGTGCTCCGCTGACCGCTCAGCGCGAGCTAAGCCGAGCGCATAGACCAATGCATACAGAGATCCGAACAACCAGCTTGGCAGCACCGTAACCAGCACCTCAGCGGTACCGGCAAGCCAATGCACGCCAAGCGACGAGACGATCAGCAAAGTAAGGGTCGCTGTTGTACAACGCAGAACGCGCCAGCGCAGCTGCCAGGCGCCGCGAAACAAGCGCTCCACCAGCGATGTCATGCCGGCCGTCACCAGCGCGCTGTACAACCCTTGTGTTGCGGCTGCCATGGCGATAGCCGACGGCTCATGCAGCCGATTCGCCCACGCCGCCCAAAGCGCATAGAAGACAAACGCGATGCCGGACGCCGCGAGCGTGCGCGCCTGCGCGGTCCGAAAAACGCCATGCGTCATAGTCCAATCCCGAGACTCAATAGTTATTGTCATAAAACGTCAATTCGCAAATGCCAATCTGTGCGCGAATTCGCGCGTTACTGATCAGACCGGCGGGTCGCGGCAAATATTGCAGACAGGCCATACCCAGCAGTGTTCTTGCTTCTAACGCATCTGACATCGGATCACTTGTCGCGGCAGCATCAGCTGTTGGATCATTGGGCAGCGAAAACAACTGCCGGCGGAAGCGGGGCCCCGCCGCCTGTTGCGATCCGCGCCCTGTTGCAACCAAAATGTCCGGACCGCCGCCCATGCAAACACCCCTGCTGAACAACCATCACTGGCGTTGGCTCATCGTCGCAGTTGGCTGTGTACCCATTGTTACGGTCAACATGAATTTCTTGCTATCGGCTGCCGCCCGATTGATTCCGGATTGTTTTGTCTACATCGACGGCTGCACATCTATCAGCGCAACCGGCCGCTACGGCGTCAGTTATTATTTGTTTAAGGCGTTCATGCTGCCGCAGGCGATATTGCTAGTCGTCTTCTGGCGCAACCTGAACGCGAGGCTTCTCGCGACCGATGGCCACAACGTGATGCTTAGCGCCGGCATCACCGGGGCCTTATTCCTTGTCCTGTACACGATCTTTCTTGGCTCCGACGGTGATCTATACCGAATGCTGCGCCGCTACGGCGTCTTCGTATTCTTTTTGGGCACGCTGATCGCGCAAATCGCCGCCACCCGACGTCTGGCAAAACACGGTCTAACAGCATCGGTACGCGCGCAATGGTTTTTGCTTATATTGATGGGCTGCCTGGCGCTCGCCGAGGTTCCGCTAGGTAGTTTCGGCGTGCAGGATAACCGGGCGGAGAATCTCATCGAGTGGAACTTCTCACTGCTAATGCAACTGTGGTTTGTGACATGGCTGTTCGTCAGGCGCGCGCCGAGCCGCTAGCAAAGGCGTGCTGTGTCACAGCAACGCAAACGATCTCGCGACGCGTTCGCTGACGCCCTCTTTGCAACTCAAAAACGCCGGGCGCATCTTTTGGCAACCGCTTGGGCTACCATCGAGCTGTTTCAAAGCGCACAGGAGTTGCAGCATGAGTACCATCCAACGCGTCGCGTTAGCCAACGACACGCTACTTGCGCGCTATCAATCACGTGGCTACGTCGACTGCTTCGAAGCGCACGTTGCGCGAGAATGCACGTTGGCAACGTTCGTGACAGCGTTCTACACAACGCGCCTGTTCAAGTTGGAGCGACTGATACTGCGCATCGCGTTGGCACGCCCTTCGACTGACGACGATGCCAGCCGCATCGCCACCGGACTATCGGACACGTTTGCCGCATGGCATGTCGAAGCACGCGAGCAATCCGAACTTCTGCTGTGTGATCTCAGCGGCAGAACACGTTCATGGTTTGCCGTTTTCCCGTCAACGAGCACCACGCGTTTGTGCTTCGGTTCTGCTGTCGTTGCAAAGAACAGCAATGGCACGATCGGCATTGCTGGTAGCGCGCCAGTGCTTGGCGTGCATCAGCTTTACTCCCGGGCGCTGCTGCGCGCTGCGCTCAAACGTTTGAATCGTGCGTAGCGTGCGCACAGCGATTGCGCATGCTGGCGTCGCTCATTGCCGTCCCCCGCCCTTCTCAGGCCGATCATCTTCTCGATCGTTCGTTCGAGTGAGATCTGATAAACATTCGTGACAGCAATGAGTCAGAAAATCTTGAAATGCGTCGTTTAACGCGACACGTCAACCGCACCAGGCACCAGGCACAATACACTGCACCAACCAACGCGAGGAGCCCAATGATGAATCAACAACAATTACGTAATGGTTTTTTGCGGATTTCTATGATGCTGGGCGCGCTACCGTTCGCAGGTCTCGCCCTTGGTGCGGATACGCAAGACAACAAGCAACTCGCACAAAACTTTTATGAAGATTTGTGGTTCAGTAACAACACCGAACGCTACACGCACTATATCGCGGATACCTACGTTGTGCATGATATCGGCGAGCGCAAGAACGTCACGGAAGCGGCAATAGAGCAAAAGGAAATTGCTGACTTTTTTTGGGATAACGGCACGATGACTGGCAAGATCGATTTCCAGATCGCACAAGACGATCTGGTTGCCACGCGATGGACTGCACGATTTGAGCCGAACACACTGAAAGGCAAATTCCTGATTGGCAAAGGCGACATTCCGATCATCAACGTGTTTCGGTTCAAGGACGGCAAGATCGTGGAAATCTGGAATCACCGTCACGACATCGACACGCCGCAAACCCTGCAGTACACGATCAAGGGCTTGCTGACCGGTTTGCTAATTGCGCTGATTCCGTTGATTTGGGCGCTAAGGCTGCGACGCCGACTGAAGAGCGACAGTTAGCGCAGCGACCGTTGCGCCGCTGTTGAACGAAGGTGCGCACTAAGCCCGCGTGACGCCCTCCGAGCAAGCGCCGGTAGCCCTAAAGCGTCAGGCTAACGCTGTGTTATAGACTTACAGCCATGTTTGGCTACTTTATCTTCGCTGACAGCGCATGAGGGCAACACGACCTGAAGGCTGGCAACCACCGCCCAAGCCACAGCGCCGCTACTTGCGCTGGTTGATTGTCGCGATCATGGCGTCAATCGTCGTCAGCATTGCATTGGTTTTGCCGCTGCGCTGGTTTGCACCTGGCACGACGGCATTCATGCTGCGCGATGACAGTGGTCGCGATCCGTTGCTACACGTATGGACACCGTGGGAAGAGATCGGATCGGCAATGCCGCTGGCCGTTGTCGCTGCCGAAGACCAACGCTTCGCCGATCACTTCGGGCTGGACGTTGATTCCATACAGCAGTCGCTCGATGAGGCCGAGCGCGGCGAAGGGCTGCGCGGTGCGTCAACGATCACTCAACAGTTGGCGAAAAATCTGTACCTAACGCCGAGCCGCAGTTTCATCCGCAAAGCACTTGAAGCCTATCTTGCCGTGGTCATTGAGACTTGCCTGCCCAAGCGCCGCATTCTTGAGTTGTACCTGAATATTATCGAACTGGGCCCTGGCATCTACGGCGTTGGCGCCGCCAGCCAACACTTCTTTGCCAAATCGGCTAGCGAGCTCAGTGACGCCGAAGCTGCGTTGTTGGCGGCCGTCTTGCCGAACCCGATCCGACTCAAGGTCGACGCACCGTCCGACTATGTACGCGAACGCCAGCAGTGGGTGCTCGGTCAGATGCGCAGGCTTCGTAACGAAGCGTGGCTGACCCGTCTGGAATGAGTCTCGTTTGCTAACTGGAAGCCCGGATAGCCGCACAGCACCAACAATGACTAGATCTTGAGTCAGTGACTTGGCACGCCGAAAAACAAACGCAGAATCCGGTTGCGACGAATTACAAACTCGTACAGCATCGCGCACCCAAAGACTGTCGCGCCCAGAACCAGCAATGGTTCAACGATAGGCCCAAGTGACAGGCGCGATAACTCATATCCAATGGTGACCGTGATGGTTTGGTGGAGTATGTACCAAGCGAAAATCGCGGACGTTGCATAGCGCACCCATGGCTTCGGCTGATTTAGGTAGCGATACCCAAACGCAAGTATCACTAGGATCCAACTCCACCGATTTACGTACACATTAAAAAAACTCAGTTGCTCAAGCATGAAGCCCGCATCTTCAGGCACCCACCACTGCTGCGTTCGCAACGCCGTGTACGCAATGATGGCAACTGCCAACACGTGAAAACGTAGCGCAAGTAAATGCTGCCAAAGCGCCATATCCCTACCGAATAGATATCCGTATAGAAATAGCGTGCCATACATGGCGTGGGCGTAGAAATCATCAAGCAACGCGTGGTTAATGTAGGGAAAGTGTGGAAAGACGACGTTGCCGTAAATCAATAGCGGCAATACGGGTAGCAGGATCAGCCAGATGCCGCGAAGGCGTTGCGCACGGGCACGGACAGCGCGACCACTTCGCTCCAGCCAATAGAGCAGCGGCAGCGATACGAGCGTGTAGAGCAGAACATACGGTAAGTACCACAGATGATTCCATGTCCATACGATCGTGTTTTCACCACTCCACGCCTCGCCAGGAAAATCGGTGAACGTCAAATACTGTCCCCAAAATCGCCAGAATCCTGGCTGGATGATGCCTTTGTCGAGCGCTTCGTAATACGGCTGAGGCGCGACAATCACCGCCATACCAAAGATCAGCGGTAAACCCAAACGCCCCAAACGACCCAGCGCCAGAGCACGCATGTTGTAGCGTCCAACAACGAAACTCATCGCGAGCCCTGAGATAACGAATAGCAACGACATCCGCCACTGATTCACGAATAGCATCGGCTCCTGCAGCCACTCGCTCGTGTAAGCAGACTTTACGTGCCAATCCCACTCGGCAACGTAAAACATGCCGCAGTGGTACAGAATCAGCAGCCCGAAAGCGATAACGCGTAGTGCGTCGATGTCGTAGCGGCGATCCGTTTCAGGGATAGTGGCGTTTATCACAACGATGTGCTCCAGTGAGGACGTGATACCCATTGTGAATGGCACGAGCGAGTGAGCGCGACTGCTAAGGGATTGTTTGAGCTAAGAAAGTGACGAACGGTGGGAGCGAGTGACGAATGGTAGACGCACATTCCGCGCAGACGCTACGATGCTGATATGACAATAGCTTCGTACCTGCGCCACCAACATCGTTTTGAAGTACTGTTGCTCGTTGCGCTTGTCGTGCTCAGCTGCGTGTTCAATGTGGCCGTCGAACTGATCGATCATGGCAGACTCGGCGAGCCGTTTTCAGGCTGGCTGCCTTGGATCCTAGAAGGCACTAGTAGCGCGGCGCTGCTGATCATGTTCCCCGCCCTGCTTTGGTTCGAACGACGCTACCCGTTACAGGTCGCCACTTGGCAAAGCGCGCTGCCGGCGCACGTAGCTTTCAGTGTCGTGTTTTCGTTCGGTCATGTATTGCTGATGTATTTGGCGCGGCAACGACTGTTTCCGTGGCTTCTGGATCAACAGTATCTCTGGGCGTCGTGGGCGAGTGAGTTCTTCTACGAGTATCTGAAGGATGTGCGCACCTATTTTTTCTTACTGGCGCTTGTCTATCTGTACCGTTTCGTGCTGCGACGTTTGCGCGGCGAAGCCGGGTTCGTCAGCGCGGGTGACGAACCGACTGCCGTACCCACTCCCGATCGCTTCCTAGTAAAGAAGCTGGGGCGCGAGTTTCTGGTGCGCACACAAGACATCGATTGGATTGAAAGCGCAGGTAACTATGTCAATCTGCACGTTGGGCCCCGCGTATACCCGCTGCGCGGTACGATGACGCAAACTGCTCAAAGACTTGAGGAACAAGGTTTTGCGCGCGTCCACCGCCAGGCTATTTTGAACCTCGATCGCGTGGCACAGATTGAGGTTTACGAGAGTGGCGATGGCCAGGCGCATCTCACTACCGCCGCTACGGTACCCATCAGCCGTCGCTACAGAGCCGAGTTACGCCAACATCTTGGCGTTACAACTGACGCCGGCAGACAACACTGAACGCACAACGGATGTCGGCACTGTCACGGAGTGTCTACTGGCATACGGTGTCGCATTTGCAGTTGCCGATTGACACCGATGCTGGTGCGCGCGATCACCTCACACTATATTGATAGCCCATACCAAACAAACGGGAGATCAAGAGATGTCTTATGTAGATGGTTATGTCCTTGCCGTTCCTGCCAATCGTAAGGCTGAGTACGTTCAGCTTGCCGAGCTGTCCGCGGCTGTGTTCAGGGACCACGGTGCACTGTCGGTGATTGAGAACTGGGCCGACGATGTGCCTGATGGCGAAGTGACCTCGCTACCGATGGCAGTCAAATGCGAGGCCGGCGAGGTTGTCGTGTTTTCATGGATTGTCTGGCCATCACGCGAAGCGCGTGACGCGGGCAATGAGTCGGCAATGAAGGATGACCGGCTGAAGGACTGGTCGCCAAGCAAGATGCCGTTTGATGGCAAACGCATGATCTACGGCGGCTTCTCGACCATCGTCGACGCCTAGTTCAGATTTTCGCCGCAGGACTCGCAAGCGTCACATTTGGTAGCATTAAGCGATCAGAGCGCTTTCGGGAGTCCACGATGCGAATGATCACCACCTGTGCAGTACTGCTTGCCACGTTTGCAGGCATCGCGTCGGCCGAGCCGATCAAAATTGATGAGTGGCAGGTGCCGTATGAGGCATCGAGACCACGCGATCCTTATGCGGTGAGCGCAGACGAGGTGTGGTTCGTCGGCCAGCGTGCCGGCTATCTGGCGCGGCTTGACGTCACCGACGGCAGCTTTGAGAAAATCCAGCTCAAGGATGGCTCGGGTCCGCACAACCTGATTGTGCAGTCCAATGGCGACGTCTGGTTCGCCGGCAATCGTACGGCGTTGATCGGTCGCTATGTCCCGCGCACCGGTGAGCTCGAAGAGATTCCGATGCCCGATCCGGCCGCGCGCGACCCGCACACATTAATTTTCGATACCGACGAATCGCACATCTGGTTCAGCGTGCAGGGTGGCAACATGCTCGGCCGCCTGACGCTAGCCGATCGCAAGGTCGAGCTGATCCCATCGCCGCGCGAGCGTTCGCGTCCTTACGGCATCAAGCTGGCACCGGACGGCAGCGTCTGGGCAACGTTGTTCGGCAGCAATGCGCTGGTGAGAATCGACCCACAGTCGCTGGCGCTTGAAGTCATCGAGTTGCCGCGCGAAGCAGCGCGCCCTCGCCGCCTTGAGGTGCTGGCAGATGGCAGCGTCTGGTATGTCGATTATGCGAAAGGCCAGCTTGGACATTACGACCCGGAATCCGGCGCGTTCAAAGAGTGGCCGTTGCCACAAGGCGATGGCGCCCGCCCGTACGGCATCGCGTCCGACGATGAGGGCCGCTTGTGGATGGTCGCCACCGGCGTGCAGCCGAATGTGTTCCTTGGCTTTGATCCGGCGACCGAGTCGTTCTTTAGCGAAACCGACGTTGAATCCGGCGGTGGCACCATTCGTCACATGCACTACGACGCACCGACTGGCAGCGTCTGGTTCGGCGCCGACAGCAACACGGTCGGTCGCGCTATCGTGCAACCGGACCGCTAAGCCGATGCGAGCAGCAACAGCGTGCACTGTCGCGCTGGTTGCGGTCATCGCCACGCAAATTGCGCGCGCCTATCCTGAGGGTGCGCCGTGGGGCGCAGCAGACCCGGCCGCCGATCAACACTGCGCCTCATGCCATTGGGAGCGCGACCCGGTGTACGAATCGAACGCGATAACGCTGCAAGGCTTACCCGAACAACTGCGCCCCAACACCGAGTATGAGCTTGCGCTGGTGTTTTCAGACGCAGCCGCTGTCGTTTCAGGTTTCCAGTTGATCATCGCCGCCGACGGTCATCGCGCCGGCACACTCAGTGCGCACAGCGACGATATTGCGATCAACGTCATCGAGTCCTCGGCGCGCTCAACGGCTGTGCAGCGTCTGGATGCCGGCGCGACGACATGGCGCATATCGTGGCGTACCCCAGCAACGCTCTCCGGCCCAATAACACTGTTCACTGCTGCCTCGGCAGCTAACGACGATCAGTCTCCGTTTGGTGACCAGATTCACTATCGTCGTTTTGATGTTGCTGCAGCGCAAGCGGATACCGATGCAGGTCATTAGTCACGAAACCATCGCAGCGCGACTCGACAAAGATTCCGTCATCGACGCACCGACGACACTGGTCGCGGAGATACGAGAGCACTTGGTGCGCGGCAAGACCGATCTAGTACACAGTACGCAAGCGTTCGGCGTCAGGGAAAACCGCTCTAGTACACCAACCAAAGGTGCGGATCCCGGCACGACCGTTTTAGACACACCAACTAAGCCAGCCGCGTCAGACTAAACCGCTTTGTTACGCAATACGCAACCGTGAGGCGCCAGGCACGACCGATTTGTGACCCGGAAAGCACGCTGCATCGCCTTCAGATTTTGTTCAGGTAGATTCGCTACAATCACCGCACAGACAACCGGCGCGCTTACAGGCGAGTCACGGCAGAGCTCAGGGAGATTTGGACATGATCGCAACGCGCACCTACCGTTCCGCTCGGCGCCGTCAAACGATGCGTGCCCGCCACCTGGCGCTTGCGCTATGTGCACTGCTGGCCAGCACCGCGCACAGCTACGAACCGGACACCAATGCTCGCAAAGCGCTGTCGAAAACGGTCAAGCGCGACTTGATTGCCGCGACGCCCGGATCACAGCGGTTAGCCGTTCGGCTGTCGTTCTCGACCAAAGTAGCGTTTCGCGACTACGAAAAACTCGCCAAACAGGGCGGTTACCCACCCTACGCTGACTGCAGCATCGCCACGTTTGTTGAAATCACAAACTGGCAGATCATTCAGCAAAGGGACGTAACGCCTGCACAGATTGCCGCTTTGATGAAGCGTTGTCAGTCGAGTGACGAAACCGTCTTGGGGCCAAAGCCGCTCTCTCAAGAGCAGGGCGATCGTGAAATTCTGCGCGGCATGTGGCAACGCAATCTGGCGTTCGTCGGCCGCAACCTGAACGACGGTGCACTGCAAATTTTCATCACTGCCGATGCGAACGACAAGTTTTCCCAGCTATACGGTAATGCATCGCAATGGCAGCTCACAGCAAACGGGTTCGAGCCGATTGCCTCTGAATCAACAACCACACCAACGGGTGCTAGCGCACCAGCACCACAAACGACACCGCCACAGGAAACAGCGCCACCGCCGCCGCCCAGCACACCGACGCAACCACCGAGCACACCAACCAACAAGAACATCGATCGCATCGCGTTGCGCACCGTCACACGTTACGGACTCTCCGGCGTCTACGTCGAGAATGAAACCTATCTGCTGTTCAAGGACGGATCGATCCTGCGCGATTTCTCTGAAAGCCCCTACATGCTCAACGTAGCTGCATCGCAACGTACCGCTTCGAAGAACTGGGGACTGTGGCGCTCGCTCGGCCAGCAGTTGCAAGTCACCTGGAATGGCAAAGATCCGCAGATCTGGAAAAAATGGTTCACAACCCGACCTGCCACACGTGACCAAACCATTCAGGGGCGCTTCCAGTCAGCCGACGGTTTCGGTGGCGGTCAAGTGGCCAACTTCAACACGGTCGCGCTGACGTCCGACGGTCGATTCACGTGGGCCTCGCTCAAAGGCGGCGACACCGGCGGCTGGCTGCCGGCCTACAGCGACAAACGCCGCGCGGGTCGCTACGAGCTGAACGGCTATTCAATTCGCCTGCGCTATAACGACGGCGCGGTTGAGGATTACGCGTTTTGCTTCTACCCGAAAGACAACGAGCATTTCGTGATTGGATCGAATCACTTCACGCCGTTGGATTGATTCTTCGTCAGGACTTTTATTTGGCGTAACGCTTCAGGCAAGAACGCAGACTGGTGAATCCGTCAGATTTTGTCCACGCCGCAATGGGACTGCCGCCAATCCCCGAATCACTCAAAGCGCTGCCCGTAAATCCAAACGAGTTCGTCAGTCACGCCGCCAAGACCTTGCTGCTCGCGCAGTTTCTTAGAGCCGAGTTTCTCTGCCACGGCCGCACTGCCATGGTTGCCTTCAATGATCGCGTGGATGACTTGCGACCAACCGAGTATGTCGCGTGCGTAGTCAATGGCCGCGCGCCCTGCCTCGCTGGCAAAACCTTTGCCCCAATGCTCGCGCATAATCGTCCAGCCGACTTCGGGCTCCGGCCAATCGTACGGATACCACGGCCCGACGCGTCCGACCCATGCGCCAGTTGCTTTTTCCTCGACCGAAAAAAAACCGTAGCCGCGAATTTGCCAGTGACCCATGACGGTTGCCATATTGCGCCACGCATTTGGCCGATCCATCGTCTTGCCACCGATGTAACGCACCGTTTGCTCATCAGCCATACTGCTTGCCCAGCCCTCAAAATCACGCTCTGGATCAATGGTTCTCAGAATCAGCCGTTCGGTCTCGATGTATGGCTCGTCCATAGCCGCAGCTCCCCTACCTTCACGTTCGTTGCTACACCACAGTGTGCCGCAGTTTGCCGGGTACGTCAGCCACAACCGTTGAGCTGTAACTAGCCGTTGCCACCAGGCCAATACGCCGAATTGGCTTCGGCCTAAATTATTTGATCAATAACTTGGGTCACAGATCAATTCATTCGCTTTCGCAAATTCATTGCTATTACATCCGTTTGCACAAGGCGTCAGTGCACGTTTTGTCACATGCTGATCACTAGGCAGAAAGATTTTCGCTGCAAAACTGATGCTATCATCGCAAGGGTTCGATCGACGGATCGCTGTGGAATTCGGTGGTGCGCCTGCACCGGTCACGGACCAATTTTCCGAACCAGCTCGATCCTATACGGCGAAACGGTGCACCGGGCATCGGCTCGCAACGAGGGGATGCAATGATTACGTTCAAGGTGAATACTCAATCCGTCACGTTCGATGGGGACGACGACACACCCTTGTTATGGGCGCTGCGCGATGCGCTGAGCCTGACCGGCACCAAGTTCGGCTGCGGTATCGGTCAGTGTGGCGCGTGTACCGTGCACATCGATGGTCGCGCGCAACGCTCGTGCACGATACCCGTTGCTGCCGTCGCTGGGCGCAACATCAAGACGATTGAAGGATTAGCACCGGACACCGACACGCTGCATCCCGTGCAGCAGGCCTGGCTCGAAATCGACGTGCCGCAATGCGGCTACTGCCAAGCCGGTCAGATTATGGCGACCGCAGATTTACTGTCGCGGATCCCCAAACCCACTGATGACGACATCGATGCGCAGATGACCAACTTGTGCCGCTGCGGGACTTACCCCAGATTGCGCAAGGCTATCCATCGCGCTGCCGAGCTCAGCGCGATGGCGCCAGAGCAGAAACAGGAGACGGCCGATGAATAGGCAGTCAACGTTTTCGCCGCAACTGACACGGCGCGCATTTCTGGTCGCGGGCAGTACGGCGACCGGCGCATTGGTGATCGGATTGCCCGTTGCTGCGCTGGACAATGACGACAACGAGCGACAGCTCGGTTTCTTTGTTGAGATTCGCAAGGACGGCACGATCATCATCGGCTCTAATCAACCGGAGATCGGTCAAGGCGTGCGCACCGCGTTGCCGATGCTGGTGGCCGAAGAGCTGGACGTTAACTGGGACGACGTGCAAGTCACATCGATGCCGCTTGGCCTGGTGCGCACCGAGGACGGCTTCACGTGGAAGTATGGCGGACAAGGCGTGGGCGGCAGCACCGGTCTGACCTCAAACTTTGACTTCATGCGTCGCGTCGGCGCTCAGGCGCGACAGCAACTGGTGCGTGCAGCCGCGCAAAGGCTCGGCGTCGCCCCGGAAGATTGCAGAACAGCGCAAGGCATCGTGATTTGCGACGCCAAAGATGCGCGCCTGCCCTACGGCGAATTGGTCGGGATCGCTGCAACGCTGCCTCCGGCGGACTCGGATGATGAGATCGCGCTAAAAGATTCCGCCGACTATCGAATCGTCGGCACCCGTCAATCAACGGTGCAGGCGCGCGATATCGTGACTGGCCGCATGCGCTATGGCATCGACACGGCAATGCCGAATATGCGCTTTGCTGTTATTGCCCGTAGCCCGTGGTTGAACGGGCGGCCGAATTCGATCGACGATACACAGGCGCGCAAGGTGAATGGCGTGCTCGATGTGTTCACGCTGGACGGTCCTGCCATGGGCGAGCCGTACAGTGTACTCGCGAGCGGCGTCGTCGTTGTTGCGACGTCAACGTGGGCTGCGATAAAGGGTCGCAACGCACTGAACGTCGAATGGGACAAAGGCCCGAACACTACTGATAGTTCCGAAAAGTTCTGGCAGGACAATGAACAGATGCTGGAGCAGACGGGTCAGATTTGTGTCGATGACGGTGATCTCGATAGCGCCTGGACTGACGCTGCCACGCGCGTCGTTCGTCAATATCAGATACCGTTCGCAAACCACGCGCCGCTCGAACCGCAAAACTGTTACGCATTCGTGCAAAAAGATCGCTGCCACATCATCGCACCCACGCAAACACCCAGTGGCGCTTCCCGATCAGCGGCGTGGGCAACGGGTCTGGAGCGCGATCAAATCCATGTCGACTTCACCCGCGTCGGTGGTGGCTTCGGTCGCCGGCTGACGAATGACTATGTGGCGGAAGCGGCGTTGATTTCCAAACGCACGGGTTGGCCAATCAAACTGCAGTGGACGCGCGAGGACGACGTCAAGAATGACTTCTACCGACCAGCCGGCACGCACGAAATGCGCGCAGGCCTGGATAGCGACAATAACGCGACCGCGTGGGCGCATCGACTTGCCAGCGCCAGCAAGTACTATCGTCGACCGAATATGCCGGACGAAGACTTGTGGGGCGCCGAGTTGTACGCCGACGATTTTCCGCGCCGCATCGTCCCCAACCTGCAACTCGAGTATCACCACAACCCGATTGGTGTGCCACGTGGTTCGTGGCGCGCACCGGCGCACACGGCGAATGCATTTGTCGTGCAGAGTTTTATCGATGAGATCGCCCATGAGATTGGCGCCGATCCGTTGGACTTTCGCCTCAGTCTGTTCGGCGATGAGCGCGAGCTCGAATACGGCAATCACGGTGGCCCGACGTTTAACCCGGGTCGGCTGTCGCGGCTAACGCGTTTCGTCGCCGAGCGCATTGACTACCCACGCGCAAGACCAAAAGGCACGGGCGTCGGCATCGCTGCGCATTTCACCTTCGGCGGCTACGGCGCGCATGCGATTGAGGTTTCGGTGTCAGACGATGGCGAGCTGTCAATCGAGCGCATTGTAGCCGCGATGGATTGTGGCTTCGCCGTGCACCCCAACGCTGTCGAGGCGCAACTGCAAGGCGGCACGGTTGACGGCCTGAGCACGGCGTTGGGTCTGGAGATCACCGTGCGGGACGGTCAGATCGTGCAGAGTAATTTTCATGACTACCCGCTCGCGAAAATTGCTGCATTCCCGGCGCGCTTTGAGTCGCACATTCTCGAATACGACGGCAAACCAACCGGCGTCGGCGAGATGGGCATACCGAGCGCGGCACCCGCACTGACGAATGCGATCTTTGCCGCCACCGGCAAACGCATTCGACGATTGCCGATTGGAGATCAGTTCAAAACCTGAAGCAATCGCTCAGCCTGCCGGCACCCACGTAAACACGTCTGCGGGCTATAGCAGCCGCCGGATATCGGCCACCAAGTGCGCAACAGACGTACTACTCAAACCGTTGTAGACACCACGGATGCGCCGGTCCTGGTCAATCAGTAGCAGATTCTCCGTATGTAGAAAGTCGGCCTGATCCTGCAGCGTGCCCAGATCTTCGTTGGCGAAGTATGCGCTGCGCGCCAACTCGTAAATGACTTGCTGCTCACCGGTCAGCAGATGCCACTTCCCCGAGACGACCCCATTGTCCTGCGCATACTGCTGCAGAATTTCCGGCGTATCGGTGCTGGGTCTGATGCTATGCGACAGTATCAATACGTTGTCGTCATCTAAAAACGCAGTTTGCACGGACTGCAATTTCGATTTGAGCTTCGGGCAAATACCCGGGCACGTGCTGAAAAAGAAGCTGGCGACGTAGACTTTCTGGTCGGTATCGTTTTGGCTGACGCTCTCGCCGTTTTGATTCGTAAACTCGAACGCCGGGATCCGATGGAAATCGGAGAGCGCGTCGCTGTCACCACCAAGCCAGTGCGGCGTGAATTCCGCGCTGTTGTAGTAGGGCAGTTCGTCATCGGCGCTCGCACCTGTGGATAACGCCAAAATTGCGCCCAACAACAACCCGTGTGCATAGACGCGCCATGCTTGCCGATTTTTTGTAATCAAGGTCTTACTCCTTTGAAAGTGACCGCGTCAGCATGCCGACGCTCACAAGCTGCGTGGTTCACTGGGGCGCAGCGCTTTGGTTAACTGTCCTGGTATCAATCCAAAACCTTGCCGTTACGTTGTCGGCAATGGCAGCACTTCATCATCCAATTCCACACACAGATTCGCGTTGCGCAAGCCGTAGGCCCGACCGTTGCGATACTCGAAATTGCTGTACAATTTGCCGTTCAATCGCCATGCCTGTTGCAGCCCCGTCGGCGCGCCGTTATCAAAACTGAAGCGTTTGTATTTTTCGCCCGTTCGATACCAATGCCAGGCGACACCGTGGGGGCGGTCATCGACGTAGTAGGTTTCCGACCTTCGGTTACCGTTGTCCCACCAGCTGCTCGCAACACCTGAGCGTCGTCCGCGCTGGTAGGTAGACGCATAGGCAATTTGCCCGTTTTCGAACCACATCGAAAACGCACCATGTCGGCGACCGTCCTCGAACGATTCTGACGTGGCAAGCGTGCCTGACGGATAGCGCGTCACCGCAGTGCCGGTAAACACCTCATTGCGATACCGGCGCTCACCCGTTGTCTTGTCGATATGAATTTGCGACGCATCTACCGTCGTGACCTGTGCGTCGACTTGCGGATCGACGAGCGCGATTACAAACCAGTTAGTCACGCCCAGCAAGAATAACAACACACTCATCAATTGCGGCGTCGTGAATCTCATCGTCGTGCACTCAGTTGCTGATCCTGCTAGGCGTGCCCTGATAGTCCTCAGCGAACAGCAGGTAGTACGCGCCCAGATAGGTTTCGTTGATAATGTGGTAGTGGTATTCCTGCTCGCCCATTGAGTATTGCGTCTCGGAGACGTGCCCGCCGGATACATCCAGATCGGTCGGGTAAGATCCCGGCGTCGTGTAGCACTGCCGCCCAAACAGGAAGAACCCGTCTGCGATAATGCCAACCAATGCGTCATCGTCATTGGTAATCGCTTTGGGCTCCAGATGGTAGTGATACGTGGAAGGTCCCGTATGCGCGCCATTGCGATCGAAACCCGAAATGACGCCCAGCGCCAGCTCGACGTTAGGGCCCTCCTGATCATTGAATATCGGCGCGCCACTCACAGCCAAGCCGACTGGCCCCAGGCTCGTTGCCGAGCTGCTGGTCGCCAGCGCCGGACTAGCCGGCACACGCAGCGTGAACAGATTGTTGTACTGCTCGATGAAGCCCGGTGACATCCGCGACTCGGTCGTGATGTCTGGGTCAGGCGGCACGTACAGACCACTCGAGTTATCCGGGTTCCAGTACGCCGACGTATGGTCGGGTCGACCCGTTGCCTCGATCACAACCTCGTCGCCATCCAGCGCTACCGTGACGTTAGCGCCGAACCACAAGTAGGCGTCGTTGAGTGTTGCCGGGTCATCGTTGTCAGCCACGGGATCGTCGCCGATGATCTCGCCGCCAGTGCTGCTACCGCCACACGCAGCAAGCGTCACACACAGCAGGGCGAACGACAGCGATTTCAGATCGCGCGCTTTCACTGCGAGTCACCGTCACGACCACCGCGACCACCACGACCGCCACGACGTTCGCCAGCCGGTCGGCACGCCAACGGTTTGCCCTCAGGCGCTTCGCAGGTGCCTTCAACGAGCTCGCCGTCGTCACCGGTGAATGAACATGCTTGAGCAACCTCGGCAGTACTACAGGCTTCCAGCGCTTCTTGCGGCGGCGTTCTGTGTTCGTGGAACGGGCTGGCACCATCGGTTGCGCAAGCGCTGGCAAAGTTGCAGAAAAATACCAGCGCGGCAAGAACAGAATAGCGAAGGGACATGGCAAAACCTCATAACAAACCAGTGGGATGAGGTTTCAGACTATTCGGCAAATGCGCAGCAACCATGCAGAGAATGTGCAGAAAACGTGGAACCGTGCGCGCCTGCGTCACTCCATTTTGTAGCCAACGCCGTAGATGGAGTGGATCATGTCGTCGGGACAGCCTGCATCGGTCATTTTGTGGCGCAGATTTTTCACGTGCGAATCCACCGTTCGATCACTGACCACGCGCCCATCCAGGTAGATCGTGCTCATCAGTTGCGCCCGCGAGAACACCCTGCCCGGCTGCTCACACAGCCGCTTGAGCAAACGAAACTCGACCGGTGTGAGATCAAGTGTCGCACCGTTGAAGCTCGCCTCGAAGCGCTCGTCGTCAAGACGCAGGCCACGATAGTCCGTCCCAGGCTCCTGCTGGATCAGCGAAACGCGGCGCAGCACCGCCTTGACGCGCGCGACGACTTCGCGCGGACTGAACGGCTTGCAGATGTAGTCATCAGCGCCAAGCTCCAGCCCCAACAGCCGATCAATCTCCTCAACGCGCGCAGTCACGAAAATTATTGGCACTGCCGAAAATTCGCGTAGCGCTTTGCACACGGCTAATCCATCCATGCCCGGCAACATCAAGTCGAGCAACACCATGTCGACCTCGTGTGCTCGCACCCAGTCAGCAACCGTCGCTCCGCTCTCCAGCCAATGCGTCTGGTAGCCTGCCTCGACGAAATAATCGCGAAGAATCGCTGCAATCTTTGGTTCGTCTTCAACGATCAGCACGGTCTGCGAGGTCGTCATCGTTAATCCTTGTGTAGCGTGAAGGTCAGACGAATCTCCAAACCACCGCTGCTCGCATGCGCCGCACTGATCTGACCCGCATGGCGCTCAACGATTGCTTTGCAAATGGCCAAACCCAAACCGGAACCGCCGGTTTCGCGGCTGCGGGACCGGTCGACGCGATACAGGCGATCAAAGAGCCGCTTCAGCGCCTGATCAGGAACGCCTGGCCCGGAATCGGCGAAAACCAGCACCAGGCGATTGCCCGACTGCTGATGGGAAATGCTCAACTCACCCGGCGCATCGACGTAGCGCAACGTGTTTTCAAGAATATTGATGAACACCTGCATCAGCTGATCGGCGTTGCCACGCAGGGGCCAACCTTGCTTGGGCACGTCGGCGTTCACGGCAATACCGGCGTCCATCAGGCGCCGCGTCGCACCCAGCACCGCTTGATCCAGCACGCCGGCAAGATCAACCTGCGTCATTGCATGCACCGGTTCGTCTTCTTCCGTCAGCGTCAACGTATGCAATTCACCGACCAGCGCAATCAAGCGATCCAGCTCAGCGCGCAGCGATGCAACCGTCGTGGCGTTGTAGTCGCGAACGCCATCTTCAATGGCTTCGAGTTCACCCTTGAGCACCGCCAACGGCGTGCGCAGCTCGTGCGCAATGTCAGTAACCCAGCGTCTTTGCGTCTCGCGGTTGCGCTCGAGCGTTTCGGCCAAGGTATTGACGTCCGCCGCCAGCGACGCCAGTTCGTCATCACCGGAGGCGGCAACGCGCGCTTTGAAATCACCGGCTGTCATCGCGCGCGCGGCGTCGGCCAACGATCGAATTGGTTTGTTGAACTGACGGGCGAGCAATGCCGACGCCAACGCGGCCAGCAAAAGTGCTGCGACGGCGCTTAGCAACAGCGAGCGCCCCTGCTGCTCAGCGAAACGCTGACTTGCGGGATCTTCAAAATCTCGCATTGGCGACGCCATGACAAAGCCGGCCACCTCCCCGTTCACGTCAATCGGAAACGCGCGCGCATCAGGATCGGGTGGCACACCGACAACGATCCGCTGATCGGCATCCAGCAACGCCAGCCGCTGAGCCAGCAGCAAGGTGTCTGTTGTCGGCGGCCGCCCAGGCGGTGGCGGCCGACCCGGCGGCCCACCGGGTCGAGACCCGCGACGATCATCGAATCGCGCGGACAGCGGCTTATCCGAGTGGCGCCGCAGCAGCTCATCCCAGACTCGTGGTTCGCCGCGTAACGACGTCCAACTCTGCTCCCGCTCATAACCGGCGGCAAGATCGACAACAACGCGCGCCACGGTTCCCCGCTCTTTCTCTTCAACATAGGCCAACAAGCCACGGTTGAAATTCCATCGCGTCACCAACGCCTGCGTCGTCACGACCGCCAGACACACCAGGGTCAGACCAAGGAACAATTTACGGGTGATCGTCAAGCGCATCTCGAAAGGATAACAAGAGTTTATGCGCGGTACGGCCGAGTGCACAGAATCTCCACAGTTTGGATCCGGGCGCATGTCCCGTTGTACACCACTAGTCTTCTGCGGGCGGCTCGCCACCAATCTCGAGATACCACGGTGTGTCGCCGTAAGGCTCACGTGCAATGCCATGCAACCAGATCAGCGCATCGCGAGCCGCGTGATGGTAAATCGACGAGTGGCTATCGGCATCTGCGCGGTCGACGAATTTCACTGCCACTTTGTCCACGGCATCGGCGAGCGCGGCGATCAGCTCATCCAAGCCCAGTCGCATCGTGCCACCCTCATCGGCCATTGTCAGATACAACCGCCGATCAGACGTCGCATGCTGTTTCAGCAATTCCCGCGCCTGCTTTGGCAAGCGCCGATCGTCCCACCAAAGACTGGGACTGATTGCGACGTAGTCATCAAAGGCGTCCGGTTGTTGCAAAAATGTTTCCACAACAAATAGACCCGCCAGCGACTCACCCATCAGCGCTTCCCGGCCGCCGGCGACAAGGGTCTCGACAAATGGCTTTACCTCTTCGAGCAAATGGCGCCGGAAGGTCTGCGAACCACCCCAGCCCTCAAAGCCATTGGCCAGATAGCGCGGATCGTTGGCTGCCGGCGAGATCTCCGGTCTGCGATCATGCGTGCGCACGCCCACCACGATCATCGGCTGTCGTTCGGCGTTGATCAACGTGAGTTGCGATAGCCCGGCGATGTGAAAGAAATCCTGATCAAGCCCACCGTCAATCACATACAAGACCGGCAACGGTTGCTCAAAGTACCCCTCTCCCCATGCAGGCAATGTCGGTACGTAGACGTTGATCTCGCGTTGCATGCCATAGATGGCGGAAGGCAATTGATAGGTCTTCCCGAACGCAATTGGCGCGCCTTCAACCGATGTGGGTTCGATCTGCGAGTCGTAGACCGTGTCGGACAACCCCGTGCACGCGGACACTGCAAGCACACAACTCGTTAGCGAGAGCAGCGCTGCGTGTCTCAAGTCAATACGACGGAAATCGCTCCAAATTCTCTCGAAGTACGAAAAGCTCATCATGGCACGCTTCTCTTTTTACTCAGTTGCTGCGATACGTCGATCTCTGCAAAGACTGAAAGCGATAAAAAAAGGGCACCGAAGGTCAAGTCAAACCTTCGGCGCCCGCTTTCAGTTCCGCTTCGCGCAAATAGAACTAACGCACTACCCGCACTTAGAGTCCCCACACGCCAGACACGTCATGCAACCATCTTTCATGACGGCTGCCTGCGTGTGGCATTTCTGGCACAGCTGCGAGCCGGCCGGGTAGCCGCCTGCGTTTGTGCCAACCTGCTCCGGCGTTGCGTTGTTTTCAATGAACGCGTCCTGCTGGCCTTCGCCCTGTTGCAGCTCCTGCATTTTTTCATTGATCAGTTGCTGCTGGTGATCGTCCAGCTCGCGTGGCTTGAGCATGCCGGTCATGATCAGGTGTTTCTCAACGATGTGGCCAAGCTCGGCAATGATCGACGGCATGAACTTGCCGCCGGCTTGCCAATAGCCGCCGCGCGGATCGAACACCGCTTTCAGCTCATCAACCAGGAACGTTACATCGCCACCCTTGCGGAAGACGGCCGACATGATGCGTGTCAGCGCGACGATCCACTGGTAGTGATCGAGGTTTTTCGAGTTAATGAAAATCTCGAACGGGCGACGCTGCTCGTGCGGCGTGCCTTCGTTCAGCAAGATATCGTTGATCGTCACGTACATCGCGTGATCGGACACCGGCGTTTTGACCTTGTAGGTCGAGCCGATCAGCATATCCGGCCGCTCGACCTCTTCGGTCATGCGGATCACTTTGGCTTTCGGCAGATCCTCAACGGCTACCGGTGCCGGAGTGTTGTCCTCAGGTTTTTTGACGGCATAGCCGACAATTTTCTTGTCAATTTTCATCAGAATTTTCCGTAATAACCTTCTTTCATGGCGTCGTACAGATTCGCGGCCGAGTGCATCTCGCCGTCGTACTCAATCTGTTCGTCGCCTGCCACTTCCACCTTGCTGCCGTCTTCGAGTTCGAACACGTAGGTGGTGTTTTTCAGGTCGTCTTCTTTCACCAATACACCCTGGAACGCTTCCGGGTTGAAGCGGAATGTCGTGCACCCTTTCAAACCCTGCTCGTAGGCATACAAATAAATATCTTTGAAATCCTCGTACGGGTAATCCGTCGGTACGTTCGCCGTCTTGGAAATCGACGAATCGACCCAGCGCTGCGCGGCCGCCTGGATATCAACGTGCTGCTTCGGCGTCACGTCGTCGGCAGTGATGAAGTACTCCGGCAAACGCTCGTCGTCGTTTTCGGTCGTCGGCATCGCCTGCGGATTTTTCATCGCGCGGTAAGCCAGCAACTCGAACGAGAACACGTCCACTTTCTCTTTGCTCTTCTTGCCTTCGCGAATGACGTTACGGAAGTAGTGGTGCGCAAAGCTTGGCTCGATGCCGTTCGAGGCATTGTTCGCCAGCGACAGCGAGATCGTGCCGGTCGGCGCGATCGAGCTGTGGTGCGTGAAGCGCGCGCCCGTTTCAGCCAATTCGTTGACCAACTCCGGCGCTACTTCGCCGATGCGCTGCATGTAGCGGCTGTAGCGCGCATGCAGGATACGACCCGGCACGCGATCGCCAATCTGATAACCGTCGGCGGCCATTTCCGGGCGCTTGCGCATCATCTCGGCGGTGATCTCGAAGTCCTCGCTCATGATCGGTGCGGCGCCCTTCTCGCGCGCTAAATCCAATCCGGCTTCCCAACCGGCCAGCGCTAATTCGCGCGCGACCTTTTCGGTGAATTCGATCGATGCATCGCTGCCATACTTCATGCGCAACATCGTGATCGTTGAACCCAGACCCAGGAAACCCATGCCGTGACGACGCTTGCGCGTGATTTCGTTGCGCTGTTGCGGCAACGGCAGACCGTTGATCTCGACAACGTTATCCAGCATGCGCGTAAAGACTTTCACGACTTCGCGGAACTTGTCCCAATCGAACGACGCTTCTTCATCGAACGGAGACACGACGAAGCGCGTTAAATTAACCGAGCCCAACAGGCACGAACCATACGGCGGCAACGGCTGCTCACCACACGGGTTGGTCGCGCGGATGTTCTCGGTCCACCAGTTGTTGTTCATCTCGTTGACCGCATCGATCAACACAAAACCCGGCTCGGCGAAATCATACGTCGACGCCATGATCATGTCCCACAAGCGGCGCGCTGGCAGCGTTTTGTAGACCTTGCAGGCCACCAGGCCGCCGTCGTCGGTCAGAAAGTCGCCGTCACCGGCCCACTCGCGCCAAACGTACTCATCGCCGCCGCCATCTTTCAGCAGCGCATCGGTGTCGATGCCGTCTGCCGCGAATTCTTTCAGCGTGACCGGGAATGCCATGTGCCACGGATCGTCATTCTTGACTGCGCGCATGAAGCTGTCGGTGATCAACAGCGACAGATTGAACTGGCGCAGGCGACCGTCTTCGCGTTTGGCCAGAATGAATTCTTCGGCGTCCGGGTGACCGATATCAAACGTGCCCATCTGCGCGCCGCGACGACCGCCAGCAGACGACACGGTGAAACACATCTTGTCGTAGATATCCATGAACGACAGCGGCCCGGACGTATACGCGCCCGCGCCCGACACATAGGCGCCTTTCGGGCGCAGCGTCGAAAATTCGTAGCCAATGCCACAACCGGCTTTGAGGGTCAGACCCGCTTCGTGCACTTTGCCAAGGATGTTGTCCATCGAGTCGGCGATGGTGCCGGACACGGTGCAGTTGATCGTTGAGGTGGCGGGCTTGTGTGCCTGCGCGCCTGCGTTAGAGGTAATGCGGCCGGCCGGGATTGCGCCGGAGCGCAGCGCCCACAAAAAGCGCTCGTACCACAGCTCGGGTTCAACCTCGACATTGGCCAGCGCGCGCGCCACGCGACTGAAAGTCTCATCGACCGTACGATCAATGACGTCGCCCGATTTCGCTGTCAGACGGTATTTCGTCTGCCAGATATCTTCCGACGTTTCCTGCAATGGAATGTCTGTGACACTGGTGGCCAATGCCATATCGTCAGATCCTGTGTTGTTATCCGTACCCGCGGCGATACTCATGCCAGAAAAAACCCCCAAATCATTACGCAGACTCCTTTGCGTCGAAAATCGCCGGCAAGCCTGCCGACAGCGTTATTCGGTGCGCCATTTTGTGTTTTGCACAGACAAAACAGCCTCGGGCCGGCTTAAGCAGGTGCTCTGACGCCGACCGTGTTACCGGTATCGTTAATATGCGGCTTACACAAGATGTTGTGCAGCCGAGTTGCTAGATTATGCCTGTTTAGGCGGGCTGTCAAGCCTAAAACTGTGTCGCACAGGTGGTCATTAAATATTTAAAAACAGTTACTTACAATATTTATGTCATTTGATCTGCTAAGAATATATTAAATTTTTGTTGCAGCTTACATAAAGCACAAACCACAACATGTAGTAGGTGACCAAATTTGTCACACGGCGACCATATCGCCCGTCTTGTTCGTCGCCGTGCTCAACGGGTGCTTGAAAACGCGTCGCATGCACACAGGTACAGGGCATAGGCGCAGTGCTAGGACAGGAAACTATTTCGTCGGGCAGCCGGTCTGATCACTACAACAGCACTCTGCCATTGGCGTGCCGCAATACGATGCGCACAACGCCGACGGATTGCGCCATACTGCATAACGATAGATTTTGACCTGAGGGTAAACCATGAAAAAACTGTTTATTGCCATTTCCGCAGTGGCGATCGGCTTTGCGGCCAATGCGCGCGCCGCCTTGCCTGCCGCAGTCAACGGACAGCAGTTGCCAACGCTGGCGCCGCTCGTCAAGGAAGTCTCTCCGGCCGTCGTCAACATTCAGGTACGCGGCAAGGCGCCGACGCGCAGCACGCGACGCGATCCGTTCCGTGAATTCTTTGGCATGCCCAACCTGCCGCAAGGCTCGCGCGAAACGCGCTCGGCGGGCTCCGGCGTCATCATCGATGCCGATAACGGTTACATCCTGACTAACCACCACGTGATTGCGAACGCCGAACAGATCGACATCACGCTGCAGGATGGTCGCCAGTTCAGCGCAGAAATCGTCGGCTCGGATGAAGAAACGGATGTTGCCGTGCTCAAGACTGACGAAGACAACCTGGTCGACATCTCTATCGGCGATTCGGACAGCACCGAAGTGGGCGATTTCGTTATCGCGATCGGTAACCCGTTTGGTTTGGAGCACACCGTGACATCCGGCATCGTGTCGGCGCTGGGCCGCAACGGCATCGGCAACGGCTATGAAGATTTCATTCAGACTGACGCATCGATTAACCCCGGCAACTCTGGTGGCGCACTGGTGAATCTCGCTGGCGAGCTGGTCGGCATTAACTCGGCCATTATCTCGCGCACCGGCGGCAACGTCGGCATCGGCTTTGCGATTCCGTCCAACATGGCAGGCAGCATCATGCGCCAGATTCTCGAGTTCGGCGAAGTGCGGCGCGGACTGTTGGGCGTATCGATTGATACGGTCAACGCCAACACGGCAGAAGCACTCGGCTTGAAGAATGTGACCGGCGCGCTGATCCAATCGGTTAGCCCAGGCTCGGCCGCTGAAAAAGCCGGTATCGAGGTCAACGACATTATTACCGCCGTGAACGGCGAGAAAATCGACAGCGCCAGCGAATTGCGCAATGCGATTGGCCTGCTGCGCAGCGGCACCTCGGTGAACATCACCGCGTTGCGCGACGGCAGCGTTAAGCGCTTCAACGCAACGCTGGATGAGAAATCCGACGGCGCCGTCGCGAACGCCGCGGAGATTCATCCGGCACTGGCCGGCGCAGTATTCAACAACGATGGCAACAACGTCGTCGCGACGAGCGTTGCTGAAGGCAGCCCGGCGCACCTGCAAGGCTTGCGCGCCGGCGATCGCATCAACAGCGTGAACCGCCGCCAGGTCAGCAGCGTGGAAGACTTGCGCAACATGTCGGCAGCATTTGCAACCGGCTTATTGTTCGTGGAAATCGAGCGCAACGGTCGCCGCTTGCTGCTCAAATTCACACCGTGATCGAACGACGCGCGCAGCGGATTCTGCGCTCGTCATTGATCGTCGCAGCACTGGCTGGCGTCCTTGCGACGCCAGCCAGTGCTGTTGACGCAAACGACTCAACGCTGCAACGCCAGCGCGACGCATTCGCCAGTGTCTGGGACGATGTCGTGGACGGCCTGTGGCCGCTTGAGCCGGACACCGCACGATTGCTGCAGACCTACCCGTTGTGGCCAGATATTGTCGCAGCGCACTATTCGGCCAGTCTGGACTCGACCAACACGCGCGCGCGTCAACAGTTCATGCAGACGCATGCAGCGCTGGCGCCGATCAAGCGACTGCGCTATCGCATTGCGAACGCTGCAATCACCCAGGGCAACTGGCAAGAGTTCGGCGCGCTGTACGATGCACACTACCGAGATGCAAACATCGCCGCGTTCGATTGTGCGGCGCTAGCCGCGGTATTGCGCGGCGATCTGCGTTGGCCGGTTGCGCGCCGCAACGCACTCGCCGAAAAACTGTGGCTGGTCGGCACAAGCCAGGACCGGCGCTGCGACACACCGTTCGACGTGCTGCGTCGTCAGGGCTTCATTGATGACGCGCTGGTCGAGGCGCGACTGCAACTGGCCATTGAACGCCGGCGGTTTTCGCTCGCCAACTATCTGGCGCGCAGTTTGGACAAATCAGCGCAAGCGAGCGTCGCTGTATGGAAGCGCGCACACCAACAACCGGAGCAATTCCTGCGAACACACCAGCAGGATCAAGCAACCACCGCCGAGATGGTTGCGCACGCGGCCCGGCGATTGGCTGTGCGCGACGCCGTTATTACGCGGCAACTTTGGTTAACGGCGAGCCGTCGATTCGGCAAGCGCATGCCGGATGAGTTATCGGGCGAGGTTCTGCGAACGATTGGCCTGGCTGCTGCACAGGACCGCGAGCCACAGGCGTTGCAGTGGCTGCTCGACATACCGGCCAGCGCCACGGACCAGCGCGTGCTCGAGTGGCGCGCGCGTGCGGCAATGCAAAGCGGCGATTGGTCGCGCGTGTTGCAGGCGGTTGCACAAATGGCACCGGAGTTTGCCGCCCAGGATCGCTGGCGCTATTGGGAAGCCACCGCGTTGCGCGAAGACGGACAGCGCGCCGCCGGCGATGCGCTGATGACCGAACTCGCCAAAGAGCGCAGCTACCACGGCTATCTTGCAGCGGACACCCTGGACCTCGACTATCGCTTCAACCACGACCCGATCGACGTAACTGACGCCGCACTGACTGCCGTCGCCAAGCGCAACGACGTACGACGCGCGCGTGAGCTGCTCGCAGTTGGGCAAACCGACCGCGCCCGGCGCGAGTTGAGTGACGCCCAGCGCACGATGAACGATGCGGAGCTGACCGCGCTGGCTGCGCTGACCCATCGCTGGGACTGGCATCCGGAGGCTATCGCCGTGCTTGGCAAGCTGCGCGCCTACGACGATCTGTCCATCCGCTTTCCACTCGCATTTGATGAGCTGATTCGCACGGCGGCCAAGCGCGATCGCGTGCCGGGCAATTGGGTCCGCGGGATCGCGCGCACCGAAAGCCTGTTTCAGGTTGATGCGAAGTCGTCTGCTGGAGCGTACGGACTGATGCAGTTGTTGCCGGGCACAGCCAAACAGCAAGCCAAAACCAGCGGCGTACGCTGGCGCGGCACGCAATCGCTGTTCGATGCCGATACCAATGTGCGACTGGGCAGTGCGCACCTGGCCAGTCTGTACGACCGGTTCGAACACACTGCGCTGGCGACAGCGGCCTACAACGCGGGCGCACACCGCGTGCAACGCTGGACCGAGAATGTGACCGAAATGCCCGCCGAGATCTGGATCGAGTCCATCGCCTACGATGAAACGCGGCGCTATGTCGAACGTGTGTTGTTTGCCGAGGTCGTGTTCGCCTGGCGCCAGGGGCATCCGATCACGCGCATCAGCCAGAAATTACCGCCGGTGGGCGCAAAACAGTCACCTGTTGCCGCGGTCACTCGCTTATACTCTGCGGCGAACGACTAAGATCTGATCGACTCCATGCAAAACAACAAGACTTGTGTAGTACTCGGCGGCAGCGGGTTCGTAGGCCGCGAGCTCGTCAACCAACTGTGCAACGCCGGCTACACCGTGACAGTCCCGACACGCAATCGCGAAACTGCACGCAGCTTAAGCGTGTTGCCACGCGTGAAACTGGTCGCCGCCGATATCCATGACGAGGCGGCGCTGACGTCGCTGTTCGCCAGCGCTGATGTGGTCATCAATCTGGTTGGCATCCTGAACGAGCGCGGCCACCATCGCGGCCGCGGCTTTTACGTCGCGCATGAAGCGCTGACCAAATCGGTGATCAGCGCCTGCATCGAGCAAGGCGTGCCACGACTGCTGCAGATGAGCGCATTAAAGGCCAATACCAAAGCGCCGTCGGATTATTTGAAGAGCAAAGGTCTGGCCGAGGCAGCATTACACGCAACGCCAACGTCATCGCTGGCGTGGACCATTTTCCAGCCGTCGGTCATTTTCGGGCCGGGCGATTCGTTCATGAACCGCTTTGCCAGTTTGCTCAAACTGGCGCCATTTATGCCGCTAGCCAAACCCAACGCTCGGTTCGCGCCGGTGTACGTGTGCGACGTGGTGGCCGCATTCATGCGCGCGCTCAGCGACACGGCAACTATCGGCCAAAGCTACGAGCTGTGCGGACCGCGTGTGTACTCGTTGCGCGAGCTGGTGCGGTTTGTCAGCGAACAACTGGGCCTGAAACGCTGGATCATCGGCTTGCCTGACCCCATCGCAAAGCTGCAGGCACGTATCTTCGACTTCGTGCCGGGCAAACCGCTGTCGACCGACAATCTGCGCTCGCTGAGCGTGCACAGTATTTGCGACGAGAACGGTTTGGCCGAGCTCGGCATCAAGCCGACATCAATCGAGGCGATCGTACCGGGCTACCTCTCGGCAGACTAGCCGCCGCGCCGCGCGCTTAGCGCGAGCCGATACTCTGTATCAACCTGATCGGTGCAGCGTGATGCACTCGTCATCGCGACGTACAGTCGGTGCACAGACCGCTAGTCCCGCCCGTCAATCAACGCGCGCAGATTCGTGTCGCGCTGCGGCTTATCCATGTTCCCCAACGCTTCGACCGATGCGTAAAAACACGGCAACTTGCCAGCGCACTTGTCGAGCACAGCGGAAAACGCCTGCGTGAGATCGTCGTACAGCGCACCCGGTAGCAACGCTGCGTTGTTCATCGGCGCGCGCGAGCGAAAACCGGCCTCACGCCAGCGCTCTGCGAACAACGTAAACACGCGCGCCTTCGCGGTGCGCATTTGCGATTCGGTGAGCGGCGCAGCGTACAGCGCCTCGAGCCCTGTGCGCAGACCCTCCAGCAGCGCCCGCGCATACGCACGCCGGCGGCGAATCTGCAGATCGGGTTCTGGCGCAATGATATCGGCGCCCGAATCGCGCCAGCGGCGCACGCCTTCGGCGGCCACGAAACTTGCGAACGACTCATTGAATGCAGTGTCATCGGCGACATACATCACTTGATGCGCCAGTTCGTGAAACAGCAAATTGGCAAGACCGGCATCACTGCGCGAGAGCATCGTGTTGAGCACCGGATCCTTCAGTCGGCCCAACGTCGAATACGCCGGCACCTTGGCCGTGTAAGCATCCAGACCTTGCGCGCGCATCCGCTGCGCATAACGTTCTGCCGCCTCTTGCTTGAAGTAGCCGCGATAGGCAAGGCAGCCGACGAACGGGTAACACCAGGTCTTCGCCGATACCGAAAACTCCGGCGCGGCGAAGACGTTAACGACAACGTGATCGCGCTGCAGGTCGACGAACTGTCGATAGCTGCCATTGTCTGGCAACAACAACGTCTCATGCGCGAACGCCAGTGCGGTTTGCGTTAACGCGAGTTTGTCGCGCCATGCGGCATCTGTTGCCGGCGATGCAATGACTTTCGCGATCGGCTCGCGCTTGACGACCAACTCGAGCTGCCCCTGCGCCGCCTGCACGTAGTAACACCCCTTGAGTGCCACGAAACTCGCCAGCACGAACAGCGCAACAACAACCCGCGCGAGCCAGCGCTTCGGTACACTAGCGCGCATGACCAACCTGAATGACCTTGACTGCTATCTGGTCGGTGGCGCCGTGCGCGACCGGCTGCTTGGGCTGCCCGTCAAAGATCGCGACTGGGTAGTCGTCGGTGCCACGCCCGACGACATGCTGGCGCGAGGCTTCAAGCAGGTCGGTAATGACTTTCCGGTGTTTTTGCATCCGCATAGTGGCGAAGAGTATGCACTGGCGCGCATCGAGCGCAAAACCGGTCAGGGTCACGGCGCGTTCGCATTCGACACCAGTGCATCCGTCACCCTCGAGGAGGACCTGTCGCGCCGCGATCTGACCATCAACGCAATCGCTGAGCGCGAAGACGGAACGCTGGTCGATCCGTATGGCGGCGTGGCTGACATCAAGGCGCGCGTGCTGCGCCACGTCAGCGATGCGCTTATCGAAGATCCGCTGCGCGTATTGCGCGTTGCGCGGTTCGCGGCGCGCTTTGCCGATCTGCAATTCACGATTGATGTCGACACGATGCGCATCATGAGCGAGATGGCGGCCGGCGACGAGCTGAACACGCTCAGCGTCGAGCGCGTCTGGTCGGAAACCGAGCGCGCATTGCTCAGCGACACACCGGTGCAGTACTTTCGCGTGCTGCGTGCGTGCGGCGCGCTGGCACGTTTGTTCCCGGAGATCGAGGCACTGTTCGGCGTGCCGCAACCGGCGCAATGGCACCCCGAGATTGATACTGGCGTGCACACGTTCATGGTGCTCGAGCAAGCCACGGTGTTGTCAGCATCACCGGAAGTGCGCTTTGCCGCACTGGTGCACGATCTGGGCAAAGCGGTGACGCCGGTCGAGCAATGGCCGTCGCATCGCGGGCATGAAGCGGCGGGCGCCGAGCTTGTCGACGCACTGTGCGAGCGGTTACGCGCGCCGAAGCGCTACTGGCAGCTGGCGCGCAATGTGGCGGCGTATCACCTGCACTGCCACCGCGCGCTCGAACTCAAACCAAAATCGGTCGTCAAACTGTTCGAGCGGCTCGGTGCGTTTCGCGATGTGCAGCGCCTGCAGGATTTTCTGATCGCCTGCGAGGCAGACGCACGTGGTCGCACCGGACTCGAGCAACGACCGTATCCGCAGCGCCAGTATTTGCTCGATGCGTTTGCCGCGGCCGCTGCGATCGACAATGCACGCATTGCCGCCGAGGGCCACACCGGCGCCGCGTTTGGCAATGCGCTGCATGCAGCGCGCCTGCATGCCGTTGCAGCCGTCAAGGCGCAACTTCCTGACAGCGCCAGCGAGTAAACGTCAACGCGACAGTTGGCAACAACTCGCACGCGGCGCGCATCGAACTCAATGGATACGCGTCAAACAACCAAGTGTCAGGTGTCAGGTTAGCGCAAACAAAATGACCGCGGCCAACGCAAAGCGGTACAGCATGAACGGCAACATACCGATGCTGGCGATGAATTTGAGGAAGAACTTGATCGTCAGGTAAGCAACCACTGCGGACAACGCACTGCCTAACAACAAAGCCGTCCAGTCAACCGGCGCTGGACTGTCCAGCAAATGCAGCGTTTCCAGTCCGCCAGCCAATACGATGACCGGGATCGATAGCAAGAACGAAAAGCGTGCCGCCGCTTCTGCAGTCAGTCCCAACACCATGCCCATCGTCATCGTCACACCGGAGCGCGACGTGCCCGGCACCAGTGCCGCTGCCTGCGCCATGCCGACCATTACCGCATCACGCAACGTCATCTTGTCGACCGTGCGTTGCTGCGCACCGAAGCGTTCGGCGAGATACAGCAGCACGCCAAAGCCAGCGGTCGTTGCCGCAATGATCATCGGTGAGCGCAAATGCGCTTCGATCGCGTCGCGGAATACAATGCCGACAATGCCAACCGGAATCGTCGCCGCAATCAGATACCACGCCAAGCGCGCATCGCGCCGCTGCGCATCGCTTTGCCCGCTGCCGAACTGCCCGAAGAACGCAACAATCATGCGCGTCAAATCATCGCGAAAAAACACGACTACCGCGGTCAGCGTACCGACGTGCACCGCTACATCGAACGCCAGTCCCTGATCCGACCAACCCAGCAGCGCCGGCGCCAGAATCAGATGCCCGCTGCTCGACACGGGCAGGAATTCCGTCATGCCCTGCACAATCGCGAGCACAACGATCTCGAGCCAACTCACAATTCGAACCCGAAGTCGCGTCCGCTAAATCCGGACAACATCACGTCGCAGTCGCGCGCAAATCCCATAAACCTGAACCGCTCACCCATTTCGCCGGGCAATGTAAGGGTTTTGACACCGCGCGACAACGCTAACGTGTCTTCGCCGCCCGCCGCCTCCAAGGCTTGCGGCAAACCACCGTGCAACAGGAACTGCGCCTGTGTCGTGAAGCCAAGGTAGTGCAAGCCGCAGTCGCGCAGCGTTTCCGCCACGGTACTGAAATCGACCCACGCGGTGATGTCCTGGCCGCCGGGCACAAACAAAACATCGTCGTGCATGTGATGACGGTAGTGACACGTCAGCGTGCCGGACGTGCGATCGGGTGCATAGTAATCCTTGCGACCGTAGCCGTAGTCACTGAACAGCACGACGCCGCGCTGCAGTGTGTGCGCAACCAACTGAAGCCACGCGGGCAACTGCAGGCAGAGCTCGCTAACATACCCGATCGGCAAGGTGCGCCCCAGTGCGCTTTGCAGGCGCTGCACCGCATCGACCAGCACCGCACTGGCCGGCTGCCAGGCCAGCACCGGCGCGGCAGCATCCAGCCTGACAACCTGTTGCTGAATCTGGCCGTCATCGTGCACGCGGAATCGCTCGACCGGCAGCGCATCGATTACTTCATTGCCGATGATGACGCCATCGACCGGCACGACAGCCGGGTCTTCGACCCACTCAACCAGGGCCAGCGCGTCGGGCAGCGCGTCAGCAATCAGCGCCTGCTGCCGTGCTTGCAGGTCGGCGCTGATTTCGACGATGTAATAGCGTGTCGGCGGTGCTCCGGCAGCGATCATGGCCTCCAGCACATCGCAGGCCAGCTTGCCGGTGCCAGCACCGTATTCAACAACAATGCCGCCACCGAGCGATTCGAGCACGGCCATGCATTGCTGCGCGATGACCGCGCCAAATAGCGGACTGATTTCTGGTGCGGTGGTGAAATCGCCATCGGCGCCAAATTTGTGCGTGCCGCTTGCGTAATAACCGAGCCCCGGCGCATAGAGCGCAAGCTGCATGTACTCACTGAACGGCACAGCGCCACCGGCGGCGCACACACGCTCAACCAGATGCGCAACAACCGCTGCACTGTGCTCGGCAAGCACCGGCGGCACTGACGGCAGTGCCGCTCGATGATCCTGCATACGAAGTCAGCCGCGCGTGCCTACCACGCGTATGCGTTGGCCTGAGCGCTGCTCCCCGGTCGTGCGATCGGTTGGAACGGTGCGGTCTGCGCTGCGCTTTTCTGCACGCCACCCTCGCTCGCTGCCACCGGGCAGCTACCGGTGTTCAAGAAGGTAAGTGCAGCAGCAGTCGAAGGATCTTCCGCGCTACCCACGGCAAAGTTCACGTCATCAGCGACCGGACAATCAACAGGCAAGCCGCCAAAGTAGCGCCCTTCACCAAGGTTATTGACGGTTTCAAACGCCGTCGGGCGCAGAATTTGTTCGCAGAACACAATGCCAACCTGGCCAACCGGCTTGCCAAATGTCGGCGTACCGACAAGCGTCACTTCAACCTCGGGCTCCATGCTGTTGATGACCAGCTCACTGGCCGAGGCGGTGGCGCCAGTCGTGATGAACACGACGCGCGACAGATTCATCGACTGGTTCAACCGGTCAAAAAACTCACGCGAGTTGCTCGCCGAGTTTGCGGCGTTGAACAGCGTTTCAGAAAACACATCGCCCTCAGACACGGCGCCGCCAAGGTAGTCGCCTAGATCATTGGCGATGCTGACCAGACCGCCGCCGTTGTAGCGCAGATCAACAATCAGGTCCGTAATGCCCAACCGGTTGAAGTCGGCGAACGCCGCGTCGAGCGGCGCGGAGGCAGTGCTGATAAAAGTCGCCAGCTCAAGGTAGCCGACGGTGCCCGAATTGAAGTTGAATGTACGCACCTGTGGCACCGGATCAATGGTGACAACCGCTTTCGTGATGTCGGCATCGAATTCGGTGCCGTCGAGATTACGCACCGTCAGCGTGCGCGTCACGCCTTCCTCGGCCGGGCCAAACGCCTCGCCGAACCCTTCATTGGCATCGATGTCGGCAACACTGCGGCCGTCGACGGCCAGCAATTGTTGACCGCGCTCAATGCCGGCAAGATCCGCCGGACTACCACCGAACACCCGCGTGAAGCGGATTTCGTCGCTGGCGATCCGCGACGAGCTAAAGCCAAAGCCGACGAATTGGCCTTCGCCGAAAAACGCCGCATCTGCCTCAGCCGAGTTGATGAAACTAAAAGTATCCAGCGGCTGAAAACTGGTCAGAAATGCCAGCAGCTCGTCGGGACTATTGAACGCATTGATGTCGACGTCGGCAGGCAGGTCGTCGACCCAGAAGTACACGTCGCGCATCGCATCGAGCACAAATTGTTTCTGGCCTGTGGCCGAGCACTCATCATTGCCCGCGATCGGAGCGCCGAACAGGCTACTGCCGTCGCCATCGCCGCCGCAGCCGGCCAAAGCCAACGTTGCACTGATTGTTGCCAATACCGCTAGTCTCATTGTGCGCTCCCATTCGTACGTGCTTTTCGCAGCAGTTTACCGCCTGACGTGTGTTGTCTGTGTCGCGAATTCGGCAAACGTTGCTCAAATGAGACACTTATCACAGTTAGTCCCGCGTTCACGCGGTTCGTTCCCGCTCGATCGTGATCGCGATCGCCGCAGCGTCTTTGACAGCACCCGGCTTGCGCACCTGCACGCGCACGGTTTGCGCAGCGAATTCGCTCAGCACAAGATCGGCGATACCGCCAGCCAGCCGCTCAACCAGCTGTGCCTGCGTTTGTTTGACGTAAGTCGTCACGCGCTCGGCAACCGCTGCGTAGTTCAGCGCATCATCCAGCGCATCGCTGGCCGCCGCAGCGCGCGTGTCGCACTGCATGTCGATGTCGACGACCAGCGGCTGCTCGACCGTGCGCTCCCAGTCGTAGACGCCGACCACCGCGCTGATGCGCAGGCCGTGGATGCTGACGAGATCACCGGTCATGCGCCAACCACCTGTGCAATCGGTGACAAGGTATCCAGCGGCCAGCGTGGCGTTGCGCGCACTTGATAGTCAGCCGCCTTTTCGGACGTGAATCGAACAGCCCCTGCCAGCGCAACCATTGCGCCGTTATCGGTGCAGTACTCTGGCCGCGGATAACTGACCACAATACCCATCTCGCCGAGCGTCGCCGCTAGCTGCTCGCGCAGCTGTTGGTTGGCGCCGACCCCACCGGCAACAACCAGTGTCTTGCGACCGGTCTGCACCAGCGCGCGTCGCGATTTTTCGACCAACGTCTCCACAATAGCTGCCTGGAACGACGCCGCCAGATCAGCACGGTCGGTCGCGTCTAACGTGTCACCAGGCAATGGCGGTTGATCATTGGCAACGCCTTGCAGCGCACGCACCTGCATCAGCACTGCCGTCTTCAAGCCGGAAAAACTGAAATCCAGACCCGGCCGCGACAACATCGGGCGGGGCAATTTGAAGCGCGTCGCATTCCCCTGCAGCGCCAGACGCGACAACGCTGGGCCACCTGGATACGGCAACCCGAGCAGTTTCGCCGTTTTGTCGAACGCCTCACCGGCAGCGTCATCGAGCGTATTGCCGAGCACCGCATAGGATCCCACCTCGGCCACATCAACCAACATGCTGTGACCACCCGACACCAGCAGCGCAACGAACGGGAACGCCGGCGGCTGCGCCTCCAGCATCGGCGCCAGCAAATGCGCCTCCATGTGGTGCACTGGCAACGCCGGGATTGCCAGCGCCCGCGCGTAGCCATTGGCGTAGCAGGCACCGACCAGCAACGCACCAACCAGCCCTGGACCGGCCGTATAGGCCACGGCATCGAGCCCCTGCGGCGAGGTTTGCGCCTCGGCCAAGGCCTGATCGACGAGCGGTGCAAGCTTTGCCAAATGATCGCGAGATGCCAATTCTGGTACCACACCTCCATATGCCGCGTGTTTTTCTATCTGACTGTGCAGAACGTGCGCCAGCAAGCCGTGCCGCGTGTCATACACGGCAACACCGGTCTCGTCACAGCTTGTCTCAATACCCAGAATGCGCGCCATGGTGTTCCTCACTTGCAGCAAATAGCGGTTGCCTACCCGCTGGCAAGCCCGTATTATTGGAAATCTTTGTCTGCGCCGATGCGTAACAAATGCGGCCTGGTGGCTGCGCGGTACGAGCTGCCGTTACTGTGGCTGCCAGCATTGGCACCGACCAACGTCATAATAGTACCTGCCATGCGCGCTGCCTATAGCGTTGCACGCGGCGGGGCAACGAACGGCGCTGTCGGTTGAGGCCAGGGCTTTCCGGCGCGCCGGGCGGGACAAGAAATGGTCAGCCAATTGGCTGAAATGAAAGATGCGCTAAGCCGTAACAAGCCAGGCTCGTCGATAGGATTTTTGACTGGCAAAGCATTTTGGACAGCGTGGCTGGCCAGACGTTTTGCCCAGACATTGCGAACAATTTTTTTACTGGATTTCGTCCAACTACATTTAAGGATAGGCGATCACATGCCGAGCGTTAAGGTCAGAGACAACGAATATTTTGATGCAGCCCTGCGTCGCTTCAAGCGTGCGTGCGAAAAGGCTGGTGTGCTTACCGAGCTGCGCCGCCGCGAGTACTACGAAAAGCCGACCCAAGAGCGCAAGCGCAAGAAAGCCGCTGCGGTAAAACGCCATTTGAAAAAAATGTCTCGCGAGAACAACCGCCGGGTTCGCTTGTACTGATTATTGATTGTCAGGTTGCGCTTGGTTGTTAACGATCAGCGCTGCCAATGACTCGGCGCGCATCAGGCGCCACTTGAACGGTCGCCTCGGGCGGCCGTTTTTGTTGCTGCCGGCAGCAGCGCCGGCTAACGTTGAACGCGATCGATGCCCTGCGGGACATCCCTAACCGAAGAAACTGCACACATGCTCAAGAACACGATTACAGAAGACATGAAAGCTGCCATGCGCGCGGGCGCGAAAGATCGCCTGCGCGTCATTCGCATGGCGATGGCCGCGATCAAGCAGATCGAAGTTGACGAACGCCGCGAGCTGCAAGACAGCGAAACGCTGGCGGTCATCGAAAAAATGGTCAAGCAACGCCGTGAGTCGATCAGCCAGTTTGAAAAAGGCGGCCGCCCGGAGTTGGCCGAAGTCGAAGCGGCCGAAATCGCAATCCTTGCGACATACCTGCCGGAGCCGTTGTCGGAAGCGGAGCTGGCGGCGTTGATCGACAAGGCGATTGCACAAACCGGTGCGCAAACGATGCGCGACATGGGTAAGGTCATGGGCGTCGTCAAAGCAGAAGCTGCCGGTCGCGCCGACATGGGCGCCGTTAGCGCAACGATCAAGGCACGCCTTGGCTAGGTATAGCGTCGACGCTTTCGCAACCAGCACGGTTGCAACGCGGGGTGGCGCCGAGGCCGGGCGCAACGGGGCAGCACGCCGCGCCCGCTGCGTCTATTGCACGCATGACACCGAGTACGTCCGCAATGACTGTTGCAAACGCTCTGACCACAGCAGCCGTTGCTTGCGCCCCAGCCAAAGCGTCAGTTACGCCAGATGCGCCCCTGACATCCGACGCGTCCGCGACACCCGTCGCGCCGGTTACGCCCGATTGTGCCCACCGAGGCACGCAGCCCCAGTGCGGGCCACACACTAGATGGCCGGCCGCATACCGCAAAGTTTCATCGACGACCTCGTCGCGCGCGCCGACATTCTTGAGGTGCTCGGCAGTCGCATGGAGCTGCGCAAGGCGGGTCGCGAATACAAGGGTCTGTGCCCGTTCCACGGCGAAAAAACGCCGTCGTTCACGGTCTCACCGAGCAAAGGCTTCTATCACTGCTTCGGCTGCGGCGCCCACGGCACGGCGCTGGGCTTTTTGATGGAGCACGATCACCTGACGTTTGTCGACGCCGTCGAAGAGCTGGCGTCGATGATGTCGCTCGACGTGCCCCGCGAAGCTGGTGGTGCACCGCGCGACAGCCGCATCGATCACCTGTTCGCCATGATGGAGACGCTGGCGGATCTGTATGCACGCGCATTGCGCGAGCATCCGCCGGCCGTGGACTACCTGAAGCGGCGCGGCATCGACGGTGAAACTGCCAAGGAATTTCGCATCGGCTACGCACCCGATGCCTGGGACACCGTCATCAAGGCACTGCCCGAGGGGCGCCACAGCATCGAACTACTGGTCGCCGCGGGCATGATTATCGAGCGCGATAGCGGCGGCCATTACGATCGGTTTCGCGACCGCATCATGTTCCCGATCCGTGACGCGCGCGGGCGCATCGTCGGGTTCGGTGGTCGGGTGCTGGATAAGGGTGAACCGAAATACCTGAACTCGCCCGAGACCGTGCTGTTTCACAAAGGTCGCGAGCTGTACGGCCTGTATGAGGCGCGCCAAAAGTTGCGTGATATCCCGCAGCTCGTCGTGGTTGAGGGCTACATGGACGTCGTCGGGCTTGCGCGCTACGGCGTGCGCTTCGCCGTCGCCACCCTCGGCACTGCAACAACCGGCGATCACATCGATCGTTTGTTTCGCCTCACGGACAAAGTCGTGTTCAGCTTCGATGGCGACCGCGCCGGCCGCAAAGCCGCGTGGCGCGCGATGGAGAATGCCCTGCCCAAGCTCAGCGATGGCCGTGAGCTGCGCTTTGCATTTATGCCCGATGGACAAGACCCGGATTCGCTAGTCGCAGAGCACGGCGTCGGCGCGTTCGAAGCGCGGCTTGAGGCTGCGCTGCCGCTGTCTGACTTTCTTGTCAGTGAGCTCAGCGCCCAAGTGGACGCGAACAGCGCCGAAGGCAAGGCGAAACTTGCCGAGATGGCCAGACCACTGGTCGCCAAACTGCAGCCTGGCGTGTTCCGCGAGTTAATTGTTCAGGCCTTGGCCGACGCCGTATCGCTGGCGCCGGAGAAGCTCGACGCCATGCTTGGCGCGGCCACCGAAGCGGCCAGCAAACCGGCGCGGCGTGCGCTGCAGCCGGCCAGCACGCAACGCAGCAAACCGATGCGCCGCGTGATCACAATCCTGCTGCACCACCCGGCCGGGGCGCGACACTTTGACCTGGACGCACTAGAACATCTGCAGCGACCCGGCGCGGAACTCCTGAAGGCATTACTCGGTCAGATACAACAACAACCGGACATTACGCCGGCCGTGCTGTTAGAGCAGTTTCGCGACCACCCACACTTTGCCCATCTGCAAAAGCTGGCGGCCGCCGAAAGCGAGCTGGACGCCAGTATCGATCCGGCTGGCGAGCTGCCCGGCTATTTCAAGATTCTGGTGAAGACAGCGCGAGATGACCGACTGGAGTTCCTGCAGGAGCTGGCGCGCGATCAACAATTGAGCATGGATCGCGAATTGCTCACCGAGATGACGCGGCTGCTTGCTGAACAACAAGCAGACAAGAACAAGCAAAAAGCAGGCCAGAGTGGGTAACAAAAAACCCCTTGAAATGCAGTAAAAAACCACTATCTATGCTATTCTTGACCGCTTGCATTCGCCACACACAACAAAGAGGGTGTCAGCTTTGAGCGAAAAACGCGCACTCCCCAACGACCAGCAATCCCAGCTAAAACTTCTGATCGCCCGCGGCAAGGAACAGGGTTACCTGACCTACGCGGAGGTGAACGACCACTTGCCAAGCGGCATCGTTGACCCGGAGCAGATCGAAGACATCGTTAACATGATCAATGACATGGGTATCACCGTGCACGAGAAGGCGCCGGACGCCGAGTCGTTGCTGCTGTCTGATTCTGCCGTGTCGAACGATGATGATGCCGCCGAAGAGGCTGAAGACGCGCTGGCGTCTGTCGATGCCGAATTTGGCCGCACCACCGATCCAGTGCGCATGTACATGCGTGAAATGGGCTCTGTCGAACTGCTGACCCGCGAAGGCGAAATCGAAATCGCCAAGCGCATCGAAGAAGGTCTGAACGACGTCAAAATCGCGCTCGGTGGTTTCCCGCCGTCCGTTGATCAGGTCGTTGGCACGTATGAGTCGGTCGCTGCGGGCAACACCCGCATGCAGGACTTCGTGGTTGGCTTTATCGACCCGAACGAGCCGGACGAAATTCCGAAGCCCGGCGCACGCGCGGGCGACAATGACGACGACGACGATGAGCCCGTCGACACCGGGCCTGATCCGGAAGAAGTGGCGCGTCGCCTCAAAGCGATCAAGCGCCTGCATAATCGCGTGCTCGCCAACATCGAAAAGCACGGTTCACCGGCGCAGGCGACGCGTAAGGTACGTAAGCAGCTCGTGGATGAATTGATGGAGCTGAAGCTGTCACCGAAGATTTTCGAAGTGATGGTGGTCGAGCTGCGTCTGTCCATCCAGATGATCCGTTCAGCCGAGCGCAGCATCATGAATCTGTGCGTACGCCAGGCCGGCATGCCGCGCAAGGACTTCCTCGCGAGCTTCCCGAAAAACGAAACCAACCTTGAGTGGATCGAGAAGCACATCCGTGCCAAACGCAAACACTCATCGGTGTTGGCCAAACTTAAAGATGACATCCTGCGTGCGCAGCGCAAGCTGGTGTTCATGGAAGAGCGCACGAGCCTGACCATTGCGCAGATCAAAGAGATCAACCGCGCAATGTCGATCGGCGAAGCCAAGGCACGCCGCGCCAAGAAAGAAATGGTTGAAGCTAACCTGCGTCTGGTGATCTCGATCGCGAAGAAATACACCAACCGTGGCCTGCAGTTCCTCGACCTGATCCAGGAAGGCAACATCGGCCTGATGAAAGCGGTCGACAAGTTCGAATATCGTCGCGGATACAAGTTCTCGACGTACGCCACGTGGTGGATTCGCCAGGCGATTACGCGCTCGATTGCCGATCAGGCGCGCACGATCCGTATTCCGGTGCACATGATCGAAACGATCAACAAGCTCAACCGCATTTCCCGCCAGATGTTGCAGGAAATGGGTCGCGAGCCGCTGCCCGAAGAGCTGGCCGAGCGCATGGAAATGCCTGAGGACAAAGTGCGCAAGGTGCTGAAAATCGCCAAAGAGCCGATCTCAATGGAAACGCCGATTGGTGATGATGAAGACTCGCACCTGGGTGATTTCATCGAAGACCAGACGGTGCATTCGCCGATCGACTCTGCGACCACCGAAGGCCTCAAAGAAACCACGCACGGCGTGCTGGCCGGTTTGACGCCGCGCGAAGCCAAAGTGCTGCGGATGCGTTTCGGTATCGACATGAATACCGATCACACGCTCGAAGAAGTGGGCAAACAGTTTGACGTGACGCGAGAGCGCATCCGTCAGATTGAAGCCAAAGCACTGCGCAAGCTGCGCCATCCGAGCCGCTCGGATCAGCTCAGAAGCTTCTTGCTCGAAGATTGATGGATCGCCGGCAGCAGCGCATTGCTGCCGGCGGCCACTAACTCATCAAAGGTCTTGATCAGGAACAATAACTGGTCGGTGTCGACGTCCGTCTGACGCAAGGCCTCTTCCGCATACGCAAAAATGTTGCTGCGCTCGGGCATATCGCGTTCGGCGTTGAATGCCTCGCGCATGCGCGGCAGGAAAATCCACTGCATCCAGGTCGGGAAATCCAGCGTGTCGTAGCAAAACGGCTCCGGGCTTGCGAGCGCCGTGGCCTCCGGAATCACCTCACCCCACAGGGTCAGCCGGCGCAACTCCAACTCAATGCTGTCAGTGACGCCTATCAATGCTTCGCGCGTATCCGCCATTACCGACTGCCCGTTGACTGCGAGCAACAAGCATACCGCCACCGCTGCGCCGCCGCGACCGCCGCCGAGCTAGCGGATGAACTGCGCCGCAACCGGTGCGCTGGCGGGCGCGGCTGCGTCGCGCGCGGCGTCGATCGTCTGCACGCAATCTGGCTCTGTTGTCGCCGCGAACCGCGATTTGACCTCGTCGATCGCCATCGTCATGCCACTGGCCGACGCCAGCATGATCGCAAACATTGCCACGATCGGCGTACCGCGCAGCACTACCCTGCCCCGTTCGAGGCACGGTTGCGCAGTGCCGATGCCGCCGCTTACGAGCATTAGCAGTAGCGCTCCAAGAAAATAGCCCTGCACCCACAGCAACATCGAGGTGACCAGCGCCACCGTCATCAGTGCAATTGAAGAAAATCGTACGCCTCGAATGGTCATCGCTCTGCTCCGTTGATCACCGGCAGAATCATTTGCTGCCGGATCGCGTTCTTGTGCCCGTTTTGTGTCTGTTTCAATCTTTAGATGCAGCCAAACGGCAAACGGTTGCATCAGGTGCTGCAATTCGGGCGTAAGCGTTCACAGGCAACCAACCAGTGAGTGTGACATCAGGCGAACAACGAGATGCTAGGCCAGCGACAGCAACGCAAAGCGCGGGCTGAGACGACGACAACTGAAGCAGGCCGACGTTGAGCTTGTCGCACAAGGGCGCAGCGGCATCCGGGGACACACCTTTATGAAGAACGATCGGGTGAGAAACGGGTAATGTATGGCGTGTGGTGTCTTTCGGATGCCATAACCACCATCATCAAGCGCTAACATGCCCCCCGGGTGCTGAATAGTTAACCATGCTGAAACAACCACTTGCCTTGCTGCTGGATCTCGACGGGACGCTAGTCGACAGTGCACCCGATATCGCAGCAGCGCTCGACAAGGCTTTGCGAGATCACGAACTACCGACCGCGGGGCTTGCCAACACGCGCCACTGGGTAGGCGGTGGCGCGCTGAAACTGATCGAGCGCGCGCTCAGTGCTTTGGACGGCGATGGCCGAGCCGACGTTGATGACGTGCTGGCAACATTTTTGCGGCACTACCAGCAAGAGAATGGTCGGCACGGTGTACCGTATCCCGACGTGGTTAAAACGCTGCGCACCTGCCACTCGCGCGGCATAGCACTGGCCTGCGTGACCAACAAGCCGAAAGCACTTGCGATCGACCTGCTCCAGCAGTTTGGCATTGGTGATTGGTTTGCGATGACGATTGGCGGCGACACGTTGGACGAACGCAAACCACATGCGCTGCCGGTGCTGCATGCATGCAATACGCTCGGGGTGAGCGCTGTCGATGCGTGGATGATCGGTGACTCCCGTGCGGACGCAGGCGCAGCACATGCGGCCGGAGCGCCTTTCGTTTGGGTCAGTTATGGCTACCATCGCGATGACAATGCCAATACGCTGCAAGCCACCGCAACCCTCGACCGCTTCGACGACTTGATCGCGCTGTTGGACGCCACAACTGCGGATTAGCTGCTAAACTTTGCGCGACATCAATGAGCACGGGCCTGTAGCTCAGTTGGTTAGAGCAGGGGACTCATAATCCCTTGGTCCCAGGTTCGAGTCCTGGCGGGCCCACCACTCTTTGCTCGAGTTTTATGCCACCTCACCGACTTGTCATCCGACAGCTTTGCGACACCAGGACTATTCCGGCTGCTGACGCAGCGCTCGCAAGCTCGCCCTAGCGGGCCCACCATCCTTTGCTCAGGTTTGACGCCGGTATTTTTTAGTCAACGGCCCGAAAGCATAACGACACCAGGACTATTCCGGCTGCTGATGCAGCGCTCGCATGCTCGCCCTGGCGGGCCCACGCCTCCCAATTGGGTTAGCAGCGCATCTTCGCTACCATAGGCGCTGAACTGACTGGCTACCCTAAGGATTTCGTTGTGTTGTATCGAACAAACATCGTTGCCCTCTTCGCTTTCGCCGCGCTGGCACTCATGGCCGCAAGCGATACTCACGCACAGCAATCAACCGACGGATTGCCTGAATGGCTGCAGAAAGAAATGCAACGCGAAAGCCGGCGTGCAGGGAAAAAGCGCGATGTCTCGTTGTTGGACGATGCACTGACGTTCGAAGTTCCATCGAAGAAGAAGGTTGAGCCATCGGAAAGGTTCGACTGGGGCCAATACATTACGGTAGATATCGGCAGTGACTCACCAATGGAATGCCTGATTTATGCCGAGTCCGCCGGACAAGGCGCGCTGTTGCAGAGCGTGTCTGATCACGCGATCGACTCGATCGTCAGCAATAACGCTGCTGAGCTCGACAGCCGCTCGATCATCTCGCACACCGTCGATCATATCGATGGGCGCGGCTTTTTATCCGTCGAGTGGCTTATCGTCGTCTTGCCAGAAAACGGCGAGAAAGCCGCCTCGGCTGCGAAAGCCGCTGTCACGTCGGTAAGCGATCACCCCGTCGCGTGCATGCACACGGGGCTTGGCTATAGCGAGACGTTCAACAACGCCTTTGCAAGCATCGTTCGCACGATAAAAAGCAACACGGAACAAACGCAACCGTTCTACCAGGAAACTCAGCTCATCTCGGTTTCGGAACAGACCATCGGGTTCGCAACGACTAGCTACACGATTGATGAAGACGGCGACACGATGATGATTTACGAGGAATCATCGGCGCTGCCCGCGGATGCGAGCACGCTGGCAACCACTGACGCATTCCTGGCCGAATGGTCGCGCCCCGATGGCACGATGATTAATTCGGTCGTGTCAGATATCGAGAATGGCGAAAGGACGCAGCGTTTGACCTTGGAGGTGGATGACGCCGGCGTGTGGCTCATCAACGGTGACATCCAGGGCAAATCGTTTACCAGCGAACTGCCAGATATTGTCGATATGCCATCGACTACGCTGCAGCAGCAACTGGTGCGCGATATCGTCTCCGACCCCGACCGAACCAGCGGCGACATCGTTGCCTGGGTGCCGGATGTCGATCCAGGTGCACTATCAACGTTTGTATTTACGCAAGGTGATGACGCACGCAGCGGCACGGCGAGCATCGGCCCGCTGAACATTCAAATGCAACTGGCAGCAGACGGCCTGGTCAACAGAATGGACGCTGAACTTGCCGGCATTACGCTGACGTCAGAGCGCGTGTGGTTTGCAGGCTCGGTTCCGGAGCTTAAGTAACAACATGCTGCGTGGTCTTGCGTTCATTCTGATGCTGATCGCAGCGGTGGCATCAGCGCAGCAAGACCAGGGTTTGTACCTGCACGTGTTGCCTGTGAGCACCCGTGCCGCCGCAGACGGCGAACCACCCGGTGTGACTCTGCGCGTCAGCGACGCGGCGGCAACGGCTGCCGCGCTTAGTGCATATGGGCTAACCGTGCGCGACACGACTGCGACCAGCGTGGTGTTATCGCTGCGCAGCACGCACACCACGATGAACGGCGCGCCCGATGCGTTGCTGCGCGATTCGTTCGTTGTCGACTACGCCGAGCCCTCTGTGCAATCGATGCTGCAGGCACAACCGTGGCATGCGCAGGATGCGCCACCGCCACTGAACGCCCTTACACAGTCTGTCTTTGAGTGGATCAATGACAAGAACTACAGCCGCGGATTTGACTTCGCATCGACGGCCGCACGCACGCAATCTGGCGACTGCACCGAACATGCAGCGTTACTAGCGGCCATCTCCCGTGCAACCGGGCGACCGGCGCGCATTGTTTTCGGGGTGCTGATGATCGGTGCTGAGCAACCGCAGGCGTTCGGCCACGCGTGGACCGAAGTGTGGGATCAGGACGGATGGCATGTCCTGGATGCGACAATGCCAGAGTCAATGCGCTCACCCGAGTCGATCTACTACCTGCCGCTTGGCGTACTAGAGAACGAAACAGCCGCATACACGCTGTCATACCTGAATATTCTGGAGCGCTTTCCCAGCGAAATCGACTGGCACCGCTAAGACGCTTATTGGCCATGACCGCACCTGCCCAGCGGGCTCACTGCTGTTGCTTGGGATAAGATAGCGACTACAAACAGTCGCAGGAGTGAACAGATATGAGCGAGTTCCGACAACACGCATGGGCACATCAGGGCGCAGCGCTTGCGCTCATCGCACTCAGCCTTGCTGGCCGAGTAGCACAAGCCAACGATGTGGACGCATTTGCCCAGTGTCGCGACATCGCATCCGCAGCGCAGCGATTGGCCTGCTATGACGCGAAGGTCGATGCATTGACGGCAGCCGCCGACACGACGACCTCGAGCGACAGCGACAGCGCGCCTGTCGCGGCACCTGCGCCCGCAACAACCACTGACCCGGAAGCATCCTTTGGCGCGCCGGCGGCAGACGTGATGAAGAAACAGGTCGAGCAGATCGAAGCCGTCATTGAAAAAGTGACCATCAGCGGCGGTACCCGCGCGGTGATTGCTCTGGACAATGGTCAGGTATGGCGACAAGTCGCATCATCCTCGCTGAAAATCTCAGCGGGTGATCGCGTTACGATCACGCGTAAATCGCTAGGTTCGTTTCGTCTGACCAAACCGGGTACCACGCGTCCGATGCGTGTTAAGCGTGTCCAGTAACGCGCAGACCTTGTTCGCCGACGGCGCTATACAACGGACCTGACTCAGCCGTCCTGCCACTGGCAAGCCAGTCTCGCTGCACCACATCGAGGCAGGTTGCGTATCACTTATTGGCGGAATGGCGCGCCCTTACAGACGCGTTCGCTGCGTCGTTCCGGATCGTATCCACACCGTCACAAATGTGTCCGTGGCCTGTGACTTATGTCACATTTCTGATCGAAATCCCTGATTTTGTGCGGCTTTGCGCCTTGCAGCAATTGTTTCGTCACTTCGCTCGCCTATACTCGCTCCCCGCAATTCAACAGTTCGCGACGCGGGCTGAGGTCAATCCAACGGAGTATTCGAATGCGAATCGAATTCGGTAGAAAACGTTTTGTACAAATAGGATTTGCGCTAGCGACTATGTTCGGTGTGATCAGTCGACCGACGATGGCACAAGAGGATGAGCTGTTTGTCGAAGAGGTCATCGTAACGGCGGCCAAACGCGAACAGACACTGCAGGAAGTGCCCATCTCGGTTTCTGTCGTGGATGCCGACACCATCGCCAGCATGCAGGTGATCGACCTGATCGATCTGCAAACGCTGGTGCCATCACTGCGCATCAATCAACTGCAGTCATCTGCTAACGTGAATTTCCAGATTCGCGGTTTTGGTAATGGCGCGAACAACCCTGGCATCGAGCCATCCGTTGGCGTCTTCATCGATGGCGTTTACCGTTCGCGCTCCTCAGCAGCGATCTCCGACTTGCCCAATTTGCAGCGCGTCGAAGTGTTGCGTGGGCCGCAGAGTACGTTGTTCGGCAAGAACGCGTCCGCTGGTGTTATCAGTGTCGTCACGCAAGCGCCGCAGTTTGATTTCGGCGGTAACGTTGAAGTGGTTGCCGGTAATCTGGGCGCAACCATCCTGCGCGGTGACATTACCGGCCCACTGAGCGACACCGTCGCTTTCAGTCTGGCAGGCTCGTTTAACCAGCGTGATGGCTACATCGAGAACGCTGGTGCCGGTGACGACATCAACAACCGTGATCGCGCAGGCATACGCGGCCAACTGTTGTTCAAACCTTCCGAACGCGTTGCGGTTCGTATGATCGCAGACTTTGATCAGATTGAAGAAAACTGCTGCGGCACGGCCAACCTGTTTGACGGCCCAACTGGCGACGCATTGCGCGCGCTGGGCGGCAACGTCGTTTCAAACGACCCGGGCTCCTATTCGCAGTTCACCAACTTCGACTCGTTCAACGATATCGAAAACAGTGGACTGTCCGTACAAGCCGATTTGCGTTTCGACAATTTCGATCTGGTGTCGATCACTGCAGTGCGCAACCAGACTCTGCTTGCGAACCAGGATTCGGATTTTACCAACATCGGAATTCTCGGCAGCAACACCACCGACCAGGAAATTGACACGATCACGCAAGAGCTGCGCCTGACAACCAGCTTTGGTGATCGCGCTGACTGGATGATCGGGTTGTTCTATTTCGATGAAGAAGTTGCCTACGACACCGAACTGACATTCGGCGGCGACTTTCGCAACTACGCCGACCTATTAGCCGGCGGCCTGGGCACCATCGCAGGCATCGAGCCAGTGCTTGGCGTTGCACCGGGCACATTCTTCGCTGAAGGCAACGGCACTTTTGAGCAGTCCGGGCAGGACGACACGGCCATTTCGCTGTTCACGTCGCTTGACGTTTACCTGTCGCCGCGCGCCACATTAACACTCGGCCTGAACTACACGCAGGTTGAAAAAGAAGCGTTCGTTGCGCAACAAAACAACGCCATTTTCTCGGGACTCGACTTCGTCTCCATTGGCACTGGTGGCGCGTTCCAGCAAATCACCGGCCTCGACCCGACACCGGCAAACTTCGCTGCGCAGCCGGCGGCATTTGCAACGGCACAAATGATCGGTATGACGCCGTGCCCGGAAGGCAGCACGACAAACTGCAACCAGTTGCTGGCATTCCAGCCGCTGCAGTTCCTGCCACCGTCCGTCGGTTTCCCAAACAGTGTTGAGGACGGCACCAGCGATGACAGTGAGACGACCTACACGGTACGTTTCGCCTACGAGTTGAACAGCAACCTGAGCACCTACGTCAGCGCTGCAACAGGCTTCAAGGCGACGTCCTGGAATCTGTCGCGTGACTCACGCCCGCGTGCCGCCGATCTGGGTGCCTTGCAGGCTGCGGATGAAGCGCCATCCAATCTTGTCACGGGAACCCGCTTCGCCAACCCGGAGCTGTCAACCGCGTATGAGGTTGGCTTGAAAGGCAGTTATACCCGCGGCGCATTCAACCTTGCCGTGTTTGATCAAACCATTGAAGACTTCCAGTCAAACACGTTCGCCGGCACAAGCTTCAACCTGGCCAACGCCGGTGAGCAATCAACGTTTGGTGTCGAGTTCGATGGCAACTTGCTGATCGGCAACAACCTGCAAACGTCGCTGGCAATCACCTATCTGGACGCCGTCTACGACGAGTTCCGCGAAAGTGTCAATGGCGACATCAGCGGCACGGCAGTGCCGGGCGTACCGGAGCTGAGTGTTGTGCTGGGCGGTATGTACAGCTGGTACTTCAATAACGGCAGCAGCGCATTCGTGCGCGGCGAGTACATTTTCGAAGATGAAGTTGCCACCGTTGATAACGTTCCACCATCGATCGTGATTCCGGGCGTGCCGACCAACATCGGTGTTCGCGAAGTCACGCAGGTCAATGCCAGTGCCGGTTGGCAAGGAGCGACCGGCTGGGAAGTGTCCGTCTGGGCGCGCAACCTGACGGATGAGCAGTTCCTGATCAGCGCGTTCCCGACGCCGGTGCAACAAGGTAGCTTCAATGGTTACCCGAACGTACCGCGCACGTTTGGCGTTGCGCTGCGCAAAGCGTTTTAGGCGCTGTCACCAGAAACCCAAAAGAGCCGGCCAACCACAAGGTTGACCGGCTCTTTTTTTGTCTGCAGCGTTACTCTTCGACTTTGTCTTCGGACATCGCCGCGCGCAGCATTTCAGACAACTCTTCGCGCGAGTAGCTGTACGGCCCCCACTCGTTCAACTGCACCAGTTGCTCGATCTTGGTACTGATCGTTCTTGCCTGTTCTTGCTGATTCGGTGCAACCACATAGCGTCGCAGCGGTTTGTCATCAAACAACGCATGCATGAAAGCCGACGTGACTTCGTCAGGTTGCTTGAATGACAACTCGCGCGCTTCGGTATCGGCGTAGCGCTTTTTCATCGCATCGGTGATCTCGCCGCCAGCGGCTTCCACTTTTGCGAACTGGCGCAGCACGCTGCTGCGGCGAATATACGACTGGAAATTGCCCGGCTCGACGACACTGACAGAAACGCCGTGAGGTGCCATCTCTGCGGCCAGCGCATCGGTCAAAGCCTCGATCCAGTGTTTGCTGCCGCTATACGCACTGCCGCCGCCCCACGATAGTGTGCCAGCGATGGAGCCTGTGGTGACGATGCGACCTTGCGACTCCATGATCAACGGTGCGAACGCCTTGGTGATGCGGTAGACACCTTCCACGTTGACGTCATAGACAAACGTTTGCTCGTCAATATCGGTACTCACGATCGGGCCGCCACCGCCAACACCGGCATTGTTGATCAGGCCATACAAACCCGTACCTTGCTTGCGTACAAACGCAACGGCTGCGTCAATTTCGTCCTGCTTGGTCACATCCAGCCGCACGGCCGTCATGTTGTCGATGGCATTGAGCTCAGCCATTTCCGCATCGGTGCGCGCGCCGGCATAAACGTGATAACCCTCGCGCGCAAGCCGCTCGGCAAGGTTACGACCGATACCTGTCGTGCTGCCGGTGACCAACACGGACGGATTGTCATCGGCGAGTGCCGCCGGCGGGGTGATCCAGAGGCTCGTCAGCGCAAGCACAGCAAAGAATTGGAGAAAACGAATCATAGCGGTGACCTGTATCGTCAAAACGGATGCCGAGCCTAGCACATGCGGTCACCGTGGCGTTGCCAGACGCCGGTGATATGATCGTGCGCGGCGCGTTAAGCCAGCGAGCCTCGAGACGGGGCGTGGTCGCGTGCCGCACGCGTGAGTTGCGGCGCCCGCGCAGTGATACGTTGTTGGGCGTATGATCATGCCGGTCTGCAACAGCGACAGGAGACGATAATGACAATGAGTACCGCGCTGCGCGACCCCATCTTTCTGACCTATGTCGGCATCATCATCGCACTGCTAGGAGCTGCGGTACTGGCGCTGCGGGTACTGCGCGCACGCGGCAAGGACGTCACCTCCGCCGAAGCGTCGCTGCGCGGCTGGCTGATCATGATTCCGGTCATCATCGGCGCCATTTTCCTCGGCCGCGAGGCGGTCATCATCGGGGTCGCCCTGTTGGCAATCTTCGGCTTCAAGGAATTCGCCAAAGCGACCGGCCTGTATGCCGATTGGTGGCTGACCGGCGTTGCGTATGTCGCCATTTCCAGCATCGCGGTCATTGCGTTGATGACCGACCCGCGCACGGCGCAAACAGGCTGGTACGGCATGTTCATGGCGCTACCGGTGTACGTGATCGCCGTCATCCTGTTGGTGCCGATCATTCGCAATCGCGCCAAGGGGCAGTTGCAGGCGGTATCGCTGGCTATCCTCGGCTTTGTCTACTTCGGCTGGATGCTCAGTCACCTGAGCTTTATCGCCAACCTGCCGCAGGCGTATGGCTACCTGTTGTTTCTGCTGTTCGCCGTGGAGATTAACGACATCGCGGCATTCACGTTTGGCAAGATGTTCGGCAAACGCAAACTGCGCGAAGCCATTAGCCCGAACAAAACAATCGGTGGATCGCTCGGCGCGATTGCGGTGTCACTGCTCGTACCGTGGTTGTTGTGGTTTTCGTTTGACAACTTCAGCGCCACGGAGCTGATCCTGACCGGACTGATCGTTGGCATCGGCGGACAGATGGGCGATCTGGTGATCAGCTACATCAAGCGCGACATCGGCATCAAAGATATGGGCGCCATCATCACCGGTCACGGCGGCATTCTGGACCGCGTCGACAGCATGATTTTCGTTGCACCACTATTCTTCCACATGGTGCGCTGGTTCCACGGCGCACCGTAGCGACACCTATCAATGGACCAATGGGACTACAAACCGGCGCCGGATCTCGAAGCATCGATTGCGAACGCACTGCGCGATTTCCCCCGCCAACCAGACATGCTGATTTATGGCGTCCGCTCGGTTGCAGCAACATTGCTGCGTGGCTGGCTACGGCTCTACCACCGTATGCAGGTGGACGGCCGGGAGCATTTGCCGAATAGCGGCTCGTTCATTCTGGTCTGCAACCACACAAGTCATCTCGACACGCTGTGCATGTTGTCCGCCGTGCCGTTGCGCAGCATACACCGCACCTTCCCCGCCGCCGCGGCCGACTATTTTTTTACCAGCCTGAAGCGCACGTTGGTATCGGCGATTTTGATCAACGCGCTGCCGTTCGAGCGCAAAACCGCAGGCGCCCAGAGTCTGGCCGTGTGCAGCGAGTTGCTGAAGAACGACGGCAATGTATTGATCTTGTTTCCGGAAGGCACCCGCACGACCACGGGCGAGATGGGGCGATTCCGCTCCGGCATCGGGCGCATTGTTGCCGGCACCGATGTCACCGTCGTGCCATGCCATCTCGAAGGTGGCACCCGCGCGTGGCCCAAAGGCAAAACCATCCCGCGCCCGCGCAAACTGCATCTGCGCATCGGCGAGGCGTGTAATTTCGGTCACCTGGACGCATCACGCGAGTCGGTACAAACCATCTGTCAGGAGCTGCAAGCACGCGTCGCCGCGCTTGGCGAGACACCATCATGACCATCTACGACCTCAAACCGAAATTCCAGAATCTGCTGCGACCGCTGTGTCGCCGGCTGGCCGGCGCCGGTGTTACCGCTAATCAGGTCACGGTGTTTGCGGCTGCGCTGTCTTTAGTTGTTGGACACGTGTTTGCATTGTTCCCGAACGTCGACTCGGTTGCGTTGCTGATCCCGCTCACCCTGTTCGTGCGCATGGCGTTAAACGCCATCGACGGCATGCTCGCGCGCGAGCACAACATGCAAAGCGCGCTGGGCGGCATCCTCAATGAGCTGACCGACGTCGTTTCGGATGCGGCGCTGTATCTGCCATTCGCACTGGTCGCTGGCGTATCTGCGCCGCTGGTTGTGGTGACGGTGCTGTGCGCCGTACTGACGGAAATGGCCGGCGTGGTCGCCGTGCAGATCGGTGCGAGCCGCCGCTATGACGGACCGATGGGCAAGAGTGATCGTGCCTTTGTGTTTGGGGCGCTGGCGTTGTTGTTCGGTTGTGGCGTCACGCCCGGTGTCTGGGTCAATATTGTGATCGCCGTCGTTTGCATACTGTCTCTAGGCACAGTCTTCAATCGCTCGCGCAAGGCGCTAGCGGAACGCAACAGCAACCCGCAGTGATACCGCGCTAACCACCCGTGTCGATACGCAAAACTAATGGCATCGCCATGCTGTGGGGCTTGCTTGAAGCCAGCGTGTTCTTTGTTGTGCCCGACGTCTTGCTGACACTATTGGCAACACGCAGCATCCGCCGCGCGTTGCGTGCCTGTGTATTTGCATTGGGTGGCGCACTAGTGGGTGGCGTGCTGATGTATGGCTTTGCGCACTACGCCCCTGACACTGCGCGCACTGTTGTCGCGGCCGTCCCGGCAATCAATGACGCGCTGATTGCCAGCGTGCAACAACAAACCCGACAACATGGGCTGCTCGCGCTGTTCGTCGGTCCGCTGACTGGCACACCGTACAAGATCTACGCGGTACAGGCGGGCGTTCAAGGAATATCTCTGTTGTCATTCATAGCGGTCAGTGTGCCGGCACGGCTCGCGCGTTTTGTCGCGCTGGTGCTGTTAACGTTTGCAATCAGTCGGGCTCTGCAACGCTGCTGGACGCTGCGCACGATCCAGCGCGTGCTGATCGCTTGCTGGAGCGTGTTTTACGTTTGGTATTTCTTCGTCATGTCGGGTTGAGGCGCGCTAGCGCTAGAAGCTACGTTTGGCTTCGATTGACAACTGCACCCGATCCACTTGTGGATCGCGGCGCAGCGGGAACGCAAGATCGATGTGGAACACACGATTGCTGTTGCCACGCGTACTGACCAACCGCAATCCGATGCCCGCGTCAGCCAACACGCGATCGTCTGTGAGACCGGTTGCATCGCGACCCCAGACTCGACCCACGTCGAAGAACGCCGCAGCACCAACGCGAAACAGTCGAAACGGATACCAATCGGTATACAGCCGCTGCTCCAGCGTTAGCAGTACACGGCTGTCACCGCTACCGAACGCCCGCGGATAACCCCGCAGACCGCTGTCGCCACCGAACTCCAATAGCTGATCGAGATCCAGCTCATGTCCTGCGACGCCGGACAGTCGCGCGAAAAACACGCGTACCGGCGACAGTCGTCGAAAATAGGTCGCTGACATCGCCAGGCGCGTGTTGGCAAGATCACCCGACTCAATGCGCCCGTCCAGGCCCGCGCTCAACGTCAGCAAGGTGTCATCGGGGCTGCCAGCACTGGTACGAATATCTGCATCGAAGATACCGCCTTTCCGGTCAGCGCCGAACGCGTCCGCCAATACGCCTAGCGTCAAGCTCATCTGCGTGCCAAGAAACACGTCTTCGGTGCGTTCAATCTGGTTCAGATTATTGACAACCGCAAAGCGGTTTTCGATGCGTTCGAAGCGCACATAGGGATAGCGCAAATCGCGGTCGCGCGGCACCACGACCAGTTCGGCGGGATCGTCGGGTGCGTCGAAACGGTTATCGGACGCCACATAACCGACGGTCCAGCGATTGACCCAATTGTCGACCAGACCCTTCGACCAGCCGAACCAGAGCGCCGCATTGTCCTCGTCATGGCGAAATCGACCCACTTCCTCGCCGCGCGAGAACAGCAAGTCCTCGCGATCGTCTTCAAAAACATCAAAACCGGCAGACCATTTCGTGCCCAGCGCAAAGAATGGTCGCACCAGTCGCACGCGCGATGCCTGACCATCATCGCTGTCACGAAAGCGCAGATCGAGACTGACCCAGCTGCGGCCCAGGTTGGTGTCGGAAAACAGAAAGTCCGTGGAGCGACGGTTCTCATCCTTGCCTTGAGAAATCGTGACGGCGCTGCCGGTACCCAGCAGGTTGTCTTCTTCCAGACCATAACGATAGCGTGTGTTGCCGCCACCGCGTGATAACGACACTTCCGGCATCAACGTCCAGTTATCACGGGCACTGACGACAATATCGGCGACGTTGTTTTCGAATCTGACAACTTCAATGGACGCATCGTAGAAGAACCGATTGCGCCGCAGCACCCGCGCAGATTCGGCAATGAGAGACTGGCTGACAGGATCGCCACCGCGAAACAGCAGCTGCGATTTAATGACGCTCTCACGGGTATTGATGTGTAGCCGGTTAGCCCAGCGGAACACCGGCTTGTCTTCTTTACGCGAAGTCGTATCGAACACATCATCAACGCGAATGGTTACGCTACCAATCGTTGCACCAGCAGCCTCGAGTGACTCAAATGTCGGCATCTTGCCCGGCGTCGCGCACACGGCATTGCCCGTGCAATACAGGACAAACAGGAACACAACGATAAGAGTCGCCGGACGCGTCATTGGAGGCAAAAGAGAACTTACTGGTCGCGCCATAGGGCTATGACCATCGAGACTAGCTATTGGCGGTGCGCACCGCCAGTGCGGATGCCGGTTGTGTGACCTGTTTCAACAATACCGCTGACGCTGTGTGCCGCATTCGGGTGTTGCGGCTGCACAAGACCGCTCGAAATACACCACAGCGTTTGACTCAGCGGATGCTATTGCCCACTCTTCCGGCTGTAGAACGAAAGGCTATTCAGAGGTGTTCGTATGTGGCTCAAGTTTGCGCTGGTTGGCTCGCTGCTCACGCCGCTGTTGCACGTTATCGTGCTGATCGTCAACGGGCAGGACCCGATAGCGACGCCGATCAGTCAACTCAGCCAATTCAAGCTTGCGTATTTGCACACGCTCGAGCTGACGATCTTCGGCTGCGCACACGTTGCGCTGGCCATCGCACTGAACGGTCTGGACCACGGTCGCCTGTGGCCTTACGCACGCGGTCTGTTGGTTGGTAGCGGTGCCGCCTTAATCTACATCGCCTGGTATTTCGTCAGCAACGACCAAGCCACGCTAACCGCGGCAAACGCTAATGATCCGCTTTGGATTGTCGCAAGTCTGACGGGCACTGCGATTGGCACACTACAGCCGGGGCTGTCACGCTTGTCACCGCGCCTTGGGTTGTTTAGCGCGATGTGTCTGGGCATCTGGATTTTGCTTGTGCCGCTGACGTTTTTCGTCAATGCCAGCTGGCTCGGTGCATATGAACGTATCGTCGGTGCCATCTACGTCATATGGATGGTTGGCGTCAGCGCCAAGCTGTTGCTGCTCACGAGAGACAGTGCGACATCGACACCGGCTGAGACCTAGCAACCGACTCCAATTGCAGCCGCGGCGCTACCGATGAGCCGTGTTCACACGCTCGCTGTCATTGCACAACCGGTATTTGACGACCCCGCGGCGGCACGCTAACCACGCTGACGGTGCGATAGTGATCGAGCATGACCTGCGACACCTTGCCGAAGCTCTCGATCACTTCACTGCTTGCGAACGCGTCATACAGGTCACCACCGTCGACCAGACTACAGCGAGCGGCGCAGAACGGCATAGCAGATGACAAACCGCCGAAAATGACCGATGGCGAGCGGCGGCGCTGCGTTACTGAGAAGCGCCGCAGACTTCGGCGCGGCATTCACTCGCCAAACAAATCCTCGGTATGTGGCAACACGCCTTCCAGCTGCAAGAGTTTCTGCTTCGCAGACAAACCACCCCCAAACCCGGTGAGCGATCCATCACTGCCAATCACGCGATGGCACGGAATGATGACCGGAATCACGTTGGCGCCGTTTGCCGCGCCGACCGCACGCACGGCCTGCGGGTTACCAATCGCGCGCGCAATATCACCGTAGGACGTGGTGACACCATATGGAATCTGTTGCAGCGCTGACCAAACGGCCTGCTGGAACGGCGTGCCCTCGTAGACCAGCGGCACGTCGAAGCTTGTGCGCTCGCCGGCAAAGTAGGCACGTAACGGCTCAAGCGCATACGTCAGTGGCGAGGCGTCGCAACGCCAGTCCGGCTGCGGCGACCGTACTTGACGACCGGCCTCGAAACCGGTCGCAACCAGTGCCGCGTCGCTACCCGCCACAAAAAACCGTCCAACCGGACTGGCAAGATACGTGTAGAAAATCTGTGTCATGTTTGCGTACGCGCGATGTCTGCCAGTAACTCGATACCCGCATTGATCTCTTCATTGCTTGCCGCAGCATAGCCAAACACCAAGGCATTATCTGCACCACGCGGATCATGCGCGTAACGCGATAACGGTGCGATGGTCATGCCCGCCACTTGTGCTTTTGCCGCCAGAACAGGCGCGGGAATTGATACATCCAGACGAATCAGTGCATTGAGTCCGGATGACATCCCGCATAGCTTGCCCGGCAAGTCGCTGGCCGCTAGTGCCGCCGACAGCGTGTCACGTTTGCCGGCGTATAGTTTTCGGGTCCGGTACACGTGGCGTTCGAAATCGCCGTTGTCGATGAAGCGCGCCAGTGTGAGTTGCGTAAGCGCCGTCGTCTGATAGTCGCGTGCGGTGCGCAACGCTGCGAGCTTGGTAATGATGCGACGATCGCCGGCCGCATAGCCAATGCGTAGCGATGGAAACAAGGTTTTCGAAAACGTACCGAGGTAGGTTACGAAGCCGCCCGTGTCCATGGCTGCCATCGGTGCCAGCGGTGCGATGTCATAGCGAAACTCACCGTCGTAGTCATCCTCGAGGATCAACGCATTGTTCTGTACCGCCCAGGCAAGCAATTGTTGACGACGATCGAGCGACAATCGAGCGCCGGTCGGAAATTGATGTGCAGGCGTCACGTAGACCAGCCGCACGGCCTGCGACGTACGCTCAAGCGCGGCAACATCCAGACCCTCTTCGTCAACGGCGATCGGCACTATGTGCGCGCCACCGTGCGCGAACGCTTGTCGCGCCAACGGGTAGCCGGGGTCCTCAAAACCAATGGCGTCGCCCGGCGCTATGTATAACTCGGACATCAACTGCAACGCCTGAATCGCGCCATGCGTAACGATGATCTGCTGCGGATCGACATCGAGCCCGCGCGCGCGACACAGATAGGCGGCAATCGCGATCCGCAAGGCTGGTTCGCCTTGCGGATCACCATAGTCAGATGATGGCGTTGCCGTCGCCGCGAACGCTGCTGCCCGCCGCCATGCCGTTTGCGAGAACGCCTCAAGCGACGGTCGGCACGGTTGGAAATTCATTGCCACGCCGGCAGATGGATCAACATCGGCTGCAAGGATTTCGCGACCTAGCGGCGGCGAGCGGCCAATCGTAGATACCCGCCTGCTCGAGCAACATACGGCGGATACAAAAGTGCCAGCTCCACGACGCGATTCCAGCAAACCTTCCGCAACCAGCGTTTCCAACGCAGCAACGACGGTGCCGCGCGCAACGCCTAGCTCCACCGCCAAACGGCGACTGGCGGGCAACTTGTGGCCGGCCGAAAGCTGACCGTGCTTTACGAGATCGCGGATTTGCGTCGCCAGCGAACCGGCGCGATCTGTCGGATCCAGTGGCGCAAGGTTAAGTGCTAGCTCTGCCATACGGTGGCTCCATCACTATTTTTGGATCAGTCATTCGTTTTCTTATTGGACCAATACATTGATCCACTTGACGGACACACTAGCACCTCACATCACTCAGTGCACGTCGAAAGGAAAAGCCATGAAACAACAACTCCACATGCAAACACGCGATTGGCTGCTGTTATTGCTGCTTGGAATGATCTGGGGTGGATCGTTCTATTTTGCCAAAATCGCACTATCCGAAATTCCACCACTGACGCTGGTTCTCTTGCGCGTTGTGATCGCCGCAGCGGCGCTGGCAATCATTATCAAGGCGTCTGGCGACCGGCTGCCGGGCGGCCGCCGCTTGTGGCTGACGTTTGCCGCGATGGGGCTGCTCAACAACCTCATTCCGTTCACGCTGCTGTTTTGGGGTCAGACGCATATCGGCGCCGGCCTGGCGTCGATCTTCAATGCAATGACGCCGTTATTCACGGTTCTGGTCGCGCACGCCGCGACACGCGACGAGAAGTTGAACAGTGGCAAGGTACTTGGCGTGCTGCTCGGGCTGACCGGGGTCGCAACTATTATCGGCATCGACGCAAGCAACGGCGCCAACACCATCACGATGCTGGCCATGCTTGCCTGCGTCGGCGCCGCGGGCTCTTATGCACTCGCCAGTGTCTATGGCCGTCGCTTCGGCGCCACAGACATCGCGCCCGTACAGGTCGCCTTCGGTCAACTGGCGGCGACCAGCGTCATGATGTTCCCGATAGCACTCATCACCGAACGGCCGTGGAGCTTACCGGTGCCGTCGCTCGGTAGCTGGGGCGCCTTGTTGTCTCTCGCGCTAGTCTGCACCGCATTCGCCTATCTGTTGTTTTTCCGGATTCTGCAGCGCGGCGGCGCCACCAACATCTCGCTGGTGACGTTTATCATCCCTGTCAGTGCCATACTGCTCAGCAGTTTGCTGCTCGGCGAACAACTGGGCGTCAACCACTTGATTGGCGTGAGCCTGATTCTGGCCGGACTGGCAGCGTTGGACGGTCGATTCCGCAAACGCCCGAACGTCGTCAAAAAAGCGGAGGTCATCTCGTGCCAACACCGACCCTGATTATTGCCAACAAGCGTTATTCATCGTGGTCATTACGACCGTGGCTCGCATTGCGTGTATTCAACGTGCCATTCACCGAGCAGATGTCACCGTTTGAGATGGCGACTAACAGTGCGCATTTCAGCGACTTCTCGCCAACGAAAAAAGTGCCGGTACTGGTTGATGGTGAGACGACGATCTGGGAGTCTCTGGCAATTCTCGAGTATGTCGCCGAGATGCATCCACAACACCGCTGGTGGCCCGCCGATCGTCACGCCCGCGGTGTTGCACGCGCGATCGCGGCCGAGATGCACGCCGGTTTTCTTGCGCTGCGTAATGAGTGCCCGATGAACATGCAGCGCACGCCCGGAAGCCTTGCGATCAGCGATCAGTGCCGCATCGATGTAACGCGCGTTGAAACGTTAATGTCGCAGTGCTTTGACGCGCACGCGGGGCCGTTTCTATTCGACACGTTTGGCATCGTCGATGCAATGCTCGCGCCGGTTGTGAACCGGGTGCGCGCCTATGAGCTGACGCAACATCCGGCTGTGATGCGCTTCTGTGACGCCATCGAGGCGTTGCCGGCCTGGCAACAGTGGCAGCGCGAATCGGCTGCCGAAGTCTGGGTTGTTGACGCAGTCGAGCTGTGACACCGGGCTGGCAAGCTGCCGCGGTAGCCGGACCCTGAGGCGTTGCGACAGGGTCAGGCTACGCGCGCGTACCTGCGCCGGATTGCCCTCTTGCAGTTTGCATCGTGGTTAACCGTTGATGACAGCATTGTGGTTACCCTTTTCTAATGACAGCGTCGTGGCTGAGCACCACCTTGACGCATAAGCCCGCGCTGGGCACTGTCGACGTTTGCCAGTCTGGTTGCACCATGACGCTTGAAACGTGGTTTGGATTTGTCGGGGTCACGTTGCTGTTCATGGCGACGCCTGGCCCGAGCCATTTATTGATGGTGAGCAATACACTATCGTCGGGCTTTCGCAAGAGCACCGCCACGGCTTGCGGCGATTTGTCCGCCAACGCCATCCAGATGCTCGCGGCGGGGCTCGGCGTCAGCGCTATTGTTGCTGCACTGCCATCGGCGATGGACATCGTGCTGCTTGCCGGCGCGACGTATATCGCGTGGCTCGGCTTTCGCAAGCTGCACGTGCAACCGGATGTCGACGCGCTCAGCAACCAACGCCAGGCCACAACGGTACAACTTTTTAGTCAGGGGTTCATGACTTCGATGACTAACCCTAAGGCGATCATATTTTTCGCCGCGCTCTTTCCGGGGTTTGTCGACCCGGCCCGCTACGCGCTGGATTGGAGCGTGCTGTCATGCACATATCTTGCGATCGACGGCAGTTTTCTGATGGCTTACGGTCTGTTAGCGGCACGCCTGGCGCGTGCGTTGTCGGCGCGCCACCTGCTGCTGGTTGAGCGTGTATGCGGCGTCGCGCTGATTGGTGTGGCGTTAGCCATTGTGATTAAAACGCTGATCTAGTGCTTAGGCACGGCTAGCGCCGAGACTCTGGCGCCGACACGCGAACGGCGCGGATGCAATCATGCATCGGCTGGCAATGCTGCTACGACGTCAGTCTCATCGTGGGCATTGATGCTGCGCCCGTGCTGAAACTGCTCGAGAAATATTGCGACCAGATCCAACGGCATCTCGGCACCAAACAAATTGCCCTGAATGTCGTCGCATCCGCACGCGCGCAGGAATTTGACCTGCTCGCGTGACTCAACAGCCTCAGCAACGCAGCGCATGCCATAGGCGTGCGCAAGCGATATGACCGCCCGGCACAGCATCTCATCGTCATCGTTGCGACCAATTCCGGCAATAAAATCGCCATCGATCTTCAGTGCATCCAGTGGCAATTTACGCAACCGTTTGAGCGACGAGAAACCACTGCCGAAGTCATCGATTTGCAAACCGATACCCAACGTTTTCAAACGCGCCAGCAGCGGCCCTGCATATTCGGTGCGCATCAGCATGCGTTCGGTGATATCCAGCTGCAACCAGCATGGATCGAAGTCGCATTCGGCGAAAATCTCCTGCATGTGCTCAACCAGATCCGGACGGGAAAAATAGTGGCGTGAAAAGTTCACCGAGACGGCCAGTGAGGTATCGGTCTGGTCACGCAATGCCTTCAGATCGGTACACGCCTGACGCAATACCCACTCGCTGATGCGCTGAATCTGACCGGTACCTTCCGCCAGCGGCAGAAAATGCTGCGGCGTGATCAATCCGCGCAATGGATGATCCCAACGCAGGAATGCCTCAATCGCAATCGGGTTCGCGCTGGAGAGCTCGAACACGGGCTGGTAGTGCAAACGCAATTGATGCTCATCGATTGCCCACCGCAACTCTTCGGCCAGATCCTGATGGCGCTCACTGACGATGCGCCGCGAATCGCTGTAGCGCTCGACACCACTGCGCGACAGATTGTCGGCATTCGCCATCGCCGACATTGCACTGCCCAGCACATGCTCTGCGTTGCCGCCGTCTTGCGGAAACAACGCAAGCCCTATTGCCGGTTGAATACGCAGTGTCTGGCCGCTCGCGAAATACTCTGGCAACAACGCATCGCCCAGTGACTCGGCAAACGCCTCGGCCTGCTCGGCATCGGCAATCTTAGTCAACATCACGCAAAACTGGTCGCGCTCCAAGCGCGTCGCGGCAAACGTTTTGCGTCGACCGGGCAACATCGGCACGGCATCGGATTGCGCCATGACTCCGCACAGACGCTCACCGGCCTGACGCAACAATTCGTCGACTGTGTTGTGATCCAGCGACGCCGTACCGCTATCGAAATCATCAAGCGCAATACAGATGACCGCAACCATCCGCTCAGCCAATTTCGCCTCATCGACGGCAGCATCGAGAGCCCGCACAAACTTCTCACGCCCCGCTAGGCGCTCAACCAAACGGTCCGGCTGCAGCAACCTGCCCGTTGCCGAGCCATCCTGTGTCGACAAGTCACGCAACACCGCAAGCACGCGCTCGCGGCCATGCACACTCACCCGAATCTCGTAACGCTCATCGTCCGACTGCACATCGCGAGTCACCGCCTCGCGACTGCGCAACACACGACCGGTCACCTGTGCCAACGTGCGTGCAACAGGTTCGGGCAGCACGTCTTCGACGCGGCGGCCGATCATGTTGTCGGGTGCAAGATCCAGCGTAAAGGTACGCCCGCCCAACGAGTCGAGCACCATGCCGTCGCGCCGCACGACCAGGACGATATCGGGCAGTGCTTTTATAACGGAGGTACGGGACAACGCGGCAACCTTGCTCAGAACTGTGTGAGGTCAGTGTAGGTACTTGGTGCCGTGGCCGACGTGATCGGTTTCACGCCTGCCCTACGGATCGCAAGCCGTGACGACGCCGTTTTCTTGCCGCACATCAAATGCGCGCACGAAACGGTCGGTTTCTACCAAAATGCCATCCGGCTCGAGAGCGTGCGACCAATGCCACATCTCGACCATGTCGCAGCCTGCGGTCGCAGCGCCGCCCGGCAGCAGCTGCGCGCGCTCGATAATGTGTGCGTTGACGTTAGCTGAACGATCCTCGCGGCTATCAACGACGGCATGCAACGCGTTGTTATAGAGGCTGAATTGCCACAAGTATTCACTGATGAATTTCAGATCAGCCGCCGTGGCGGGCGCACGGTTGAGCGTTCCCGCAAGCCCGGCTGCGTCACGGTTGCTACGATCCAGGGTTGCGCATTTGAACACGCGACTGACGACCATCGCCGACTCCGGACCCGCCACATCCCGGTCGAACTCGAAGAACCAGTCGTTCTCATCGGTCGCCGATAGCGTCGTCTGGAAGTTACGAGCCGCCGACGATAGCGCCGACCACTGCAGCGCTTCGGCGAAGTCATCGCTGCACATTTCGAACCGCGTCTGCCCCGGGTTGCCTAGTCCGATATCGGTGTTGCTAACGTGGAATCGAAACTCACTGCGATCTGGGTATTGCGCAGATTCCACCAGGAAGCCTTCAGGTACACGATCAGTTCCGGCGTACAAGCGCTCGGCCAAAGCGAGATCGGGAGAATCACCCACGGGATTGCTCGCCAGATCCGGCGTCTGTGGATTATCATTGCCGCCGGCACCGCAACCTGCAATCGCCCACGCGAGTGTGACCGCTAACCAGCGCACCCTGGCCAACGAATTGTTCGCTGTTGCGTTGCCCGCTCTGAACATAAGCTGTTGCCTCTTCGCCATCTTCTACGGCGCTAGCGGCAGCACCCGGATTTTCTACAGTGAGGATTGCTATGCGCATCGGGATACCCAGCGAAATCAAGGTCCAGGAAAAACGTGTCGGCATGACCGACTCTGGCGTCGAAGACCTGACCCGCCATGGCCATGAAGTTTTCGTGCAATCGGGTGCCGGTCTCGGCGTCGACATCACCGATGCGCAATTCGAACGTGCCGGCGCGCAGGTCGTCGCGTCAGCCGACGCCGTGTTCGACGCGGCGCAACTCATCATCAAAGTCAAAGAGCCGCAGCTCAGCGAATGCGCAAAACTCACCAAGGATCATGTGCTGTTTACCTACCTGCATCTGGCCGCCGATAAGCCACAGGCAGAGGCTCTGTGCGCATCGGGTTGCACGGCAATCGCGTATGAAACGGTGACAGCAACGGTTGGCGGTTTGCCGCTGCTCAAACCGATGAGCCAGGTTGCCGGCCGCATGTCGGTGCAGGTCGCTACGCACTTGCTCGAGTCTGCATCCGGTGGACGCGGCTTGCTGATGTCAGGCGTGCCCGGTGTGGGCGCTGCGCGGGTTGTCATCCTCGGTGGCGGTATCGCCGGTACCAACGCGTTGCAAATGGCGCTCGGCGCACGCGCGGACGTCACGGTGTTTGAAAAATCAGTCCAGCGACTAGAAGAGCTGGACCGCCACTACGGCACACAAACCGCGCTGCGCTATTCCAGCCACCGCGCGATCAGCGACGCCATTGCCACCGCCGATGTTGTGATCGGTACGGTACTGATTCCGGGTGCGGCCGCGCCGAAACTGATCACACGCGACATGCTCGGCAACATGCGCAAGGGCGCCGTGATGGTCGACGTCTCGATTGATCAAGGCGGTTGTTTCGAAACCTCAAAGCCGACGACGCATGATGAGCCTACCTACATCGTCGATGACATCGTGCACTACTGCGTCGCCAACATGCCTGGCGGTGTCGCGCGGACATCGACGTTTGCGTTGACCAACGCCACGCTGCCCTACATCCACCGACTCGCCGACAAGGGTCTGGCAACCCTTGCCAACGATGAGCATTTCCGCAATGGGGTGAACGTGCATGCCGGTCAGATTACGCACGAAGCTGCCGCTGAAGCGCTGCAGATGCCCTACCAGCCGTTTGTCGCCTAGCGTTCGACGCTGCTCACGCACGGTCTGCTGTGCCGACACACCGGCGGCACAGATACGCTGACGAGTTTTGGCGTCAGGCCGCAGCTGCGCTGGTTGATGCGTCGCGCACGTGCTCGAGCAACATGCCAGTGATCGTGTCAATCAGGCCAGGCGGCAGATCGTGCCCCATGCCTTCGATGATCTCGAGCCGGGCGTTCGGTATCGCTTCTGCGGTATCGACGCCGCCGGCCGGCGGCACCAATCGGTCATCGGAGCCGTGGATTACCAGCGCCGGCATCGTGAGTTCCTTGAGCTTCGGTACACGATTCTTTTCCGCGCCGATGGCTAGCATCTGACGCATCACACCGCCGCGCGTCACGCCACGTGCGTACATATCGCGCAGCCGCCGCTCGACCAGCTCAAGATCAACGCCGTGACCGTTGCTCGACATCATGTGCCACATTTTCATGCTGTGCGCGATCCGCGCATCAACATCGTTGCTTGCCGGTCGAGATAGCAACAGCCGCGCCAGTTCCGGATCAGCCTGCGGCAGACGTTTGTTGCCGGTCGTCGACATGATTGACGTCAAACTCAACACGCGATGCGGATATTTGATCGCCACGAGCTGCGCGATCATGCCGCCCATCGACACACCAGCGACATGCGCGGCCGGAATGCCAACCGCAGCCATCAACGACGCTACATCATCAGCCATGTCGCCCAAAGAATAAGGATTGCTCAGCGATAACCCAACGCGCGACTTGATCAGCTGCCACAGCATGCTCGGCGTGCCCGCGCCATCAAACAGCTGCGATTCACCAATGTCGCGGTTGTCCATCACCAATACCGGATGCCCGGCGTCGGTCAAGCGCGCAATAAACGCCGGTGGCCAACCATTAAGCGGCATGCTCAGGCCTTGAATCAGAACAATGGGCTGCAAGTCACCATCGCCGTACTGTTCGTAAGCGATACGGATTCCGTTGGCGGTGATGTGTGGCATGAAAGACTCGCGTGTGATCAAAAACGACCGCCATCATAGATATTTGTGCAGTGCAGCACCAGCGATATCGTTGCATACTTGGCGCACAACGCGCGGTACGCTACGCTGCCGAGATGCATGTTCGAATCACCAGCGCTGCGCTGCTTTGGCTCTGGTGCGCGGCCGCACTTGCCGATGATCGTGGCTATGCGCTCGGCGCCGGCGTTGCAGTCGATGACGGCGACGGCGTCTCTGTGAGCGTGTTGGCCGACTACAGCTTCAACGATGCGGCATCAGTGTTCGCAAATTTTGCATCCACACAGGCGGCCGCACTGCCCGATGACATTACGACGCGCGACTGGTCCGTCGGCGCGCGCTATGACTTCGGACCGTTGGGATTCGATATCAGCGGCGGTCAATCTGGCGACCCTGATGATTTCGATGCGGAAGATTTATCGCTCGGTGTTTTTCATCGCGGCGCGCGTTGGTCGGGGTCGCTACGCTATTTGCAGCGCGATATCGACGTTGTGCTGCGCACCGAGCTGCTACGCAATGCCGTCGAATTCGTGGCGCCGCTGGAAGCGACGGGCTGGCGCGGCAATATTGCCTATCGCACCGAGAAGCGCTGGCGCTGGTCGGTGACGGCAAGACGTTTTGACTACGACCGGGATTTGTCGGTGCTCGGCGGCCGCTTCATAACGCGGCGCATCTCACCAACATCGTTGACGCTTGCCAGTGCGCTGCTCGATGACAGCATCAGCGCGGGATTGGAAATTCCGCTGGCGAACAGTCGCGCCATCAACCTGCAACTGGGGCGCGATACGCTGGCTGGCGAGCTGGGCGAGATTCGCAACGCAAGCGTTGGCTGGCTGACGCCGCTGGGCAAGCGCGGCGATCTGGATCTGAGCGTTGGCGTTAGTGACGGCAACGATGCGCTGGGACAAACAACAATCTTCTTCAGCGCGCTGTATTTATTCTACGGCGGCTTTTGACGTTCATGTCAATCGCGTGTGCTACGCCGCTCGCGCGCGCGCTCGCGCATCCGCTCCAGTGCCTCGCTGCGCTGCTCGGGCGTCAGACTACGAAAACGCTCACGCAGCCGTTCGCGCTGTTCCGGCGACAACCGATCGAACTGGCGCAATCGCTGACGCAATTCTGAACGCTGCTCCGGCGTCAGCTCACGAAATTTGCGCAACTGCTCAACCAGTACCGCACGCCGCTCAGCCGACAATGTCTGCCAGCGATCGAACCGCTGTCGCATCAGTGCGCGCTCATCGCCATCCATTGCCAACCAGCGCGTTGCGCCGAGTGCCAGGCGCTCACGGCGCGCATCCGGCAATTCGGCCCAGTCGTCAGCATATTGCTGCAGCACCTGCTGTTGGGCGTCGCTCAGCGCATCCCAGTCTTGCGCAGCCGCCGCTGGCATCAACACGATGCCAAGCAAGGCGCAAGCTGCCCACTGCTTAACCCTATTCATCGATCTTCTCCAAATATTCATCGTCATCGGCGACCGTCATTTCGCTGCGCGTATCCGTGTCGCTATCAGCGCTCGCACCGTCTTGCACACCGACCTCGTCCTGCTCATGCAGTGCGATCGGATCAATCCACTCACCATCGACCTCCACCATCGCGCCCAGATACTCAAAAAAATCGAGCTCGACGGGCGCATCGGCGCGCGCCAGCGCGCCGCCGCCAACAAGGCACAACAGGTAAACCGTTCTGCGCATGCCACTAGCCAGCATCAGCCAACACCTGTTCGTCCAGCCAAGCCAGCATCTCGAGTGACTCAAGCAGCTCCAACTCGGCTGCCGCCGCGAGCTCCTGCTCATCAAGCGCAGGCAATTGCATGACCGACGGATTGTTCAACGAAAGCACAAGCGCAGCGGCGGCAACAGCACCACCCATCGGCACGACCCACCGCCACGGCTGACCGCTCGTTCGCCCGCCCGCCGCCACGACGGCCTCCTCACGCGCCGCGCGCAGCCGCGCCATCACGTCGGGCTCAACGTTTGCATCCAGATGCTCGGCTAGTTGCCGCGCAACTTTATGCTCGTGGTTGTCTTCTGGTGTGTCACTCATCGTTCTCACCCTCTTGCAATAACGCGCGCAGTTTTCGCACTGCACGCGAATAGTGTGTCTTGATGCTGCCTGTCGAGCACGACATCGCCGTAGCGGTGTCGTCGACGCTCAACCCTTCCCAACTGCGCAACAGAAACGCCTGTTGTTGGCGCAGCGGCAACTGTGCAACGGCGCGCTTGATCGACTCGCCGTCCAGCGACTGCAGCAGTTGCGCTTCCGGCTGCGTCGCTTCCGGCGCTGCATGTATTTCAGCAACATCCAGCGCTTCGTCATCATCGTCGCGAAACCGGTTGAACAGTGCAAACAGGCGGTTGTGTGATTGCCGGCGCCGATAACAATCGCGAATCTTGTTCTGCACAATGCGGAAGAACAGCGGCCGCCACTGTGTGGTCGGCCGCTGCGCATACTTGCGTGCCAGCATCATCATGCTGTCCTGAACGATATCCAGCGCGTCATCGGTGTTACTGACTGCGTAGTACGCCATATGGAAAGCCTTTTTTTCCACACTCATCAGAAACTGGTTCAGCTGCGCTGCATTTGCGTCCATTGACGGTCATCGCTACTCGGCGCTATCTGCGACGCGCAACACGAAACTCGCGCGGGCGCTTTGCAGATTGTCGGTGTCACCAGTATAGCGAACCCGCGCATGAATGCGTTGCAACGATGCGCCGTCGGCAAGCGCCGCGTTGAGCGCATCAACGACCGCTGCGAATTCACGATACAGCGTCACTTCGCCACTACCTCGCACATGCACGGCATAGGCGCCTGTGCCGTCATCGGTTGCGGCGAGCGTCAGCATGTCGAGCGGGTTGGTCAGCACGCGTGGTACGCCGCGAACCCGCAAGAATTCCCGCGACTCGGTGATATCGACGTTCAAGCTCGTCGCGCTGGTGCTCGTGAACGGCGCCGCGGCAGGCGCATCGACCGGCCACATGACCTGTAACTCACCTGCGCGGTCCGAGAACGAGACGTCAATGACCGTACGCGCATCGAAGTCCTCTGGCGCTTGTCCGAAGGGCGCAACCAATCCACGGACGCGAATCAGGTCGCCGGCAACGACATCGGCCAGAGCAAGATTACCGGTCGCGATTTGATAATCATCCGGATCAGCATCCATTGACGCATCGACGCCGGTACCCGAGAAGTCGAAGCGGATAGGACGCCGACCATTGAGCAAGAACAGTTCTGCCGACAGCGGTGCTGCGGTGTTGACTTCGGCCGAGAAGTTACTCCATTGCAGGCGCACGCGACCGGCGCTGGCATCTAGCGTTTGGTCGTCGGCAGGCTCACCGAAGACGATCACGCGCTGACCAACAGACACACTGTTCTTGTCCAGCGAGGCACTGTCGATGCCAGGTGCCGAAACGCTGGTGTCATCGCCGAGCGTGACGCTCAGATCACCGGCGAAACGCACGCGACCATCGGCAAACTCAACACGCGCGCCACCGACCGTCAGCGTGTCGCCATCGCGTGCCAGTACCACGCCTTTGACCACCGTCGCATCAGCCCACGGCACGCTGCTGCCAGCCACCACGACATCGGCCATCATGCTGCGGCGCGCAACGCTGCCGCTGGCCACGACCGGTGCCGTGTCATCAAGCAACGCCATGGCCGCAAGACCATCAGCGCCGGTGTAGCCCTGACCGTCAATCTCATACACCGTTTCATCATCGACGTTCAGCGTAAAGCGACCAAAGTCGCCGGAGCGGTGGAAGAACGGGCGCACACGCAAGCTGATCGCCTGCGCGCTCTCGTCAACATCCGCCAGCACACCGCGCACGCGGTGCTCGCGCGACTCTTCCAACTCTGCCGTGGCGAGCAGCAACGGTGACACGGTCACGACGGGCGGCGTTATGCTGGCATCGATCTCGTTCGAAGCATCCAGATCAAAATCCAGGCTGAATGCGGCCGGTACGCCTGGCGCAACAATAATCTGGTCGCTGTCCGCCAGTTGCAACCGCATCTCGTACTCGCCGATCGGCTGACCTGCCGCATCAACCACTGCCGCTTCAGACAACACACCGGCGTCGTCCTGCACGATCACCTGGGCATCGGTGAAGTCCATGCGAATGCTGGCTGCGATGTAGTTGCCGGCAGGCACCGTCGCAATGTTCAGAAACTCGGTGACTTCGGTCAGTTCGGTGAAATCGACGCGCGTCGTTAACGGCAGCGTTTCAACGGTGGTGCCGTTCGCGCGCTCAAGGCGGATCGACAACACATCGACCGCGTAGGTATCGAAATCGCCTTCCGCGTCTGTCAAACCAATGTAGACAACGCCCTCGGCAGCATCAGCAACGGGCGTCTCAGTGACGCTGTCGCCCGATGAGCCGCCACACGCGGTTAACATAACAATCGCGAGCGCAATGGCGGCGCACGCGATAACATCCTTCAGTGGCTCGGCGAATCTGCCGCGCCATGGTGTAAAGCGTAAATGTGTCATCACTCTATCCTCCACGGATAATTGCTTGGGACATCACTTACAACGCGGCCAGCGCAGTTTGGTTGACAACCGGTTTGCAAAATGCGGAACAACAGATAGATGAAAAAGGCCGACTCATTGAACGCAGAACAGCTTTCGCGAGTGATCGAAATGGCATGGGAGGACCGCACGCCGTTTGAGGCCATCGCCGCAAACTATGGCTTATCGGAGAGCGATGTCATCGCACTGATGCGCAAAAACCTCAAAGCACGCAGCTTCCGCTTGTGGCGCGAACGCGTCACGGCGCGCAAGACCAAGCATGCTGCGTTGCGCCCGGAAGGCGTCACGCGCGCCTACTGTCCAACCCAGTACAAACGCCAATAAGCGAACGCACTGCGCGCTACGACACCCATTGTGGGTACAATGCAGCTATGGATTTAGTCGTATTTGATCTGGATGGGACGCTGCTCAATCGCCGCTCGGCGATCACTGACTACACGCGTGAGACGCTCGCATTGCTGGCGCAGAACAATATCGCGTATACCGTCGCCACGGGTCGCACACTACATGCCTCGCGCGACATCCTCGAAGGTCACGGCTTTGTGCTGCCCCATGTGTATAAAAACGGTGTCGTCATCTGGCACCCGGACCACGAGCACTTTAGCCATCACAACATTCTGTCGCGCAGCGAATCGCAGCACATCATGGATGCCTTCGCCGACAATGACGTCACGCCGTTCGTATTCACACTGGTCGGCAACAACGACCACGCGGTGTATCACGGCCCGCCAAAGAACACCGCCGAGGAATACGTCATCCGCGAATACACCGTGCGTCGCGGACTGACGGCCGGTGCTATCGAAGACTTGCCCGCCGATGCGTCGATTTGCAACGTCAGCGCCGTAGGTGACACCGATCGTATCCGCAAAATCACCGAACAGGTCGCCGACGAGCCGCACCTGATCGCCTACTGGGGCGTGGCGATGGAGGCGCAAAATCTGTCATGGCTGGATATTCACCACAGTGATGCAAGCAAGGGCGGCGCCGTCATGACGCTGAAGGATTTGCTCGGCATTGAGCGCGTATTGTGCTTTGGCGACAGCGACAATGATCTGAGCATGTTTGCGCTCGCCGACGAAAGCTATGCGCCGGAAAACGCCAAGAGCTACGTCAAGAATCAGGCGACGGCCGTCATTGGTCATCATGACGAGGACGGCATCGCGCGCTTTCTTCGCGAGCGTTTCGCGCTGTAAGTAAAACCCGACGCCACAGCGCCACATGACATTTGTCACCTGCCAGACCTGCACTTTGGCAATGGTGCGCCGCGCACCGATGTTGCACTCTACAACCTCGAATTACACCGAGGTAGGCAACAGTGAATCACCCGACCATTCCGGCTATCGCTGCCCGCGCGCTGCACAAGTCGTTCAAGGACACGCATGCGCTGCGCGATGTCAGCGTCAGTATCGAGCAAGGCCAGATTTGTGCGCTGCTGGGCAAGAACGGCGCCGGCAAGACAACGTTCATCAAGACGGCGCTCGGCCTGGTCACGGCCGATCGTGGCGACGTTCAAGTCCTAGGCGAGCCCGCTGGCAGCCTCGCGGCACGCCGCGAGCTCGGCGTCATGCTGCAGGACGTAGACTTACCCGACCTGTTGAGCGCGCGTGAGCATCTGACCCTGTTCTCCAGCTACTACGCCCGGCCTGCAGATGTCGAGGCGGTTATCCAAATGGCCGACCTCGAGGGCTTCGCAGACCAACGCTACAAAACCTTGTCCGGCGGCCAAAAGCGCCGGGTACAGTTCAGCGTGGCGCTGATCGGTCAGCCGAAAATCCTGTTTCTCGATGAACCGACAACTGGACTGGATGGCGACGCCCGACGCACGGTGTGGGACAACGTTCGACGTCTGGCAGACGGCGGTACGACCGTGATCCTGACCACGCACTATCTTGAAGAAGCCGACGCACTGGCCGACCGCATCGTCGTTTTGAGCGACGGCCGTATCATCGCCGACGACAGCGCCAGCAATATCCGTAATCAAGTGGGCGGCACATTGATCCGTTGCGAGACCGCACTGGATCAAAGCACGCTGACAAGCTTACCGGGCGTAAAAACCATCGAAACAAGCGGACGTTTGACCACCTTGCTGACCGACGATGGCAACGCAGCGCTGGGCGCATTATTACAGCGTGACCCGACCCTCGGCGATCTCACGGTACGCAAACCCAGCCTTGAAGAAGCGTTCAGCGAACTGACCCAGGGAGCACAGCACTGATGAAGCTCAGCAATATCCTGTTACATGAAACCGGCGCCGAAATGACCGCATCGTTGCGCGCGCCTGAATTTATTTTTCCGACACTCGCACTTCCCTGTGTGTTTTACGCCATCTTCGGTGTCTTGCTGTCGCGCGGCGGTAACGCCGCAACTTATCTGCTGGCCACCTACGGCGTATTCGCGGTCATGGGACCCGCTATTTTCGGCTTTGGCGTCGGTGTCGCGACCGAGCGCGAGAAAGGCTGGCTCAGCCTCAAGCGTGTGGCGCCAGCACCGGCTGCCAGCTACATCGGCGCAAAGCTGATCACAACGCTGACTTTCGCTGCGCTGGCTTTGGTGCCGGTGTACCTGATCGCCGGTTTCCTTGGCGACGTAGCACTACCACGCGCGCAATGGTTGACGTTGTTCGGCACCCACCTGCTGGCAGCGCTGCCCTTCTCCCTGATCGGCTTGCTGCTCGGCTTCCGGTTCGCCTCGGGCGCGGCCGTCGCCGTATCCAACATCGTCTTTCTGGGTTTTGCCCTGCTCGGCGGACTGTGGATTCCGATCAGCATGTTCCCCGGCGTCATGCAGACCATCGCACAAGCCATACCGTCTTTTCATCTGGCAGAGATTTCACTGTCAGTCATCGACACTAACACCCCACGCAATGTCGGCTTGCACGTCGGCGTTATCCTGGCAATGACCGCCGTACTGGCGCTGCTCGCCGCTGCCGCGTGGCGCCGCCAGCCCTGAACAGGAGTAATCATCATGCTGAAAAACACCACACTCAAAATGTTGGCGCTGACCGTCGGCGGCCTCGCGCTGATGTTCGCAATTCTGCCAACCGTGCCACCGCAAGCGGTAGCTGAAAGTGCGGCCGCTGAAACAACATCGATCGAGGGCAACACACTGGCCTTCGACAACCTGCGCGTCTTCACCGGCAACGGTTTGTCCGAAGCAACGCGTGTTGTTGTGCGCGACGGTGTCATCGACGCGATCGGCAGCGACGCACCGCTGGATGACTTGCCAGTCATCGACGGTAACGGCGCGACGCTGCTGCCGGGACTGATCGATGCACACACCCATTCGTGGGCCAGCGCGCAATCCGATGCGTTGCGTTTCGGCGTCACGGCAATGCTGGACATGTTCACGGCGCCGGGCTTGATGCAAGACGCAACCGCCGGGCGCAACGATTACACACGCACGGATCGCGCCGCGTTGTTCAGCGCCGGCATGCTCGCAACCGCACCAAAAGGTCATGGCACACAGTTCGGTGTCGACGTCGAAGTGCTGGAACAACCGGAACAAGCGGCGGGCTGGGTCGCGCGTCGCAAAGCGGAGGGTTCGGATTACATCAAACTGGTGTACATCCCCGAGGCGAAGAATCTGAACAGCCTCGACTTGCCGACAGCGGCGGCTGTCATTGAGGCAGCGCACGCTGAAGGTTTGATGGCAGTGGCGCACATTTCTGCGGCAAGCGCTGCTGAACAATTGATTGACGCCGGCATCGATGGTTTGGTGCATGTGTACTACGACGAACCGGCGAATGCGCAAATGATCAAGACGGCTGCGCAACGCAACGTATTCGTGATTCCAACACTTGCAATCACGTCAGTCATCGATGGCCAGACGCCAGGCAAGGCAATCCTCGACGATACTGAGCTGGCCGCGCAACTGACCGGCGCACAGCGTGCCACGTTGTCGCAATCGTTTGGCATCACCGAATCGCACGGCCACGCGCAACGCAGCCAACAGAACGTTACCGACCTGCACGCCGCCGGCGTCACGATTCTGGCTGGCTCGGATGCACCTAACCCCAGCACCGCGCATGGCATTACGCTGCATCAGGAAATGGAGCTGCTCGTGCAATCTGGTTTGAGCCCGGTTGAGGCGTTGCAGGCGGCCACGTCAGAGCCCGCGCGCATTTTCGGCCTGGAAGGTCGCGGCCGCATCGAAGTTGGCGCCCGCGCTGACCTGCTGCTCGTCGACGGTGACCCGACTCAAGACATCCGTAGCACACGCAACATCGTGCACGTGCTGCGCAACGGCTACATCGTCGATCGCGCGCAAGCGCCTGCGGCGCCGCCTGCCGGCAAAGTGCCGTCTGCGCTTGGCGCATTCGAAGATGGCATCGACGCACCGCAAGGCTACCAGTGGACAACCACCGCCGATGACATGATGGGCGGTGCGTCTTCTGCTGCAATTGAACAGATCACACCCGGGGCCGGCGGCAGCAACGGTGCCCTCAGTGTGCGCGCCGAAAACAAACCCGGTTTTCCGTTCCCGTGGGCCGGCGCCTATCTTGCGGCGCAAGGCGCCGGTGATCTCAGCGGTTACAGCCAAATCCGCTTCGATGTGCGCGGTACGCCGGCGCGCTACCGGTTGATGCTGTTCGCGGCCAGCTCGGCCGGCGCGCCGCCTACTGTCGAATTCGATGTCACCGAGCAGTGGCAGCAACTGACGCTGTCAATCGATGATGTCGCCGGTTTCGAGGCAGAGCAATTCATCGGCCTTGCGTTCACGTCGCCGACCGACGCGGGAAGCTACGAGTTCGCGCTCGACAACATCGTATTGCTGCCATAATAGCGCTATGACCGACGTCGACAACACGCAGGCACCTTCGCGCTCCAAGTGGAAAGCGTTCAACCTGATCTACCTGACTTACTATTTTCTCGGGTGGTTTCTGCAAACGCCGGGTGTTGTCGACATTGTCGCTATTGTCGTCGGGTTGGCGCTGTTCCTGCCGCTGTATTCGGCCGCCTATGAAAAAACGGGCACACGGTATCTGCCGCACATTGCGGCAATGGAGCTACTGAGCTGGGTGCTGACACCGTTCGCCGGGATTCAGGGCGTGTTTCATGTCTACGCTTGCGTACAGTCCGGATTTCAGCGCCCGGCGAAGCGCGCAATCGCGCTGATCGCCGGCCTGAGTGTCGCACATCTGGCGTTCTGTCTAGTCACGGCACAAACCATTTATACAATGACATTCACGATCGTCATTGGTTTGTTGACCGGCATCGCGTGCATCGGCGGCGCCTCCGGCATCGAACGCGAGCAAACGTTGCTGCGCTCGCAAGTGCGTGAACGCCAGCAAGCCAGAATCGCCGAGCGCGAGCGGATCGCTCACGACTTGCATGATCTGCTAGGTCACACGCTGACGATGGTTGCGCTGAAGTCCGAAGTTGCAGACAAGATGATCGAACGCGACCCACAGCGTGCACGTGAAGAGATTCGCGATGTTGCCAAAGCCGCGCGCAGTGCATTGACGGATATTCGTGCAGCAGTCTATGACATGACGATCACGACCGTTGATGCTGAACTTGCGCTCGCCAAACAGGCGCTCGATGCCGCCGGCGTTGCACTGGAAATTCGCAATGCGGTTCCGCCGCTCAGCCCACCCGCCGGCAAGGCGTTGGGGCTGACGATCCGAGAAGCCGCAACCAACATCGTGCGCCATGCAGACGCCAGCCGCGCCGTTATTGCGTTCGACCAGGTTGATGATCGTCTGCAGCTAACGGTCAGTGACAACGGAGAAGGCGCAAAGGACACCAACACGCAAGGATCCGGTCTGGCCGGTGTCAAAAAACGCATCGCAGCGCTTGGTGGTGAAACGACGATCAGCAGCGATGGCGGCATGCACATCAGCATCACGCTGCCGCTGGACGTCGCAGCCAGCATCGGAGCCAACCAATGATTCGCGTTGTATTGGCCGAAGATCAGCATATGTTGCGCGGCGCCCTCGCCACGTTGTTGTCGCTGGAGGATGACATTGAAATCGTCGCCGAAGCCGCCGACGGCAAACAGGCTTTGAGCGCGTTACGCGAGCACCAACCGGACATACTCGTCACCGATATAGAAATGCCGCACCTGTCCGGCATCGACCTTGCCGAAACGGTTCGGCGCGAATCGATGCCAACGCGGGTGCTGATCGTGACGACGTTTTCACGGCCCGGTTATTTGCAACGTGCGCTGCATGCTGGCGTGCATGGCTATGTCCTGAAAGACAGCTCCAGCGACGAGCTGGCAACGGCAGTGCGGCGCGTGAACGCGGGCGAACGCTATGTGCCGGCAGGATTGGCCGAACTCACCTGGGGCACACCCGATCCGCTGTCCGACCGCGAGCGTCAGGTGCTGCGCCTGGCCGAGTCCGGTCTGACCAACAAACAGATTGCCAGTGAGCTTTCGCTGTCGGTTGGCACCGTGCGCAACTACATCACCGAAGCGATGCAAAAACTGAACGCCGGCAATCGTATCGAAGCGTTCCGCATGGCGCGTGACCTGGGTTGGCTATGACTAACAGCTATACCTGATCCCATGATGAGTGCATTAATACATTGCGCGCTGTTAGGTGGCAAAGGCGCACAGCCAACAAACTAGGCGGCGATCATGTCCGAAAGACACTATTGTTGGCGATGCAAAATCGATGTTCCACTGCTCAATGAAACCGAATGGACGGAAATCGAGCCGCTGCTAAGAGCCGCGGTACGTGACGTCAAGGAGTATCGAAGCAAAACGCATGCTGAATTGGCTGAAGCTCTGGAAAAGAACCAAGGAGTCGCAGCATTGCAAAGACACAAGGAGCTCACAGGCTTCGTCGAGACTAACGTGAACGCCATTTGGCATCATCGTCGCAGCAACTATGGTGATCCTTGTCCAGACTGCGGGAAATTACTCCGCACGCCCAGAGCGACGCTGTGTCCGGAGTGCGGTTATGCCGAGAATTGCACCTAACAGACATGCAATCTGACACGAAATGCTTGTCACGACGCTCGTAGCGGCAAGCCCTCGCCGGCCATGTCCTTGCAACTCAATCTGGGCGCCTAAGGACTGCACGTTGGTTTCGCAAGCGTAGGTAGCGACGCGTGCGAGACACCCGCAGCCAGCAAACGTAGCGCTAGCCGCGGCATTGCGCCCGGGGAGAAAAATACAGCAACGAACCCGACCCTAGGAGGGGCAATCGGTCGAGTCCGTCGCTGTAGCCCAAGCGGTTAGCGCTGTGACACCATCGCCTCGTTGACGGTCCACTCATCCAGCACTTGCTCAATCGCCGTGAGCTGTTCGTCGCGCGACATCGATTCAATGTTTTCGGCGTGCCCGAACGTCGCGGTGATGATAGGCATGCCGTCAACGTCAGTGTTTAGGCGCAGCACATTGCCAGCGCTCAGTCGGCGTTGCCACGCCGCGCGCACGCGTGACCAGTAATCGGCTGTGCGTGTCCAGTAATCATCGGCCGGCGCAAAATCAAACCCGTCAATGCTGCGATAGTCATTAAAGCCAAACTCACGCACGAGGGTCTCGCTCGTTTCGCGCCCATTGCGTACCGTCTTGGTATTGTCCTGCTCATGTGTCCAACCATGTGATGTGACGGTATGGCGGTTTTCTGCATTCATCGCGTTGTAGTCGTCGCGCTTTGTGTACTCACGTCGTGGCAGCGGTCGCCACGTGCGATCGCTCGTCCACGTAGAAACTCCATAGCGGTGATTCCACCTGCCGGTGCCACAGTAGCGCGGCGCATCGGAAACCTCGTAGACGCACTGTGTCCACGCGCCTTGCGTCTTGTCTTCAGGCAGCGCGACCATTTGCCAGCGCTGATCGGCAACAAACTCGAAGCGCTCGGCGGCCTCGTAGTACCAGTCCTGGCGCCAATGCTTGATGACATAGCCGGACGGTGTCACCAACAGGTGTTGCAACACAATATGGTCGTCGCTTTGTTCGATAACCTTCACCGTTTCAAAGCCACCCGTATTCTTGTCGTCGTGCAATTCATAGCCTGGCTGCAACGGCACCGTTTCCTCGAAATTGAAATCGACCCGGTAGTCGCCCTGCATGCCAAGAATCGCCAATCGATCTTGCAGCGGCTTGTCGGTGGCGGTGCGGATGCGCGCAAAGTACGGATTCTCAACGCGCTCGTAGTCAGGCGTCGCCACCTGTTCTTGCGCGCTTTGCTGATACCCGGTTGCCGCGCAACCACTCAACAACACAATTGCGGCAACACCGGCGAGCGCCGTTTTTGAACTCATCATTCCCATTACTCCTGTCTAAAATACCCAATCAATGGCGATGCTGGCTTCACGCCCGGGGCGCTGCAGTCGCGCCGCATTCGGGTTGTCAGCAGCGATGCCCTGCACGTCGAGGTAAGCGGTGAAATCGCGGTCAGCGAGGTTGTAGACACCTGCCCGCAGCCGCAGCTTGTCGCTCAGCTTCCAAAACGCGATGGTGTCGATCACCGCGTAGCCCGCCGGACTCAGCAGTTCGCCATCCGTTTCATCGAGCCGGTCCTGACCGGCCGCGCTGCGCACCAGACCGGTGACGCCCCAACGGCCTTGCGGTGCGGCGAAGTCGACGCCGAACACCGCATTGAGCGGCGCGACCGAGTTAATGGGCTGACCGGTGATCTGATCTTCGCCGCGCGCATAGGCTGCCGACAGATTGAATCGCCAACCCTCCGGTAACGCCGCTGGCGACCACGCGAACGTTGCCTCAGCGCCGTCGATCGTCACCTCATCAACATTGACCGACTGGAAAATGGTCAGCTGATTTACCGGATCGAAACCGACGACCTGAAAGGATTGAATGAAATCGTCGTAGCGCGTGTGGAACGCCGCCACATCGAAGCGCAGCGTATTGGCACCAAAGCGCACGCCTAGCTCGTAGCCTTGACTACTTTCAGATTCGAGATCAGGGTTAGGCAACGCCGTGTAGCCAAACTGGAAATTCGTAAAACCCACGTTCACGTCGTTGACCGGCGGCGCGCGGAAACCTTCCGAATACTGCGCATACACCTGCCACATGTCATTGACCTGCCAGAGCGCACCGAACTTCGGTGACACCTGATCGTCGTCGTACTCTGCCGGTGTGATACCAGGATTATCCTCGGCAAAGATCGCGTCCTGCTGCGGCGCCAACTCGTAGCGATCCCAGCGCACACCCGGCGTCAGCGTCACACTGCCGATCGTGATGCGGTCTTGCAGATACACACCCATACGGCGGGTTTCGGACAACGGGAAGTCGCGCAACGGAAACAGGTCCGGTCCGACCTGATTGCTGACGTCTCCGGTGATGAGATTGCGTTCAATGCCATCACGCAGCTGCTCGGTCTCTGCACGCTCCAGCTCTGCGCCGTAAGACAACTCATGATTGCTATTGCCCCAGCTGAAGTCACTACCGGCATTCAGTTCTGCGCCGACGAGTGTTTGTTCGAACAGGAATTCGCGGTTGCGTTGTTGCGCACCGGGCGTGCCTGCGATAAACGTCTCGCGCACTTCCAGCGTGTTCTGGGTCGTATTGCTGTCTTGTTGGTAGGCGCGCCAGCGTAGATAGTCGATACCGACAACGCCGCCAAGCCATTCCTGGCCAACGCTTACGCGTGTGCGTTCCCGACTGTCATCGCCGGCCACTTCGCTGGTGTCGATAACAAACGGAAAGCCGAACGCGGCAGTAAAGTCCTGCACGCGTTCGAGGGAGTTAACTTGCGTTTGCGAATCGGCCGCAAATCGTTCCAGCGACAGCGACAGCCCACCGTCACTGACATCACCAACATCAAATCTGGCGAGGACATTCAGACTGTCGTCCTGCAGCGGATCGGCCGCCGCGATGTTGCGCTCCTCGCCCGATCGCTGCGTGACGCGCAACATGCCGGCGACGGCGCCGAACCGCGATGCAAACGTGCCGGACAGCACCTGACTGGCGTCAACGCTATTGAAGCCGGCGCTTAAATCGACGTACTGGTCATCGTCGCGCAGCAAGTCGGACGGCCCCTTGGTCACGAAGCTGACGACACCGCCCAACGCATCGGAGCCAAACACAGCAGACGCCGGACCGCGAATGATCTCGACCTGCTTCAGACTGTCGACATCGAAAAAGTCGCGGCTGGCGTTGGAAAAACTACCAATCGAGAACGCATCAGATGTGGCTACGCCATCAACCTCGATCTGCACGCGATTGCCGCCAACACCGCGAATGCTGATGCCGGACAAGCCGAAGCGGCTGCCCTGGTTGACGACATCGATACCTGGCTCGTAACGCACGAGATCTTCGATGCTCTGCGCAAGCTCTTTCTCAACACGCGTCGCGTCAATCAGTGTCACGCGTGCCGGCATGGCACTGGTTTGCAGCGGCCGCTTGGCCGCCTCAACGGTAATAGTGTCGATGACACGGGTCGCGTCATCGGCCAGGGCCGTGCTGGCAGCGATCATTGCCAGCACCACCAGATTGAAACGCCGCATAGTGGCTTCTCCGGGTGTGTCGCTGGCGCGCTGGCGTATCGGCTGGCTGGCTCGCGTTGGGTTGTTGAGTTACTTGGTCAGAATCAGTTTGTCGTTGCGCGTGATTCTGAGCAGATAGGTTTCATTGCCATAGACGATCGCAACCTCCCGCTGGCCTTGAAACAGCGTTTCGCTCGGTACTGAGCGCGGCGTGCGCTGACTCGAGGACGCAGGCGGTTTGGATTGCTTTCGCTCCATAGATGCGAACGATAATGATTCTCATTTGCGAATGCAAGCTGTTTTTTTGCGTTAAGCCATTGGCGCAATGCAAACCATGCGGCTCGCCAATGCACCATCCCAGCGCATCGATCAAAGATAGTCAGAAACAGTGTTTTGATGTCGTGAATTACCGACAGATATGCACCAAAATCGAGCGGAATTTACGCTGTATGTGGTCAAGTAATTCAATACCAAATCGACCTTATGTGTGCTAATTTGATCAGGTAACGCGATTTTGAATACAACTGTTCACGGGAGAGAGCAGCATGTATGAACTCATTTCCTCGTGGTGGGGCGCCGCCTATTTCGCCATCGCATTTGCCGCATTTTGTTGGGTGACGCGGCACAAATTTCATCGCCCAATGCCCGTGCGCATCATCGGCACGCTGGCAATGGTGATACCGCCCGTTGGGCTGTTTTTGATGTTTGCGCTGGCAATGAAGGCGCCGATCACCGGCCAGGTTACCGGTTCTTAACGGGCTCGTCCGCGCGTTCGATTACAGCGCGAGCAATCGCGTGAGCAAACTATGCGCCTGGCCGACATAGCTGCCACCGAACAACGTCACGTGATTCAGCACGTGATACAGCTGGTATAGATCGCGACGTCGTTCGTAGCCTTCGCACACCGCCCATGCGGCGTGATAGGCCGAGTAAAACTCAGCGGGAAATCCACCAAACAGCTCAGTCATCGCAAGGTCGGTTTCGCGGTCGCCGAAGTAGGCAGCGGGATCGAATACGACCGGCGCGCCGTCGCGATGCATGGCCCAATTTCCACTCCAAAGGTCACCGTGCAGCAAAGACGGCTGTGGCTCATGGCCGGCGAGCAACGCCGGCGTCTTGTCGATAACTTGCGCCAGCGGTTTCAACAATCCTGCCGCCGCCGGCGCGTCGCGCAGGTAACGCAATTGTGTGCCTAGCCGTTGCGCTGCAAAAAAAGTGGCCCAGTGTTCTGAACGCGCATTCGGTTGCACGCTGCGGCCAATGAAATTGCTGCAGTGCCAGCCGTGCTGATCGGCGCAAACACGATGCATGGCAGCCAGAGACTCGCCCATCACTGTAGCCGCCTGACGATCCGCCGATTGCAAATCGAGCCATTCAAGCGCCAGCCAGCTCGCACGCGCACCGCTGCCCTGCCCGCGCACTGTCGGCACCCGAATCGCACCAGTGTCGCCGATCACCTGCAACGCGTCCGACTCAGCCGCGAACGCCGCGGCAAACGATGGCGCCTGCGTTTTGACGAATAAAGGGCCCTGACTCGTATCGACCCGATAGGAACGACAAATATCGCCACCGCTGACCGCGCGCACGCCGTGCACGGTCGATGCGCTTCGGCCTAACAACTCAGCCATGTCAGTCACGTTCATGTGCGGCAGCATACCGCGCGACTGATCTAACTGTGCGATTCCGTCAGTGCATGGCGTCACCGTCGCTGCGCGCGGCGAACGCACGCGGCGCGATGACGTTCGCCGACTGCACAAAACCGCGACGTTCAACGCCGCTGATCTCATGCGCCAAAATTTGCAAAACGGGACCGATCGACAGCGCATCGTCGGGTGTCAATACCGTTTGCATCGCCGCGCAGTAACTGCTGAGTGAGCCCGCCTGGATCGCTCGAATCGCATCTGCCAGCGCACGTTCGTGCACTGACACACACTCGCAATCGAGCGCATGCACGGCTAATGGCACGGTCGAGTGGAACATCAAAAAATCGAGCGCCTCGATCATCGCTGGTTGCGTATCGGCCGACAGCACATGTGAAAACAGCACATTGAGCGCCGGCGGCGCCGGCTCCCCGCTGGTGGCGTGGGCAAGGTAGATCCGTGACCCCCAAAGCAGTGCGGTCAGCGGATCGCGAAACCGGGGAATCTTTTCAACACTGAGCCATTGTTGTGCGTGCATCCGTTACATCCTTCAGTGAGAGTCTTGTGTCGCTTTAGATGATAACGATTCTCATTTGTAAATGCGAATTATTCTTATTTGAATACAATCACCGGCGTTTGGCGGTATGCGCCCCGCTTTGCCCTACTCAGGCTGCGGCACGGGCAGTCGCGGACTGAGGACTTTACCGACGCCTTGCATACGATCGCGCGGGTTGATCAGACACGGACGACCCAGCATCAAGCTGTTGGGGTAAACGACAATCTCGCGATCTTCAGTAATCAACCGCGTATGGAACAGCGTCAGATCGGCAATGTAACCCTCTATGTAGTTGTCCGCCTCGATAACGCGGATGAAATTGCCACGCCGGAATGACGGTTGCAGCATCAAGATGAAATAGGCAGTGACACTCGACAGAATCGACCAACTGGCGAACAGCGCAACGCCCAGCAGCGTAATGGTGGTCGATGCAAAGATCAGGACCGCCGTCAGGTCGATGCCCCACACGAAAAGCAACACGAGCATACCGAATGCACCGGTGATCATGCGTGCAGCGCGTACAGCATCTGTGCCGGCTTCGTTCTTAAAACGGCCAATGTCGGCGCTGTGTTCCAGTCGCGGTGTGCTGAACCGGTCCAGGGTCAAGTACAGCACTACCACCGCAATAGTGATGACCAGCTGCAACAGGTTATTGCCAAACCAATCGAGCGCGTGTTGTTGAAGAGCGGCAAAGTCCATCGGGCTGTCCTGTCATTGTGTGCCGGTCAGTAAGCGGCGCGAGCACAAATCATACGCGATCATGCCGTGCTGATTAGCGCTGATCGAAATACCGCATGTATGCCGTCATCTGCGAGAATTTCGACTTGGGTTACGCGTGCATTGCAGGTTAAATAAGCGGCATGAACTGCGAATTCATGAGCCTAAGTGCAGCCCTGTTTGCGGCGACACTGCTTGCCGGCGCCGCACGTGCCGAGTTGCCGCGCGACGACTGGGCGTTCGAAGACGGCTACAACAACGATCTGTTGTACGTGCACGCGCTATCGCAATACGCGTGGGATCTGGAAGAGCAGTTCCATTGGGAGCGACAGCAGTACGCCGGCAATGCGCTGCGCGTGAACACAGGCAGCGTGTCATCTGACCGTTTGTTCACCGATATCGACTTGACTGTCAACGAAGCGCTGAATGCACGCTGGCGGTTCATCGGCCGCTTTGACCGCAATGGCGAGCGACGCCGCAGCGCAACCACCGAACAACTGCAAATCGGTTTCGAGCGGCAGGTGCTTCAAGACTCAGCCGTCTTCGTCACGCTGAACCCGGAGTACAACAAAGCATTCATGGATGTCGCGGCGGGCATCGCCACGTACCGCGACGATCGCACCCACTATCTGCGCGCCGCAGTCGTGCTCCAAGACTTCAATTTTGACAGCAAGAATGACGACGGTGCCGAACAAACGCAGCAAGCCGTCGCGCTGCAGTGGCAAGCGCGCTGGCCGCTCGCGAACGCATGGATCATCTACAGCGAAGGCAGCGTCGGCCGCGGCTACAAACGACAGTTCAATGACACTTCGCGCTCACCCGAATTACGTTTCGCCGCACAACGCACCAACACGGCCGAGCTGCGTGCCTCCAAACAAGATGCACACGACCATTTATGGTCGGTGTCAGCACAATGGTATGACTTTAGCGATGCACAGCGATTCGACACACCAGGTGCTGACTACGACTACACCAATCGCGAGGTCGTTCTGGGCGCTGAGCACGTGCGCAAATTAAGCGACAAACATCGTTTACGCGTGCTCGCAAGCTATGTTGATCGACAGGCACAATCGGCCGGTTTTCGCGCTCACGATTACACGCGCAGCGACATACTGGGTGGTGTTTTTTACGAGTATTTGCGAGTCAATAGCGGCATTACTATTGGATATACGGCCGGTTTGCCGGATTTCAGTTACGACGCTGTGTTGCCCGCCAATCGCTTCAGTGGCAACAATTTTACCGACAAGTTGATCGTCGGTTTCCGCTACACCTTCTCGCAACGCGGCGTGCTGCGAGCCAGCGTCAGCCAGGAAGTCAGCCAGCGCGGTTTTGGCGGCGGCGCGGTGCAATACCAGATGTTTTTCTGATGGTTGCGAGAGACGAATGATCTGGTCAACGCGGCGGCAACGGAGTAGCGTGTACCGATAAAATCAAAACCGGCTCAACCGGTGGGGGGTCATCATGAAATCGCTATTATGCGCGTCGCTGGTCACGTCGCTGATCGCTATTGCAGGATGCGCGAGCGACACCACTGCGCCCGAGGACACACGGCAAACCATCACGGCCTTTGCCGGCGCACCGTTGTTCGAAGGTATGGGAGATCACCAACATCCGATCACCACGACCAGCAATATGGCCCAGCGTTATTTCAACCAGGGTCTGGTGATCAATTTTGCGTTTAATCATGCAGAGGCGGCGCGTTCGTTTCGCGCAGCGCAAAAGCTCGACGCCCGAGCGCCAATGCCCTATTGGGGCGAAGCGCTCGCGCTCGGCCCCAACATCAATGTGACGAGCAACGGCAAGGCTGTGATGGCAGATGCTGATCGCATTTCAGCGTTTGCCGCGATCACGCAAGCACAATCGTTGGCAAGCAATGGCACGGAGCGTGAGCGCGACTATATCGCCGCACTGGCAACCCGCTACAACGGCGATCCGCAGACTTCGCGCGAGCCGCTGGATCTTGCGTACATGAATGCGATGCGCGCGTTGCATCGTAAATACCCCAATGACGATGATGCCGCCGCCCTGTTTGCCGAAGCGGTCATGAACACGATGCCATGGGACTACTGGCTGGATGGCGACAATCCGAAACTGCTGGCTGCTGAGGCAATCGACGTGCTCGAGACAGTGCTGGCGCGATCGCCGCGACATCCGATGGCGCTGCACCTGTATATCCATGCCGTGGAAGCGTCATCACGACCGGAGCGCGCCGAAGCGGCTGCAGACACGCTGTTAACGCTGGTGCCGAAGGCCGGCCATCTGGTGCATATGCCAGCGCACATTTACTGGCGAGTGGGCCGCTACAACGATGCATCGGCGGCGAACATTCTGGCGGCACAAGTTGACGAGGAATACATCGCCGCCTGCAATGCGCAAGGCTTTTACCCAGCCGCTTACTATCCGCACAACATCCATTTTCTGTGGGCTGCCTCAAGCATGGAAGGTCGCAGTGAACTGGCCATCGCGTCCGCACGCAAAGTGGCGGACAACGTCGCCGTGGAAATGGTCGAGACTTACCCGAGTATCGAGTTCTTCAAAACGATTCCGCTGCTGTCGTTGACGCAATTCGGCCGCTGGTCGGATGTATTGGCCGAGCCGGCCCCGCCGGCGCAGTTCGAATTTTCAACGGCGATCTGGCACTACGCGCGCGCAACCGCGTTTGCGCGCACCGGTGACGTAGACGCTGCGCGCGCAGAGTACGAACAACTGGTGCCGTTGCGCACAACCAGCGATGTCGAGTTTCTCGATACGCTGCAGTATCCGGCAACCATGCTGCTGGAGATCGCCGACAATCTGGTGGCCGGAGAAATCGCAATGGTCGACGGCGATCTTGCGTTCGCAATCAGCCGTTTTGAGCAGGCCGTCAAGGTGCAGGACGCGTTGCCTTACACCGAGCCGCCATTCTGGTACTACCCAACACGCCACACACTGGGACGTGCGTTGCTCGAGAACGGCGATGCTGCCGCGGCGGAGACTGTCTATCGCCGCGATCTGGAGCTGTATCCCCGCAATGGCTGGGCGATGTTCGGTTTGATGCAAAGTCTGGAAGCGCAAGGCAAGGACACCACCGACATCAAGGCGCGCTTCGATGTCGCATGGCGCGAGGCTGATATCGTGCTGACCGGATCGACGCTGTAGCGTCATGCCAGCGATCATATGAGCGAGTTCGTCGACTACTTACGTGAAGTACTGGCGCCACTCGGACCGATCCGTGCGCGTAAAATGTTCGGCGGCCACGGTATCTACTACGACGATGTCATGATCGGCCTGGTCGCCGATGAAGAGCTGTACCTCAAAGTTGATGCCACATCAAAGGCGGCGTTCGAAGCGCTCGATTTGGCGGCGTTTGAATATACTGCAAAGGGCAAGACCGCGACGATGTCGTATCACCGGGCACCGGAAGAGATCTACGACGACCCCGAACAAGCGCGCAACTGGGGCGTGCTCGCGTACGAGGCCGCGTTACGCGCGCGCAAAAAGTAGCGCACGGGCACTGCGGCGCGGAGCATTAAACCTGTAGTATTTGCCGTTATGACGCGAATGCTGTTACCCGGTAAATTTCGAGCCTGGCTGAAGCTGCTGGCCGCCGCGCTGATTGGCGCGCTGCTTGCCGCGATTGTCGCTGTGGTGCTGGTGCTAAATGGCCGACAGGATCTGTCGGTCTGGCACCTGGTGACTCTCGACGAAGAGTTCACGACGCGTTCCGATGTTGACGAGCTGACCGACTACCTCACGCTCGAAGCACGGCTGTTCGAACAACTCGACCGACTCGTATATGCCAACGTGCCGACCACAGCAGAACATGCGCTCAACCGCTACAGTCGCGACAGCCTGTCGGACCCCGGCCGCTGGTCGACTAACTGGAACCGCACGTTTGTTTGGCAACCGGACGCCGCGCCGCGGGCGGGCGTGTTGCTGCTGCACGGCTTGTCCGATTCGCCGTACAGCATGCGCACACTGGGGCAGTCGCTGCGCAAACATGGTGCCAGTGTCATCGGCCTGCGGCTGCCCGGGCATGGCACCGCACCGGCAGCGCTGCTCGACACCCGCTGGCAAGACATGGCCGCCGCCGTGCGTCTGGCCGTCCAACACCTGCGCCAGACAACCGGTGATGCGCCGCTGTACATCATCGGTTACTCGAATGGCGGCGCGCTGGCGATCAATTACGCGTTGGACGCGATCGATAATCCGACCATGCCGCGCGCCGACGGCATCGTATTGCTGTCGCCCGAAATTGGCCTGAGCCGCGCCGCCGCATTTGCCGTCTGGCAGGGCAGACTAGGTCGCGTGCTGGGCCTTGAAAAACTGGCGTGGAACGACATCCTGCCCGAATACGATCCGTTCAAATACAGCTCGTTTGCAATCAATGCCGGCGACCTCGCCTATCGCATCACGGCGCATGTCGAACGCGCGCTGAAAAAACGTGCAGCCGCAGGGCAGTTGCAACAACTGCCACCGATCCTTGCGTTCCAATCCAGCGTCGATGCCACCGTCACGGCAACAGCGTTGGTCGACAGAGTGTTTGACCGACTGCCGCGTGCGCACCATGAGTTGGTGCTGTTCGACATCAACCGCTTGCCGGGCATCGACATGTTTCTCGGCAGCGATCCGCGTACGCGGTTTGAACCGCTGCTGCGAGCACAAGCGCGCAACTTCGATTTGACGCTAATCACAAACGAAGATCGCGGCAGTGCACGCGCTGTCGCTATCACGCGGCGCGCGGACACGAATACGCCTGATACGCCGCGCTATATCGGCGATTGGCCGGCGGACGTGTACTCGCTGTCGCATGTTGCGCTGCCGTTTGCGCCAACGGATCCGTTGTATGGCGGGCCGGATGCCACCGACAGTCCGGGCGTTGCACTCGGTAACATCGCCTTTCGCGGTGAACGCGGTGTGTTGCAGATTTCCGGCACCGCAGCGCTGCGACTGCGGTGGAATCCGTTCTTTGCTTACCTCGAGCAACGTACGCTCGACTTTATAGGTTTGGCGACCTATTCCGATGCGACCGGCGAACATCAGAACCGCAATCAGCCACGAACGCAACGCGAATCGCGAATTGATCACCAAACCGGTCACGCCGAAGCGACAGACGAACCTGTCGATCCCGAGCGGTAACGCCACCGCGACGCCAGCAATGAAGCGACCACCATCGCCTCAAGCAGCCTTCCGCTCGGGAAGGCCCCTAGATCATTTTATTGCGTGACCATTAACCTGTTTGCCTTGGCTAGATGTGTGACGCTCGACGAACCCGATAACGTCTCGCTCGTAACGCTGCAAAACACCTTCGCCGGCGCCCTTGTAGGCTGTGAACTCAACGGCATTGCCGCGCTTTACCGTGACCAGCTCCAGCGAGCCGTCGAACAACAAGTGCCCAGCGTTCTCGTAAAAGATGAAATCGATGGGTCGTCGCTGTTTCTGTCGCTCCACGACCCAGCTCTGAATTGAAACCGGCGAACTCGCGTAGGTTCTTGTCCACACGAAATCGGTTGCCGAGCGGCCTGCCCAATTGTCCAGCTTCCCGAATGGAATGATCGTTGGAATGTTGTAGTCGCCAAGTTCGAATCCCGTAGCTGCTGGAGCTTCGGAAATGATACCGCGAATACGCGCATCGTCGAACTGCGCTCCTGCGTGGAGAATAACGCGCGCGCCATTAGATCCACCATAGAAAAACACATTCCGGTTGTCCCAGCGATCGCCTTGCAATGCATGAGCAACCGCGCCCTTGAAGACTTGCCAGATCATCTGTTGCTTGCCTTCGTTCGTAATGCGACGCGTGACAAACCGCCAGTCTGAAAATCCATTCATTGCATATGCATCGAAAGAAATCGTTGCATAGCCGTTGCGTCTAAACATAGCGACGCGTGCACGATCATCTTCCCTGTAGCCGGCCCCACCATGGGCATACACGACTACAGGTCTTTTTGACTCACTAACTGGCAGCCAGATTTCTACGCTTTCGTCTTCCGCAGCAAACGTCGCAAACGGCGGCCCCACAGTAAAGCGCCCTCTGGTACCGACCTCTATCAAGTCGGGCACAAGATCGGCGCTTGTGAGCGCTGTCTGCGCGTTAGCGTCAAGTGCTAGGCAAAACAATAGGACCAAAGCAGCTTTCTGCAATAAGAACATACGCAACGCTCCATCCAAGCATCAGGCACACGTGAACTTATAGTCGCGCTGGCCGAAAAAGGTTACACCACGCGATTGATGGCGAGCACTGTCCATCTAGGCCACAACCCCAGACGCTCTCCACTGGCCGGTGCCGCTAAACACATCTTGCTGTTTTGTGTCACTACCACCCGCGCCACTCCAATTGCGCGATCCAGCGTCGGTTCTGTCGCATCCTGTAACTCTCTCTCGTGCATTGCTGCCCTGAGACTCGCGTTGACTCAATGACAGTATTGAGACAGGACAACAACAATTGTGAAGCTCACGTTCAGCTGCACAGATTGCAAGCGAGCACACGAGCCACAATGAACGCCGGTCTGCCATGCGAGCAGTTCCGCCATGCAGACCCGAATCACGGAGCTAGACGATGAGAAACAAACCACATGCACGATTTGCATTGACTATGATGATGTTCGCCGGGATTGCACTTTTATCCGGCTGCGTCACAACGCATGTCGAGATGGACCGGATGACCGGTACGGCGTTTCCTACGGAGCAAACGCTTGATGGACGTGACTGGACGCTCGAGAGCATTTTTCTCGAAGCCGGCCACATCATCGACGTCGATGAAGACGACACGAACATTGCGCCGCTGCGCGACGGCAGTACGCAACAGCAATGCATCACAGATGCAGAGTTGGAAACGGTAGAGATCGCCAACCGGGCGTCGCCTGTCACGCCGACGAGTTTTGCCTGTGGCGCCGGCATCTTTCGTGGCACCTGCACGCGCTATGAAGCCTACGGCATCGTTGTGGACCATGTCGGTCAATGCTTTGGCAGCTGCCGATCCAGTCTGCTTGGCTGCATGTATGACACCACTGATCGCAGCGCGTTCTCGCTGTACTTCCAGAACAGCACGGTGAGCTCGGACGGCCAACGCTACCTGCGCACCACCGCGCACGAGCTGGGCCATGCATTCAACCTGCATCACCCGGATGGGTCCGGATCGGAAACACTGATGAACACAACCGGTACGGTCGGCAATTCATTCACGTACACGTTCTCGACCGACAGCGAAGAACATCTGCAGGAACACGATGCGCAGTGCCGCTTCCCCGGCACTGGCGCGTGGTTCTCCGTCACTGATGATCATGCCACGCGTCACGGTAACGCCACCTGCCCATAGCCACAGCCAGGAGCTACGCACATGAACAGTCAATTTGAAAACAACCGCAATTTTCTGGCACTGCTGGTGTTGCTCGCCATCGCCGCAAGCGGCGCGACCGCACTGGCCCAGGAACCACAAGAGATTCGCTATCTTGCGCTTGAGTTGGAGCCGAGCAAACGCACGTATGCACTTGGCGAGCCGGTCTACGTCACGGTGCGTTTGCGCAACCGCGGCACGAGCAAGCAGAGCGTGGCAACAATGCTCGACCCTGCCGCCGGTTTTCTGAGTATTTTCGTCAAGCCGGCCGGTGCCCAGCAGCAACAGCTGTTCATACCGTTAGCGGTTGGTGACTTTGACGTAGCACCGAGCGAGCTGGCCGCCAGCGGCGAGATGAACGCAACGTTCCCGATTTTTTTCGGCGGCAACGGTTGGACGTTTACCCAAACGGGGGACTACGATGTATTTGCTACGCTCGCTGGTAGCGGTTCGGCCGCGCTGCGCTCGACGACGGCACCCATTACCATCGCACGCGGCGACGGTGCCGGTCAGTACCTGTTCAGCCAGTCACGGCAAGATCAGTATGAGACCGGCAAATTCCTGGTCTGGCAGCAGGGAGACCACCTACGCCGCGCACACGCAACGCTCGACGAAATCATCAAGCAGTTCCCGGACGCACCGCTCAGCAACCATGCCGTGCTTGCAACCGGTGTTAGCCTGAGTCGTCCGTTTCACGATTACAGTATTGGTCGCGTACGCGCCGCGCAGCCTGAGCGTGCGTTGGAATTGCTGAATCGCGTCAACATCAACGAGTTGCCTGACTTGCTGCGACTGCATCGATCGTTGGCACTGGCACGCGCTTACGCCGCAGCGGGTTTGCGTGACGATGCGCAAGTGCGGCTAGATGATGCGCAGAGCCTCGCGGCAGACAGTGTGCGAGCACTGCAGCAGACATTAACCGCGGAACTCACCTACGATCCGGTGCTCGCGCAAATGAACAAACAATAGGCTTGCGCGCATACCCGCTCAGCACTAACGCTGCAACTGATCGGATAGCAATTGTTACGCGACACGCTGCTGCTAAGGCGAGCTGATACGTATTCGGGTTACTGTCTAAGCCTGTGTTGATGAACTGAGCCGATCGTAGACGACTCAGACCACACCGGGCGTTTTTCTAAGAAACGTTGCGGTGCACAAAATGGCACCGCAACGCCAATTCTTTTTAGCAGCCCAGATCCGCGATCGATGCCGCATCCGCGTTCGGGAAACAGTTGCCGCTTGGCAATGCATCCGGCACGTAGCGCAACAGCTCAGCGTCATACAACGCGTTCTCGAGGAACGCCGTGAGGTCGTCGATCTCTTCGGCGCTCAAACCCAGCGGCTGAAAGCGGCCGTCTAATTGTTCGGACGCCATCGCTTTTTGCGGCACACCGGCGTTCTTGTACGCAATAACGTCGCGCACGCTGTTGAATGAAGCACCGTGACCATAGAAGCTGGCATCAACGAGGTTGTACAGCGACGGAATCTTGAACTTGTAGTTGTCCTGCGGGTTGCCGGTAAAGCCACCGCGACCGAGCGAATCTGCGACGCCCACACGACCGTGAATCCGAGGGTCCGTGCCGTCGAAATCATCGAACCCGACAGCCATGAACACTGCATCGGCAGTCGCGCCCGGCATGGAGCTCAGCGCCGGCCCTGAATGGCAGCCCGCACAATTCGCCTTGCCGAAGAACAGCAGCGCACCGCGCAGCTCCTGCTCATTCATCGCATCGCGATCGCCGCGCAGCCATTGCTGGAATGGTGCACGATTGGTCAGCAGCGTACGCTCATACGCCGCGATTGCCTTAGCCGCGTCTTCAAGTTCGTCGGCGCTGGCCGGAAACGCATCGGCAAACATCTGCATGTATTCGGGTTGGGTTTGCACGAGCGAATCGACTTCGACACTCAAGCGATGCACACCCAAGCCGGCTACCGCCTGAATCTCTACACCTGACAGCCCGCGAGCATTCTCTGCTTTCGGCGTACCCGGTGTGCTCAGTATTTGATCCGGCAAACCACTGTTGATCGAGCTGTTGCTGGCGTTGCCGAACTGACCGTTCCACAACATCACTTCCTGGAAGGCCACGTTCAATGTGGTGGGCGACGCCATCGGTTGGAAATCCGCGCGTTGCGGTGACGTCGGTGCGGCGCTGTCATCCATGCCGTCTGCGATCAGGCGACCCTCACCGGCAACGCCAAAACCGTCGGCGCCTTCACCGATGCCCTGCGGCACGCCTGCCTTGAAACCGGCGCTGGCGTGATGGCAACTGGCACAACTGTAGGTGCCGGCCTTCGCCGGATCATTCGGATTCGTTGCAAGACCGGTCTCGTGATAGAGCATCTGGCCAAGCGCAACCTTCTGCGGCGTCAACGGATTGAGCGGATCCGCGGGAATGTCATCGAGCGCTGTTTCATCGGGGAGCTCGAACCCGCTAGCACCTATCGCGGTCGCATCGAGCGCCACTTGCAACTCGGCGCTCAAGCTGTCGACGGGATCGTCAGAGCTGTCGCTACCACAGGCAGATAAAAGAACAGATGAGAATAGAACGAGCGCAGTTACGCGGATGGTCGACAGCATGAATTCAGTCCCAATTGTGATTATTTGTTGTTCGGCGCCTGCCCCCACAGACAACTTATCGTACCGCAACGAGCGCGCGTTGCGGTCGATGTCGGTCACGGACAAAAGCGTGACAACCATCACAAAATTCGAAGGGTTGCGAAACACTAAACATAACGCGGGTATGCAGATCGATTTCACGTCGTTTTGCTTTTGCACAGTGGCATCGAAGAGCACTGCAGTCACCGTCGATCATCGTGCCCTTATGTGTTTGCGTGGTTGCATGTTTGCGTGGTTTTGCGTTTGTGTGCGCATCAGAACACCCGTTGTGACTGTAAAACACGGCAAATCATCATAATTGGAAGCGCGAGTACACTGCGAAACGTCCGGAATTCACGACCAAGCATCGCCAAAACGTACGAATCCGCCGATTCGGTCGCCCTCGTGCGGCATTCGCCCGAAGCTGGACTCTCCACAGTAACCGGTCAAGTCTCATGCCCAAACTGCAGCGACTGTTCAGTATCACCACCAGGCTCCTCTACCTCGTGCTCGCGCTCGGCGTCGCCAACTACGCCGTCAGCTATCTGTTCCGCTTCCCGAATCCGCTCAACAGTTTTGACATGAATTTCGCGGCGCTGCGCAGCCTCGCTGTGCCCGGTCACTTCTTTCTCGGCGCCTTGGCGTTGGCGCTGACCCCGATTCAAATGAGCAGTTTCGTCCGCCGACGCTGGCCGGCGATCCACCGGCTGAGCGGTCTGCTGTATGTGCTGGCCGTGTTCCTCGGCGGTGTTTCCGCGCTGCGACTGGCGCCAGATGCACTGTTCGGCAACGCCACGCAACTGGGCTTTGTTGTCCTGGCTATTTTGTGGCTGAGCTTCACGGCGTATGCGTGGCAACGCATCCTCGTGCGCGACTACGCCGGACACGGCCGGTGGATGTATCGCTCCATCGCGTTGACAGCATCCGCGATCACGTTGCGCGTGATTCTTGGCATCGGCGTCCCGCTCGCCGGCCTGCCTATGGCGACGGTCTACCCAATCGCCGCGTGGGCGTGTTGGCCGATCAACCTTGTGGTGTGCGAGTGGCTGCTGCGCCGGCCTTCCGGTAAGCGCTCGGTGTCATTCCCGCAAAGCGCTTGAACGCCTGATTGAACGTGGACTTGGCCGTGAAACCAACATCGTAGGCGATGTCGAGCAACGTCCGGTGACCTTCCGCGGCGTCAATAATCTGTTTGGCCGCTTCAACGCGCCATCCATTGACGTACTCATAAAAATTACCGCCACGCTCGCGATTGATTGCTTCGGACACGAGGTACTGCGGATAGCCGCTGCGCTTGGCGAGCATCGCGATGGTCAGTGCCGGGCGTCGAAACAACTCGTCTTGCTGCATTAACGCATCAAGCCGCTGTAACACGTCGCCGTAGCGCCCCGGATCATTTGCCGTTTGCGAACTCAACGGTGCTGCCGCGTTACCGGCGGACTTGATCTGAGGCTCGACGTCAGAACTGATATCGACCGCAGTGGCGGCGCTGGGTGCAGTGCTTATCTTACCCCCGCTCTCAATTAATGCGGTTTCGGTTGCAGTCCCAGACGTTGCTTGTCGTCGCGCGCCGGCTTCGTGGTCACCATCGGTGTTACGGCTGGCAGCGACATCTGCAAGCTCGAGCGGCTCGGCCTTGGCCAAACTCATGTAACCGAGCACGAACACCCACACCGACACGGTGCCGTAAATCGCCCAGTGATTGATACCCGGAATCGCGAGCTTGGCCTGTGCCAAAGCGACGGCCCAAATAACGAGCTGCCAACCTGCCATCACCAACAACCAACGAAGCCCCTGGCGATCGGCGTCCGCGCGCTGTTGCGCCACACGCCGCCGGAACTGCACGATCAATCGAATCGCCGCGATGAGGTAGACGGTAGCGCAGGTAAACATCGCGGGATCTATCAGGCGGAATCGCCAAGGCTCGAATCCAGTGGGGAGCTCGCCAAATGCCAGCAACGCGCGCAATGAATCCGTCGGCAGCAGCACCAGCTCGAGGTTAACACTCACGATCGCGACAAGCGGTAGAGCATGCAGCCAATCACTCAACCGCAGCTTGCGGCGATGGATCAGCGCATGCACATAGACATAGAAGAACGCGGCGTAAATGAACGGCAGGAATCTGGCCAACCCATACGCGCGAAGCACCCACGGATCGACCAACGGCGCCCGGAGATGCAACACCAGAACGATCAGGTGCACACTCAGTATGGCGACCCAAGCCGCCAATATGCGATACGAGTGGCCGTGCCCTGCACGCCCCCACAACGCAACCGCCAACAGCACGCCTTGCGCCGCACCGATGACATACAGATAGCTCCACAATTCAGCTGACATCATGGCTCTATAGTAATGCGGGCGCGACGAACTGTCCCGACTTGCTATAGTCGTTGGTTATCGCAGCGTATGAGCCGGAGAATTGTAGTGCCCGTTCCGAAATCTGCTTTGATTACAACACTGTGCGCCGCCGCATTGCTGATACTCGCAGTGCACGCAGTGCACGCCTCTGAAAACGCGGTCGCGGCCAGCGACGCTGCCGACAAACAGGCTTTAGCTGCCGTCGGCAAACGTATCGCTGGCTACAACGCACACGACTTACACGCCTTTCTTGCGGCGCATGCCGAGCAGGTGGCGATATATGAATATCCCGACAAGCGCATCGGCACCGGTCGCGAGCATCTTGAGTTCGTGTTTGCAGATCAGTTTGCGAGCAGCCAAGGTCACATCGACGTGTTGCACCAGATTGTCGTTGGCAACCGCGTCATCAGCCATGAGCACATCACTATCGGCGCGCGCGTCGAGCAGTTGGTCGTGGTCTACACCGTCGACCAAGGTCTGATTACGGCATTTCGGCTCATCGAATAGTCCACTAACCTGCGCTGCCGGACGCTGGTGCATCGCCAACCGCCCGCCATACCTTGCGCTGGTCGCGGCGCAGCTCATAGGCATTGCGCCGAAAATAGTCACTCTCGCCGTCGAAACGCACGTTTTTCGTAATCGTCAACGTGCCATCGCTGATCGCATACGTTGTGCGGATATCCGCGGCACGCCCATCATCTTCGCCGCGTGACTGCGTGACTACAACCGTCTCGTTACCGGTTGCGCGACGCTCGATAATGACGTCGCCGCTCAGCGCGCGTCCGTCCTTTGATAACTTCAACGTATCGGTTTCGTTGTATTGCGTCTCACCCGGGTAACGCACGTGGAAGCGAATCTTGCGACCCTGCACGTCGTCGAACCGCATCGATACCGGAATGCGCTCCCAACGCTCACTGGTGTAATCCAGATACCCCAATGTGCCAGACAACTCGGTGTTCGCTAGCGGCGCAAAATCTGCCGGCGTGGCAACCGGGCCATCGCCATGATCGACGCCAACCGTGCAAGCGGCGAACGTCAGGAGCAGTGATAGTAGTGTGAGTCGAAATTGTTTCATCGTATTTTCCTGAAGTGACATGGAATTAAAGGGAGACGCCGGTGGCGCAGGCTTGCGTGCGTTCGTTGCGGCTCGTGGTCAGCGAGGTTTGCCAGCAATCGCCATGGATCGAGCAATAGCAGGCCACCACATCGATGCGCCCGCCCCAGGTTTGGATCAATTGCTGGCTAGCCGCATCCCAGTCGACGCTGAACAGCCGCACAACATCACTCGGCGCGACGACGCTGTTGGACGGGTCGGACATGCCGTAACGCTCATAGCTGAACGCAAGGTCTTCGCCAATCGTGTCGACGATCAGCTGATCGATATCGGTCACCGGCTCGCCGTCATAGGTCAGGCGCAATTCGCCCATCAGCGCCGGCCCGACGCCCTTGTTGGTGAGCCGCAGCGTGAAGCCCGCCTCGGAATACGACTCACCAATCTCGACGTGTGGCCAAACCGATGCGCGCTGCTGGGCACGCTCGCTGCTCACCTCGGCGAACGAGACAAACAACGCCGCCATGGACAGCGCCACGGCGAACGCCGACGCGTAGTGATCGAAGCGACTGCCGCCGCTGGGTGAAGTGGTTACATTCGAATCTGACATGTGTGCTCCAACATTTGAAAGCCCTGACGGGCGCTGTTGGAGCACAAATTAGCGAGGCAAGCCGGCGCTAGCGCCTCATTTCGGGCATTTACCGCCCATTTACGGTTTTTGAGACTTTTTGAACTGGCTTGGCGTCTGATTCGCGACCTCGCGGAAGACGCGATTGAAGGTCGCCTTCGAATTGAAGCCCGCTGACGAAGCCACGTTGAGCAACGACACCGCGCCGTCCGTAATCAGCTGCTTGGCATGATTCACACGCAGCTCGTTGACGAAACGGTTGAACGTGACACCGAGCCCCTTGTTCACCGCGCGCGACACGTAGGTCTCGTTAGTCGCCATTCTCGACGCCACTTCCTTGATCGACAGCCGCGACTCGAGATACCAGCCGCCATCGGTCAGCGCACGTTCCAGTGCGCGCCCTTCAGCCACCCAATCCTTACCTTCCACAGATGCATCAGCCGGCGCTCCCGTCGCCTCGGCCGGATCTGGCATTTTGGGAAACGGCACCGTCGTTTGCGCCAACGCCTGCAAACCCACCCAGGCGACAAGCGCCGTCATCAACACTTGCGGCGGAAACACATCGACGTAGGAGACACCACCAACCAACAGCGGCACCAGCTCGAGACCAGCAAACAGGATCCCTGCCAGGACCATCGCGATCATCAACCGCGTTAGCCACACCGGCTCAAAATCTACCGCCGCAGATTGCGTGCTGTTCAGATACGCACGATATTGCCGCATCATTCGAAAGATCGCGATCAGTGCAAACAGCATCAGCGCAAGACCAATCACGGCCTCGACCGGATCAACGTAGGGTTCGTGAACGGCGCCGTTGTACGCCCACTTCGCCTTGTAGTCGCCAAGCTGCGTAAATGCGACCGTGTAGTACGCGGTTTGCACGATGCCAGGGAGTAGTAGCCAGCGCCGCCAGCCGAGCGCGCGGCCCATCATCAAACGGTCTGCATGAAAATACAGCAACGGGCCGGCATACAACTCCACACCGAACGGCGCAAACGTTAGCCCGGGCCACACGGTGTAGAAGCCGGCAAACCCGATGATCTGCGGTATCTGCGAGATAACCACAATCATCAGAAACGCCGCCAAAAATCGATTAGCCGGTTGCTCGACACGCCGCAGAGCCAACATGAGTGCAACCACCACCATGGGCAAACAGACGGCAAACATCAGTGCTGATCGCCAGCCGATATCGATATTGTTGAGGTCGCCCATAGTTTAATTCGTCAGCGAGCGCTGATCGGTGCGTATCGTAAGGTCATTGCCGATAGTTTGAGGGTATTCGATATTGTTGACAATCAACGCCGCCAATCGACGGCAGTGGTTGCCGGCCGGGCTCGTGAGACCGTCAGCGCCAGCGCAAAAAAAAGCGGACCGAAGTCCGCTTTTTTCCAGCCCCTTTTGGGCTAACGACATATAACAGCTACATGCGATAGCGCAGTGTCAGAGAGTAGCGACGACCCAGCGGGTCGTAGGTTGATGGATACACGTTACCGGTGTTGAACGCCGTCGTGCCAATATTTGAACCAACGATATCCGGTTCGCGATCAGCAATGTTCTGGATAGCCAGCGTCACTTCGAAGTTATCCGTGATGCTCGTGCGAGCGGTCAGATCGAAGTAGTTGGCCGCGTCCATAGACGTGAACTGAGGCTGGAATGTACCAGCTCCCGGCTCGAGTTCCATCTCACCGATGTATCTCCACAACAGCGATACGTCCAGCGGAATCTCAAACGCATTGGTCTGCCACGTCAACCGCTGGTTGGCGGTGATCTCCGGTTGGATCGATCCACAGTTGGTGCTGTAGAAGCCGACACACTCACGGTTGATGCCGTTCGGGCTAGCCTGGAACAACGACGCTTCCGTCCAGTTGAGGCTGCCGTTGTAGTTCAAAGAGCCGTAGCTGCCAAGCTCGAACGTATACAGTGCCGTAAAGTCCATACCACGTGTTTCCAACGTACCCTGGTTCGTCAGCACCAACGGCAACCCGAAGGTTGTCGCCACGTTGCCGAACAAGTTGCCGGTTTCCGGGTTACGCCGGATGCCGGTACACGCCGGGTCAGAGGCCGAAGCCGCTGAGATCGACAGGTTACCGCTGGCGAAACCCGACCCAAAGCACGCAGAAAATACATCATCCGGCGTTGGGTTGGTGATTGCGTTCTCGACACGAATTTCGTAGTAATCCGCTGTCAGTGACAAACCCGGAACAAACTCAGGCTGGAAGATAAAGCCAATCGTGAACGTGTCAGCCTCCTCAGCATCCAGATTCAAGTTACCACCGGTGGTGACATTAACCTGACCGGCCGGGTCGACGATAATGCCGCCAATCGTGTTCGCCGGAGCGCCCTGAGCCAAACAAATGGCCTGCAAATCAGGGTTATTGTTCGGCGCGGCACCAGCACAAGGATCTGCCGAGAAATTGTTTAGACCAGTTACCTGAGGATTAAACAACTCGCTGATATTCGGCGCTCGTGTTACACGTTGCGCGTTACCGCGAAACTGAATGCTGCCACCCTCGACAGGCGACCACGTACCACCGATCTTCCAGGTGTCTTCAACACCTGTCGTTGAGTAGTCAGACGAGCGGAACCCGGCCTGCAACGTCAACTCCTCTGCGAAACGCATACCACGCAGAACCGGGACGTTCGCTTCGAAGAAGAATTCATTCACGTCGAACGTACCGAAGCGGTTTGGTGCTGCTGCACCGTTACCCAAAACTTCACCGGGCGTTTGGGTCAACAGCTCGTTGGTCAAACCACCTTCGTAGTTACGATACTCATAACCCAACACGCCGGAGATGGGCGCATCGTCGGCTGTCGGGAGCGCGAATGGCAGATCGCCACTGACGAACGCCTGCAACTGATCAAGTTGCGTTGCAGTCGCACCGCCGTTACCAACATCAAGAAATGCACCAACTTCTGGCGTAATGCTACCCAGCGGCCCCCACAGATCGATCGGAATACATCCGCCTGAAGGATCGAGACAGGTCTCGGTATTGGTCGCCTGAACGGCCTGTGTCAATCGCGTACGCGTGCCATTGCCGCCCTGCTGGAAGCGCAGGTCGGACTGGCCCGTTGCGTAGAAGACATCCCAAGAAAGCGTGTCCGTGATATCGCCACGAGCACCAGTTTTGAACTGCCAGACGGTGGTTTGCCGCTCATTGGTACGAGGCCCTAACTCAACGAACCGACGTGCGTAGTTGATGTTGGGAGCCAGGTAGTCCGGGTCGCTCGGATCTGTTGCCAGCGCAGCGGCATCACAGTCGGCCGTTGCGATCGCAAGCGCTGTACAAATCTGATTGCGCACAGCGTCCGGAATGAACGGATTCGATAACGGCGTTTCGGCAGAGAAGCCGAAACTACCCGACGGCGCGAGGTTAGTAATATTCGTGCTCTGCGCAAACAGCATTTCCGAATACCATTCCACTTTTTCGTTGATCTTGAAGTTCGCCTGACCGAACGCGCGATACTGCTCTAACGGCAGCTGGAACAGGTTGAACGGGTTGAAGTTGAAGTTCTGGAAGAATGGCTCCAACACGCCTGTATCGGGATTGATTTGAACGAACGTTCCATCGCCAATGCCAGGTACCGCCGCTTCCAGGTTCTCCGTGGTCGCGCCGGGAATGACAAATCGCGTTGGCACACTGGTGGAAGAACCGCCCGGATTCCCCGTGACTGACGAGATATTAAATTCGGCAAATTCGCGTTCGCCCTGCGTCAGTACGCTGCGATCGGTGTAACCGATGCTGAACACCGCATTACCGCGATCCTCAGCGAAGTTACCACCCAGTGTTAAGTCGAACCGCGTCGAATCGCCACCGCCTTCAAACGTGTCTGCCCGCGACACGCGAACATCGATACCTTCGAAGTCGGTCCGGGTCTTGAAGTTGATGACCCCGGAAATTGCATCGGCACCATAGGCGGACCCGGCACCGCCGGTCAGAACATCGACGTTTTCCAACAGCGCAACTGGAATGATATCGAGGTTAGTCCGACCGACGAGATCTGCGGGGACAACACGCGTGCCGTTCAGCAGCGTGATATTCCGGTTGCTGCCCAGGCCGCGCAGGTTGACGAACGTCGATCCGCCATTCCCGTTGTTGACCGAAGCGCCAATGCTAGGCACCACGCCGGGAATTTCTCGCAGGAATTCTTCAACGACAAGTACCTGACGTAACTCGATGTTCTCGGCGGAAATGACTGCAACAGGACTGGACTGAGTCAGATTGGAGTTCGCAATACGCGAACCGGTGACAACGATTTCTTCGAGTTCACCCGACTGGGCTTCCTCTTGGGCGTGCACGACAGTGGTCGACGCTATGGTCGCAAGCCCGGCTATCGCTGCAAGCGCTAGATTTAGCCTTGCAGCTCTATCGGTAAATTTAAACATTTTGGTATGCCTCTAGTTTCGTTTTCGGCACTTGGATCGTGAAGGGCTCCTGGCTGGGACTCAGCGTCCTCGTCAATCGCGTCTTGCTCGATCGTCATGCCGCATTCATACAGCCTCTACTCTTTTTGCTTTTATGTTGTAGTGGTACCACATTTTTCATGCATCGCCAATTGAATGTTGCAAATAAAAGACATTTTGAGTTCGATTCACTGATACAGTTCGCCGATTTTTGCGATAAGAGAGGTTTTATAATACTGTTTTATAACGTTTTTATTCTCTTCTCTATAATTCATTTTGATTAATTACTTTTCTATTTATATGTCGCTTTTCTACAATTTTTATGTTTTCTGGTAGCTCTTTTTGCGCATTTTTTCGCCACTTTTTAATTTTTGTCATCTTTTTGCAACATTTTTTCCTTCTCCAAATGTAGGCAGCATCGACAGAATCGACCGTTCTTCGCATCACGACGGCGCCGATAGCACGTTGCAGACTTAGCCCGCCGACAAAAAACCCGGAGGCTTGAAGGTGGCGGCGACGTTTTGGTGAATACGTCTCGCGAGAGCACTTGTAATGCCGCAGGTAGGGTGAGTCCCTGCTTTCTGTTTGCTTTCTCACGACACCAACGAAAGCCAAACGAACAAGTGACTGGAGTCGACCAAAGGATTGGAGTCGATAGTCAGACGGTGAATGCACTAACCCAACAAATGAGCTCGCGCTGAGCAGCACCACCAAAGCGTTGACCTATTCAGGCCAGGGGGTTAGCGCATCGGGTTCGAGCCATCGCGCTGCGATCGCGATCGAAGGTCAGTTACAGCTCATAACGCGAATGCCATCGCCCTGGATTGCGATGCGACAAAAAACCCGTTTTGATACCGGCCAGCGTGCGCAGCATCTCTGTGCGTACCCACGGTGTTTTGCACAACAGACCGAAGCTCATGTCGCGCACAAAGCCAGCGGTCTTGCTGTGCGACTGGAAAAACGGCGTCAACCAGCGGCTGACGCGTTGATAGAAGTGCACCGTTGATTTCCTGTCACGCGTGAACTGCGCCAGCGCCGCGTTGATGTGCGGTTGTTCAGCCAGCAGCTCGCTCAACACCAGCGCATCAGCCAACGCAAGGTTTGCGCCCTGCCCGAGTTGCGGACTCGTGTTGTGCGCCGCATCACCAATAAACACCAACCGGTCCTCATGCCAGCGCTTCATGACAATGTCGCTGTAGCTTGCGTGTGTCAGCGCATCAGTGTCGGTGATGTGCTGCATGAACGGATCCAACTCCGGCCAGTGGCGATGAACTTCGCTCTTCCACGCGGGTAACCCTGCCTGCAGCCATTGCTCGTAACCGCCGGGCGGCAGACTCCAGAAAAACGTGCACTGATCGACATCGCTATCCGGCGGTTTACCGATCGCAAGCATGCCGAGCATGATGTGTGCGCCCGCGTAACGTTGCTGCAAGTAGTTCGTGCCGAATGCCTGCCCCGGGTCAGGCAGTACACCCCAGATCGCACCGTAGGGATAAGGCCGATCCATCACCACTTGCCCGTGGCGACGCAGCGCAGAGCGCATGCCACTCGCGTCAATGACCAGATCGTACGGTCCGTAGACATCGCCGTTCGCATCTGTCAGGAACCGTGCGTTGCCCTTGATGTGCGTATCGGTGATCTCACAATGGGTTCGCACCGGAATGCCAAGCTCGGCAACAGTGTCATACAACAGCGTGAACAGCGTGCCGCGGTGAATGCCGAGCCCGAACGCATTCGGACTCAACGCGCGGTAGCTGATGTCAAAAATGATGCGCTGCCGTTCCGCCTCGCCGTAAATGTGGTGAATGGGTGCGCCAAGCGAGATTGCCTGCTCATCCAACCCCAGCCGCGCAAGACAGGCTAACCCCGTCGGCTGCAACAGTAAGCCAGCACCCAAGGGCTTGGGCGATTCAAAGCGCTCGATAATCTCGACATTGTCGCCAGCGCGCGTCAGCGAGATAGCCGCCGCCAGTCCGGCCGTGCCGCTACCGACGATTGCGATGGTCCGCGCAGTTGTCATGCTAGGTCCCGGATTGCTGGCTAGGGCAGTTGCGAATGCGAATCGAGAAACGCCCTCTCAGCGACCGTTGTCGACCGAAAGTCAGTATCAGCCAACGCACCACGACGTATCGATATGACAATCGTTAAGAACGGCATGACGAAGGCAAATACCTTGCTTCGACGGTGGTTCGATCCTCGCCAACAGCTTGCATACCTTCTGGTGGCGGTCTGAGCCCACAGTTCCACGACATCGGGCTGGTCGGGCTGTCTGTCACGACCATCGGGCGGATACTCAATACCTTACCCGCCAAGGTAGAATTGACGTAGTTGCCGAACTCGACGTGCATCGCACCGTCGACGACGTCCACTTTCTTGACGTAGTTACCGATCAGATAACGCGCCTCGGGAACGCCGGCATCGACGTTGTTCGCCGGGAAGCGCCCGCGATCCTTGTAATAGTCCTTGATGGACAACTTGAGCTCACCGGTGATCGAGAACGACTCGACGACCTGCGCCCGAATCGTGTAGTCCTGATAGGCCGGTATTGCGATAGAGGCGAGAATGCCGATGATCGCCACAACGATCATCAACTCGATTAACGTAAAACCTTTGTGCTTCATGTCATCACCTAAAGGACAGTGCCCATCTTGAAAATCGGCAAGTACATCGCCACCACGAGCGTGCCGATGAATACGTACAAAATGAACTTGAGTACGAGCGAGAATCGATCGCGAGTGCGGATAAGCGCCGCTGACAAACGATGGCTGTGCTGCTCACACTGAAACTCGACTTCCTGCTCAAACCGGTTCAGCCTCGCTGCGATGCTGAGTTCGGTGAGCGCAGGATCTGATGCAGCGCCAAAATCGCCCGCAGCGAGGCTGCCGATATTCAGGCTAACCGGCTGATTCGACGCCGCAGCTGCCAAATCAACGGCTTGGCGGGTCTCTACGCGACTGTCGATCAGTGCCCGGGTGAAATTCAGGAATAGATTCAGGTTGTAAGTCTTGGTAACTGTGCCCATAAACGGCAACCACGCCAGCCATCGCGGCAGCGGCGCCACCGCATTGATGCGCCGTCGAAACAGCACCACGAACCACACTGCCAGCACCAGAAAAACCGCCAGAACAACAACCAACAACGGCACGCCGAAGCCACCTGAGGCAAACAAGGTCGCCGTTAACTGTGGCAGGCGCTCGCCGAAGTTGGCGTACATCTGCTGCATCCCCGGCAGAACGAACACACCGAAGATAGCGGTGACCTGAATCGCCACAACGACCAACCACGCAAAATACGCGACGATACCGAACACGCCGGACCAGTACGCATCCAGAATCAACTTGTTCTGTTGGACATAGGCAATGAAGTTGCGAAACAACTCACTTTTCGCGTGGGTGGCTGCCGGCAGCAACTTCGCCAACGTGCGGTAAGGATTGCGCCCGTAGCGTTCAACGCGATGTGTTGAGCCACTCAGTAGAGATCGCAGATACTCAATGTCGCGCGCGTATTGTGGCGGGCTGGCTTTACTCAGCCGCTGCAGCGCCGGCTCGACGGGCTCATCGACCAACAAGCCAGAGAGCTGACGACTGACGAAAGCGAGTTGGTCTGTAGCCTTGGATGAAAACATAGCGTCCTAGTAGTCCTTGCAGATTGCCGGCAGGTAAGCAGCATCGATATCGGTACTATCAAGCCCCCGTTTAAGCGTCTTGTCCGACGCGCGATAGCCTGCACACGCCCAAAAAATGGGCACACCCGATACGTTCGAAGTAACCACCGGCTGCATTGTCATCTGCTTGTCTTGCATCGGTGACTGCAGGCCACCATCGGAGAATATCGATAACAGCGAGCCGCCCGCATGCAATTCGATCCGCTCCACATACCCGCCCACCGACGCCTGCTGATTCACGGTCGAGTTAGCGAGCTCAGTCGCCGAGCCCGGCCAATCACCATGCTGCGCGCGATAGGTAATCAGGTCTGCCTTTACGGTACCTGCCAAATTCAACGCTTCGGCCACCTGCACACGTGTGATCGCCGTTTCAAGACTGCGCGTTCCTAATGCGATCATCAGCATCACTATGCAGGCGACAGCTGCAAATTCCAGCGCCGGACGCAGCTTGTGGCTCAAGTCGGTCGCGATATGGAATTGCGCTAACTGTCGGCCCTTGTCATCCATGTCGAATCACTTAACTGTCCTTGGTCAAAGGAAGACCTCACTTCAGCTGCCCTGACATCACGCTAGCCGACAAAACAAGCCCTATTCACGAACTAGCCGAACGAGCGCGGCAACCGTGAACTCGTTGCAAACCGGCCCGGAGAATAGAGGTCCCGCTAACGTCAACTGGTGCTGGTTCGATAGTAGCAACACTGTCTGGCAACTGAAACCGAATCAATGCCAATAGGATTAGCAACGGAACATTGGGTAGCCGGCCTGCTGTGACGTTGCGTGATCGCTCAGGCGCTGGCCGCCATCAGAAAGACTTCAAACGGCGATGCCAGCATCGCTTCACACGCCGCGACTGACGACGCCGTTACGCTGAGTGCAACTGGCCCCTGCGCCAAATCGCCGTCACGTAATGTCGCAGCACAAACGGCCATGGAATGATCACCAGATCAATCAGCGCACCCAAGCCGGACGCCTTGATCAACTCGCTGGCCATTGGGTCTGGATTGCCGGCTGCCCAAAGCGGATAGCCGACTGCGATCATCCAAACGCTCTTGTAAAAAAACTGCAGCAACAGCAGCGGCAGCATTTGCACGGGGAAACGCACGCCAAGCAGCGCAAGCGCTGAGAACGCAGCCCAGAAACTGTACGCGATGCCTTCAATCGGGTCGGGCGCAGCCCCCAACGACGTGACCGTTGTCCACGCTGGGATCCCCAGCGTCACGCCGGTGAGCAGGTAGAGGAACCGCATCGCGATCAAACGAGGTTTGGACAGAGATTGTTGCATCAGTTGCTACTCCTGCTTTGTGACTGTGGACCTACATCCGTGGCAGCCACATGCCCATCGTCGCGGCAAAAATACCCAGTGTCATGAACGCGGTGAGCGCAAACAGCGTCAGCGAGAAACTGATCTGCGCCGCCGGCGTCGGCTGGCGCTCGCAATAAAACATCCACTCGAGCATCACCAGCGGCAACAGGTATTGCGCAAAGCCAAGCACGTACAGGAATGGCCCGGTGAACGACTCCCAATCTATGCCGATGCCGCCAGTCAACATCGCCCAGCCCATCAGCCCAACGCGAAAGAACCACACAGCGCTGGCAACAAGAAACAAGCGCAACGCCCAGCGGCGATGCTCGGCGAAGCGACGACCCATGGCGTGGCGCACGGCGAATACGGCAAAGACAATGATCAGCACCGCATCGCCGGAGATGCCCAGCTGACTGATCGTGTCGCCAATCGGGCTTCGCGTCCACGTCATGTAGAGCCCGCCCGACGCGCTCGCAACGGCTGCTACCAGATAGCTGCGCCCCAACCAACGATGAAACGTCGGGAATCGGTTGCGTACGGCCGGAATCAATTGCAGCGGACCACCACCGATGATCAGCGCAGCCAGCAAGACATGCGCAATCGACATGACGTTGCCGACGGTTTCGCCCTCAATGAACCCCGACGGCAAATGCGAATCCTTCAACGCCTCCATGCCATGCTGCAACACCGGCGGATAGAACTCGGCCAGAATGTAGGCGAGGAAGATCCAGTGACCGACGGCTGCGACGCCAAACCACAGTTTGACGGCGATGCCCATCAGCTGTCGCGGCAGCGCGTCGGCGAACGCTCGTTGCGTCAATACCATGTCACTCATGTGCCTGTCCTGCTGGTTGCGATTGATGAGTGGTTATCCTGCGCCACACCCGCGACCACGGCATCGGCCACAGGTGCGAATCTGGCCTCCCCCAAAAGGTGGAGATTCGTGCTGCAGAAAATCACCCGTGATCGGCATGACAGCGTGTTTCGCATTGGTTTAGTCTGGTGATATGAGACAAACGCACCTTGCTATGCGCCTGACGTCGGAACGGCTGCGCGATGGCTGATCGCGCGGCAGACCGGACGATTGCCGGGGTACGCGTGTGGCAGCCGTTACGCGGGCCGTTCGAGCGCTGGCCACTGTCGGCGGATGCGTTCATTGCAGCACTCGCGTTCACACTGACGCTGTCGATGTGGGCGCAACGCAGCCACGCAGGCATGCTGTCGATCAGCGCCTTGCACGAAGTGGGCGCCTATCTGTGCGCGTTCATTGCTTGTTTCGCCTTGCTGTGGCGGCGCAGCCATGCCTGGCAGGTGCACGCTGTCGTGCTGGTAGCGTCCGCATTCACGCATGCCAGTTCGGTCAGCGACGGCATCGTTGCGTTGGCATTTACGCTGTACAGCCTCGGCCGATACGAGCCGGATCGTCGCGCCAGCCTGATTGGCGTCGCCGCAGCCTTCGTGTTTGTCGCCGCTGACCTGTTCGTGCTGAGCACGCCGAGCATTGGCGGAACCATTGCGGCGGGCGGCGTCATCATGCTGTGGTACATCGGTCGCCGGTTACGATTTCGTGGCGAGTATCTGCGGTTGCTCGAAGAGCGTGCCGAGCATCTGGAGCGCGAGCGCCACGCCGCATCCGAACGCGCAGTGGCGGCCGAGCGCACCCGCATCGCGCGTGAGATGCATGATGTGGTGGCACATCAGGTCAGCCTGATGACTGTGCAGGCCGGGGCTGCAAAGACGGTCAGTCAAACCGACCCGGAAGCGGCGACCGAAGCGATGGCTGCGGTTGAGAACGCAGGACGCAACGCGCTGACCGAAATGCGTCACCTGTTAGGCGTGCTGCGGCCAGCCGACGGCGATGGCGCACTGGCACCGCAACCGGGCATTGGTGATTTGCCAGCCCTGGTGAGCGAGGTCAACGACGCAGGTCCTGAGGTGCACTTGCAAACAACCGGTTCAACGGCGGACCTACCCGCGCGGCTCGAGTTAACGGTGTATCGAATCGTGCAAGAGGCGCTGACCAACGTCATCAAGCACGCTGGCACCGACGTAACCGTAAGCGTGCACGTTGACACCCGCGAGCACGAAATCGTCGTGCGCGTTACCGACGACGGTCGCGGTGGCAACAGCATCGCATCGGGCGGTCACGGCATCGTCGGCATGCGCGAGCGCGCCGAACTGCTCGGCGGTGTGCTGAATGCCGGGGCGACAGCCGATGGCGGGTTTGAGGTTCACGCGGTGTTGCCGCGCGAGGCGTGATCATGACGAATACAGGTGTATCAACGTTGACCGACATCGCGAGCGCGAGCCGCACAGTCTTGTACTGCGAGGAAAAGCCACGATGACCATCAGCGTGCTAGTCGTAGACGATCAGAGTCTCGTGCGTCGCGGTTTTGCGATGGTGCTGGGGCACGAAACTGACATCGATGTTGTCGCCGAGGCCGGCGACGGCATCGAGGCGATCGCAGCGGCGCGCGAGCATCAGCCGGACATTGTCTTGATGGATATCCGGATGCCGGAGCTGGATGGCCTCGAAGCGACGGCGCAGATTCTGGCGCAGGGTGAAACACAAACCCGCATCATCATTCTGACGACGTTCGATCCGGACGAGTATGTGTACAAAGCGTTGCACGCCGGCGCCAGCGGTTTCGTGTTGAAGGACATTCCACCCGAAGACCTGGTGAGCGCTGTGCGCACTGTTGCCGCCGGTGGCGCCCTGCTCGCACCAAGCATTACCCGCCGCTTGATTGGCCGCTTCGCAACGCATCTGGGCAACGACAGCGAACTCGCACGGCGCCTGGAGCGGCTCACGGCGCGCGAGCGCGAAGTGTTGCAGGCGCTGGCCAGCGGCATGAGCAATGTGGAAATCGCCGAAGCACTGTTCATCGGCGCTGCTACCGTCAAGACGCATGTGTCCAGCCTGTTGTCCAAACTTGCGTTGCGTGATCGCGCCCAGGCCGTCGTGTTCGCCTATGAATGCGGTCTGGCCAAAGCGGGAGAAAAAGACCTTGGTTTCTGATCTGCCGGCAGCGTCACCGCGCAACGCGCTGTACACATTGGCGGCCATCGGCGGTGCGCTGCTGGGCTTACTCCTAATTGCCGCAGCGTACGGACACTTATCGGCCGTATGGCCAAAGATCGATGCAGGCACTACCGACGCCAGCAAGAGTCGCTTCGTGTTGTTGCTGCCCGGTCTGGTGCTGGCGATCACTGGTCTCGTCGATATTGCGCTCGGTCGCGCACTCGGCGTCGGCATGCGCTGGGCTTTGCGCGTGGTGCTGATCTGCAACGTGCTCGCGGCGTTGTATCTGACCTACCTGCTCAATGCCGGCGTGCCTGATCACCCTATCGGCTTTTTTACGACGCTGCTGTGGTGTTACGTGATTGTGCTTGGCGCGCTGCAGGCAGGGCTTGTCTGGCCGACAGTTTCCGAGCCGCGGTAACACCATGACGCCCTGACGATTCGGCTACACTGCTACGAGGCCAACGAAGAGATCGTCATGAAATCAAACTGGTTTGCAGTCGGCGCTATCGCCGCAGGGCTCGGTGTTGCGTTAGGTGCGTTTGGCGCACACGCGCTGAAGACGCGCGTCGGCGCAGACTTGTTGGCAGTGTTTGAAGTTGGCGTACGTTATCAGATGTATCACGCGCTGGGACTGCTGGCCATCGCGTGGGCGGCGGAGCGTTGGCCTGGTAAATTGCCGAAGGCAGCCGGTTGGTTATTTACCGTCGGTATTGTGCTGTTCAGCGGCAGCCTGTACTTGATGACCTTCACCGGCGCGCGTTGGCTCGGTGCAATCACGCCACTGGGCGGGCTGTGTTTCATTGCCGGCTGGATTGCATTGGCTGTCGTAGCGCTTCGCGGACGTTAGCGACTTTCGCGATCCAATAGTCGCTTAAACGGCACTTTAACGCTCTGTGGCCAGTAGCAGCTTGCGTGACCCGATAGTCGCAGTACCGTTACCGTAGCGTTGGGTGGTCGTGAGTAGCTTTTGGCAATGCGATAGTCGCGACGCCGGTATTCCAGCGCTGCGTGATCCGATGGCCGCAGCAACCCGGCACGCCGACAAAGCCGTACAACCTAAACACCGTGGCCGGCACCTGCCTCGTGTCTATTGAGCGAAACCACGCTCAAGTGTTTTCTACGGCCTGCTGGATTGCACAATCCTTGGTAGCGCTACGCAGTCGTTAGCAACATTCGCCGCACAAGAATCGCGGCACAAATATTTGCGACGCCCAAACGCGCCAGAAGAGCCGTGCAACCAAAACACCGCGGCCGGCATCTACCTTGTATCGATGAATCGGAAATTCGCTTCAAGGAGTGTTTGCCATGCCCAACCTCACCCGACTGATCTGCTCGTTGTTGGTACTACTGCTATGCACAGCGACCACGATGGCCGACGAGCCTCAACCCGCGCAGATCATGCTGTTTGGTACATTTCATTTCGCGAATCCCGGGTTGGATGTCGTCAAGACCGATCAGGTCAACGTGATGACCGAAGAGAACCAGACTTACCTGGCCGGTCTGACGAAACGACTGGCCGAATTCGACCCGACGGTCGTGCTGCTCGAATTTGATCCGGACGACGAGCCCGAGATGCAAGAGAAATTCAGCCGGTACCTGCAAGGCGCATTCGAATTGCCGAACAACGAGGTCTATCAAATTGGCTTCCGTGTGGCCGCAAACAGCGCGGCGAGCACCGTGCACAGCTTTGACGAGACAACCATTGGCTGGGACGGGCAAGCGTTGTTCGAGCATCTGGAAAAGAGCGACACCGAAACGGGCGAGGTGATGTCTGCGCTGATCGAGCGCATCACCAACGAAGAACAGATCGCACAAAGCACGCTGTCGCTGAAACAGCTATTGATGCGCACCAACGATCCGGATCGCGATGCGCTCAATCGCAGCTTCTATATCCTCACGAATCACGTTGGCGACGGCAGCAACTTCGTCGGCGCAGACGCCACCGCCAGTTGGTGGCACCGGAACTTTCGCATGTACGCACGCGTGCAACGCTACGCGCGCCCGGGCGAGCGCGTGCTGTTAGTTGGTGGTCAGGGACACACGTCGATTCTCAAACAACTACTCGCCGATGACAGTCAGCGCGTGGCCGTGGATGTAACGCCGTATCTATAATGAGCGTTGCGTCGACGGGCGGCATTCACCAGCAATGATGGTTAAACCTGCTCTTTGAGCGAGTAACAAGCTTCGGATGCAGCAACGTCCATCGGCAACTCAGAAAGCCAATGATAATGAAACCCGCGCTGACACCACGCTGAAAGCTTCGCGTAGTAACTTCGATTGGGCTTTGAGAGCACCGATGATGTTGAAGCCAGCGCTTACACTGAGCAGCAAGCTTGGCACGCGGCAACTTTCGTCGGTCTCTGAGAGCAACAGTGTTTTGGACACCAGTGCTCACACAGCGCAGCAAGCTTGGCAAGCGGCAACTTTCATCGGCCGTTCAGAAAACCGCTGGTACACTCGGTGCGAAATTGGAAAACCGAGCTATACATGCTGCGAACCAAAATCACGATGGCGATCTGCATCGCCAGCCTATCCGCACACGCACTGGCAGAGACGGTGCGCGCGCCGAAGGGCTGGAACGATACAACGGCCGATGGCATCCGCGTGGTCAGCAACGCCAAAGCGACGGTGCGCGTGCACCCGTGGCAACATCTGGGCGGGCAGTCCCTCGACGCATGGCTCAAGGAGATGGAGCAAACGCCCCCAGACGGCACGCGACTGATCTCATCGGGCGGCGTCAAGCGCGAGACTGTCCCCGGCGCCTATTCAGTGTTACGCAAGGTTGCGTTCGCTGACAGCAAAGGTCACGCGGTGTTGTACGCCTGCCCCGGCGGCAACGGTTACGCGCGCCTGATGACGCTCGATGTCGTCAACGGCAATTTCAAAGACACGTTTGTCGGCGCGATGTTCGGCGAGAAGATTTGCAAGAAGGCACCGAAACCAACAGTGGTGGCTCAAACAGTTATCACGGAAGAGCGCGAGGCCGAACCCGTTCCTGATTCGCCGCCCGTCGAGACTACGTCCGTGCCTGTAGAGCCAAGCGTGAATCCGACGCCAGTTCCTGCGGCATCAAGATCTAAATCAACACAGGCCAACACCAAAGCACCGGATGGCCTGCTCGAATTGCGCGGCGTCATCGTCATGGGCATTCAGCCCGGCGGCATGTTCGGCATCACCGATGACTTTCTGGCGATGTTCGACGATGGCAGCTACACCGAAGATCTGGTCACGACCTTCGCAGACGGCGTTCAAACGTCGCGCCGCAAGAACCCCAAGTCATGGGGTACGTGGCGCAAGCGCGGCGACACGGTCGAGCTGCGCGAGCCCGGCGACAACAGCTACGAAAAAACCCGCGGCACGTGGCGCATCGCGCCGAGCCCTGAAGACTATCGGTTAAGCGGTTGCTTCGGCCGCTTGAACACGTCGAGCGGCGCCGACTACACCAGCGGCACGACGGTCGGCGTTGCGCGCACCTGGTGCTTCTGGCCGGACGGACGCTTCACGAACTCCAGCACCGCATTCGGCTCGTCGAGCAACGCCAGCATGCGCGTCAGCGACAAGGCGCGCGGCAGCTACCGCATCGACGGCTACGTTGCGCACTTCGTCTACGACGACGGCCACACCGTGACCGCCGCGTTCGGCTACGCCAGCAAGGACGGCAATCACTTGCTGTTGAACGGCAAGCGATTTCAAGGGGCGAAGCGGTGACGGTGTGTGACGCGGCTGACGCTGATTGTCTAAGTCCTACCCTACTGCTCTAGCGTATCGTCGCCCGAGGCACCCGCCTTGCGAAAGTGGCGCGCCAAAAAGATCAACCACGCCACTGATATCGCGGGCAGACTCAGCGAAAGCGCGATGCTGCCGACCGCCAGCAGGCTCTCCATAGCAGTAAGTTGCTCGGGACCGGCGCTCAGAACACGGTTGCCAACTGCTATGTACGTCATCGAAAACGGGGTAACGCAGATGATACCTACGAGCAGCCCAACGGGTACCCACGCTCGATAGCGACCGAACACCACCGACCACAGCGCAGCGATGCCAAATACGCCGCCGGCGCCCCATGCAACATACAGCACACTGATGCGCGGATCGAAAGCAACGATGCCATAGAAGATGGCCAGACAAGCCATTGGGCCGAGCGCTGTCGCGGGCAGCGCAGCAAGCACCGCCGTCAAGAGCCGATGCAGGACCGGCACATGCGAGGCGGCGATACTCACGACTCCACCTTCGCGGGCGACGCACTGCTGACGCTGATGCGGTGGATGACGTACATGTTGATGAAGTGTGCGAACCCCAGCACAAACAGCACCAAACCCAGACCAGAAGCCTGATAGACGATCAACGCTTCAACCGTGTCGATGACGACGCCCGTGCGCATGCGCAGCAGCACGAAACCGACGTTGACAAGGTAGAAGCCGACGACAAGCAAGTGGTTCGTCGAACGCGCGAGCGCCTCGTCGCCACCAAATCCCGAGATCAGGAACGTCAGACCATTCTTGCTGAGCGTGCGCGCCACCAGCACGGTGATGGCGACGCTGGCCGCGATGTAGACAAGATAATTAACGGTATTGAGCACAATGTTCTCCATCTGTGTTGTTGATGGAGGCACAGTAGCCAGCGCCGAACCCGTCTACTTCCGATTTGCGCAAACTGGAACAGGAAATTTTTAACGCGTTCTAAAACAACCGTTTACGCAGTTCCACAATGATCATTGAGGAATCAGGAATGGCGGCGGCGGTACGCGCCCGGCGATTCGCCGACGATTTGCTTGAACGCCGCGTAGAAATTCGACTGCGATCCGAAGCCAACCTGCAAACCAATCGACAGCACCGACGCACTGCCCTGCTCGACCAGCAACTGCTTGGCGGCATCGACCCGCTGTTGACGCAAATAGGCCGAGAAGCTGGTGCCGAATCGGGTGTTGACCAGTTCCGAGAGCTGATGGGCACCGATGCCGAGCGCTTCAGCGACAGCCGCAAGGCTCAAACCCTCATTGCGGTAGATCATTTGCTCCGCCATCAGCGCCTCCAGCGCCTGCATGGTCTTCGGCACGTCAACACTGTCGAGCGTGGACTTGCTGTAGGACAACTGCGCAACGCTCGACAAATCGGCCGCCGCTTCCGGAAACACGATCATCGTGGCGACAATCAGGATCAACGCAATGCCCGCCAGCATCGCGTAGATCAGATGAAAGAGCGTGGCATCGATGTACGGCAGCGACAACGCCAGCACGAACACCAACAGGGCCTGCGCCGCGAACACGGCAAAAAAGAACATCTCGAACCGAAAGCGTGCAACGGCGCGACGCATGCCGTAGACGAAGTAGACAAACCATAGCGAGTACGCCGCACCAATCGCGAACGCAATCACCAACGCCGTACCGTTCGGCAACACCAGAGCCAACGCCGCCGGCGCGAAGTGCAATCCGTGCCACCAATGCGTTGGGGCATCAGGCAACAGCACCGAGCGACTGAACAGATAGAACGCCGGCGGAATCACCAGCAACAGCAGCACGTAGCGAATGTCCTGAAACAATGCAGGCTCGGTCACCCACACCTGATAGTGAAACAGTTGTAGGCAGGACAGCCCGGCCAACAGCAGCGTGCAAGCGATCTTGCTAACGCGACTCTTGCGCAGGTCGGGCAGGAAGAACAGATACGACAGCCACAGAATCATCGCAGCGACAATCGAAAAGCCGATAACCAGATCGGCGATGAAACCAACGTGTTGGATCATGGGTCGGGGCAAGACAGCAGCAGATGGCAACTAGAGTAACGCAGTTCCGCGCACGGTAGCAGTCGACCGATTACTATTAAACACTGGAAATGGTGCCGGCACACGGATTCGAACCGCGGACCTACCAATTACAAAAACTAGGGTCCGATGCGACCAAGGTCTTCATTTCCTTGGGCAATATCCAGACATCGCCGTCCAAAGACCCCCCCCAACTTACCAGCGGTAAAGGCGTCAAATCGCGTCGCTCAGGTCTCGGATATTGGACGCTGTTAGTTGGCCTCGCGATGACCCTTGTGCCAAAAGCTACCGTGCCCGCCCAGACCGCCGCTGTCGCGGATATGAGTCCACTGCGCGCCACAGTTCTGGCAAGTGTAGTAGGTGTGCGTAGTCGAGCCTTCCTCTCCTCCCGGTATATGTACTCGCATCTCCTCGTGTTCGACTAGCTCGATCTCGCAAGCCTTACAATCCGCCATGGCATCTCTCCGAAATTGCTTCGACTTCCTACGCTAATTGGTCCCATGCACTGTCGCAAGGTTTGACGATTCTGGATGCAACAGCACCATGTCGAATCGCTGGCGCAGCTTCGGCAAATCCTCTTTCAGCAATCCCGCTCGCTATCGAGTTTAGTGCCGCTCCGCTCAGCTCGAGCAGGAGTGGGGACTGGCCTCGAGTCTCCAGAAAGCGATTCGTCGAAATCACCCCGAGGTCGCTATGCGGTGCGCAGACGCCCTGCTAATCGCTGTCGCTCAGATGGGGAAGCTTACGGAGCCGAATTACTATGGCGAAAAAGTTGGCTTCGTACTCGCGGGCGTCACCGATGGCGAAAGCTCGGTAAACACGCGAACTACAGAGTGGTTCATCGGATTTCAGAATCCGGCCGAAGGCCCTTGGACCTGTGTAAATAACTGTACGCGTTACACGCTAAACTCGCTACACTCGCACGAGTCGAATAGGTCGCCACATAAGCATAACCTGACGGATATAGAGGGACATTGTCTTGGCCATCACCATTCACCCGAAACCAGGACAAATACTTTTGTGTGATTTCTCCGTGGGGTTCCGCAAACCAGAAATGGTGAAATCGAATCGTCCGGTTATAGTCTTGTCTCCGGCCAATCAGGGCAGGGCTAACCTTGTTACGGTGGTAGCGCTGAGCACATCGCGACCGGAACCCGTGTTGGATTATCATTTAGAGTTGCCGAAGACTGTCATGCCAATGATTGGCAATTTGCAAAAAGACTCAAGCTGGGTAAAAGGCGACATGGTGTACGCGATAGGATTCCATCGCCTAAACCTAATAAGGCTGGGCGGTCGAGACGCCCAAACGGGTAAGCGAAAATACTTCAAGAATCGTTTGTCCCGCGAAAGAATGCGAGAAGTCTATGGATGCGTTCTCTGCGGCCTAGGCCTCACCGATCTCAAAGAGCATCTGTAGAAAAGACAAAGCCCTCGCAAGGAGGGCTTGAACACGGGCAAGCTAGGCTTGTCATCGCCTTTCTTGCTTGACCGGCTGCACGGGACGGACCTGGGTGCAGTCTCGAATGCCTGATGCGCGAGGCAGAGCAGGAACATCACTAATATAAGCGTGAATGACCCAAAGATCAAGTGTTAGCGTCCAAGTTCGGACGGTCCATGACGCCACTACGTGTCTGATTTATATAGATATTCTAGAATTGGGAGTCAACCTCGAAATTTCTACTCGCTAAGAAGTACGTCATATCATGGAATACGTCTGATGTGGATCTTCCGCCAGACGCCCAATAAATCAAATGATCAACTGAGAATTGAAACAACAATCCTCTCCGAGGATTGAAGAAACCTGCTGTCTCCCACTTTCTGTCGCCACTGCTCCACTGTAGGGCCAGATAAAGTATCAATTGACGCAGGTCGTTCCCGGAGAGATTGCGTCGTACAGTTTTAACTTCATATAGAGAAGTGCCAACTTGCATATCAGCAACGAGCGCAGGTAAAAAACCCGAACCATTCACCCGCGGCCTGAACAGGATGTTTTCCTCCTCCAAGTATTCGAAGCACCCAAAATATTGGTTCGCAATACGCGCGCTTTCCCGTATTTCTTCACTACTTACCGGGCTCAGAGATAACTCACTAAATTCTTTACCCAGGAAACTTGCGGCCTTTTCAAAAGCGGAGGAAAACTTGCTCGAGCTTTCTAAAACGGCCTTTACAGACACAGAGTCCTGGACCGCTCTCTCTGCCAGGGAAAATGCCAACTCCGCCACCATGTCGTGCATGGACACGCCGTGACCAACCGGGATGTCCAAGAGCCTGCCTTTTAGGGGTAATAGTGTAAGGTCGATGCGATAAGCTTCATTGAAAACTCTTACGAAAGACGGAGTCAACAACGGCAAAAACTGCCCCCAGAAAGAGCGAAACTCAGAAGCAAAGCGTCTCTCCGAAATCACTCTTGCTCAGACCTACGTGCATTCTGGCTTGAAGATACCCAATCTCGGAAGAGCGTTGTCATGGGCGTCCATGAAGCTTTCGCATTGTCGCGCCAATACTTGCCCTCGTCACCCAACTCATAAGACGCGTAGACGAAATATCGCTTTTCCCACTCTGTCAGTCCAGCATAGGTTCGCTTTAGGTCAGTCAGCCAATAGTGGCAAGACCAGTTGGACATCGCCTGAATTATAAGTCGCTTGATCATCGGATTCGTCTTTTTCTCGAAGGTCTCGATGAATATTTCTTCCTTTCGCCTGCTTTGACGTCGCTCGAGCACTTGAACGTAGAACCCAAGGTTCAGGTCGACACTCAATAGGTGCGAGTCGTTCTCGTATAGCTCGATTAGCCTGTTATCTACAAAGTCTTTCCCGCTTTCGGGAAGGTCATCGTAAACTCCTCGCACAGACCGCATGACGCTAACGAATACTGGTGACAATACCTCCAAATTGTCATTCTCAAGCAATGTACGGACAGCTCCATGCTGGGCAGTGGGGCTTAGTGCTGATATCGCGCGTATGGCTTGTTTTGTTACGGTCGGGTCGATCGTATTCTTAGCCACTTCTCGACCCAGGATACCCAATATATCAATATCCTTAATCGCACCCTTCAGGGCCTCATAATCTTCAACTGCTGTATCCGAGTATGGGTCATAGCGTAGCGACACGTTCAGCAGCTTTTGCTCCTCAGTTGCAATGCTACCATTCGGTGCGGCTGGTCCAAGGACGTTTGTTGAGTGAATGAACTCTTCTGCTGACAAAATACGAGTCTTTGTCTTTTGCAGCACCAGCCCTTCATTGAAAAGTCCTTCCGAAAGTCGAACTAACGCACGATACGCCTGCGCTCTATCGTTGCAAAAAATGCTGAAGTCGTCTGCATAGCGACAATACACGAACCTTTCTCTCAAAAGGAGCTTGTCGGTCGCTGCCAGAGACAATTCAGCCAGAATTCTTGACGCCGGTCCGCCAACTGGTAACCCATAGGAAACGTTGCGTGAGAAGCTTTTTAGCAGTTTCATAATCTTCCGCGGAACGTTCGACTTTTTATCGAGTCGTTTCAGAGCATTCTCGATCCGATGGTGATAAATCCTCGGATAGAAGTCTGCGACGTCCGTTACAACCACGTACTTATGCGAGGAACTTAACTCAAGAGATTTCGTTCTGTAGTCACGCCATGAACTATCAGCGAAAATTTTTCCTGCTTCTTCTTGCCAATCGTAGCGGTAGGAAAACACGACGCCCTCATCAGGCTCAACGCGCTCGCTTTCGATTTGCCCTGCAAGCTGAATAACTAGAGCCAAATAGTACGCGTTCCAAAAAGGCTCAATTTGTGCG
>JBCBDU010000007.1:0-121579 GCA_038529355.1 Pseudomonadota bacterium
TGTGAGTCGCATCCGTTTGCGCAAGCAACTCGGGCACGGCGCTGTCGAACGCGTTCAGCAGGTGTGCAGCGCCATGGGTGCCGTGATAGATGGCCTCGTAAGCGGCTTGCTCGCGGAAGCGAAAATCGGCTGACGCATCGACGACGCGCGGGGTCAAACCGGCTTGTTCGCAACGCGCGATCACGTCGGCGACGACGCGCGCGCAACTGCCGTGAGGCAGCGCGGAAAAGATTGCGACCGTTCCGCCGCTCAACCCCTGCAGTGCGTCCTCGAGTGTGCAGAAATTCAATGCGCCTACCGCGTCGCGCAAGTGCGGGAAGCTTTCGCCGACCGGTTTGCCGGCAGCGCTGCCAGACACTGCCGCATGCAGACGCAAATGCGGGTGCGCGGCGATCAGGCGCAGAAATTCTGCGCCGACGTAACCGGTGGCGCCCAAAACAACCGTCGGCGTCATACTCACGACGGGAACCCCAGCGCATTGTAGACGCTGTCGCCGAGTGACTGTCCCTCAGTTAATGCATTGTGCGCATCGACGCCGAGTTGCGCCTTGATCAAGTCGACGCCGACCGCGTTGTCCGTGGACGGTCCGGTCACGACAGTCGGCTCGATGGCATAGTCGTCGCGCAGGATTTTCACGCCGCCCCAGGCGGCGACAGGGTCGTTGGCACACAACACGACGCACGACAATGCGCCGCGTACGACGTCGTCCGCAAGTATCGTGTCGACCCCGTAGGTGCCGAGCAAGCCGTCGCCCAGCTCCATCACGATGACATCGGTGCCGCGTTTGGCGAGTCCGTTGAGCAACGCGCGCGTCAGCGCCGGGCCGTTGTCACGGGTAGTGGTCATGACGCCGAAATCGGCAAACAACATTGCGTCATGCGCGCCGGCGTCCTGCATCGCTAGGATGTCACGCCGCAGCGAAACGCCGGTTGATTTGCAGGCGGCAACGGACAGACCGTGCGCCCGCAGTCGGCTGACGATGGCACAAGCCGCCGCCGTCTTGCCCGAGTCCATGCACGTACCTGCCAATGCGATGACGGGAATGCCTTGCATGTCGAGCGTATCGAGCTGCGGCAATTGTGCGGCACCGGCGCGCGCCGGCACACCGATGCGTTCGCCGAGGTACGGAAAACTCAACACCATGCCCAGCACTTTGCAGTCGAACGGTGCGCCCAGATCCGGATTCGCTGAGTCGCAATGGCCCAAGACGCCACCAATATTGAGCATTTGAACGGTATCGCCGGGTGCAAGATTCGTCGGCAATGACCCTGAATAGCCAAACAGTGCTTTGCGGTGCCCCAGTGCGCCGACGACGATGTCGCCCTTCTTGACGGTTGCCATGCGACCGCTGGTAAGCTCAAGCACGTTATAGCGACTCTTGTTGGTCAGCACTTGCACGGCTACCAGCACACCTTCCTCGCAGACGATGTCATCGGTCAGTTTGAGCTCTTTCGACAACTCCTGGTGCATTGCCAGCGATGCGATTTTGTCGACAACGACACTGCTGTTTGCATTCATGATTGACCTCCAGCACGCCGTTGCAGGATTCCCGGCAGCGACAACACGCGTGCGTAGCCAAGCGCATCGGCCGGTGTCCATTCGCCGGCCGCCTCGCCGTACACGCCTTTGGTCGCCGCGAGCAATGAGTAGGGCGACTCGACACCGCTGACAAACAGGCTGCCGGCAGACAAACGCAGGTGTACATCACCACTGACGCGGCTCTGAGAGCTGGCCAGCAGCGCTTCGATGTCGCGGCAAGCCGGATCGAGGTGTTTGCCCTCATGCACCATGTCGCCATAGTGCAGCGACAACTGCTCTTTGATTCGCAATTGCTCTTTGCTCAGCGTTAGTTTTTCCAGCTCGCGATGCGTTTCGATCAAGATCTCGGCCGCAGGCGCTTCGAACGCAACGCGCCCCTTGGTGCCTAAGATTGTGTCGCCCAGATGCACGCCGCGGCCGATGCCGTAGGTCGCACCCAATGCTTCGACAGCCTCGATCAGTGCCACCGGATTCATGGTTTTGCCATCGAGCGCCGTCGGGATGCCTTGCACAAACGTGATCGTGTGTTCGCTCGCGGCGACCGGGTTCGCCAACGCGCCAGGCGAGAGCACCCAGGCGTCCTCGCCAATGCAACCTTCGCTGGTCAGCGTCTCGCGGCCGCCGATCGTCACGCCCCACAATCCGCGGTTGACGGAGTAATCGCCGCCGGCCGGTGGTAGTGGCAGATCGCGGGTTTTCAGGAACGCAATCTGATCCTCGCGCTGCCAACTGTTGTCACGCACCGGCGCCAGTACTTCGGCGTTCGGTGCCAGCGCGGCCAACGCCACTTCAAAGCGCACTTGATCGTTGCCGGCTGCCGTGCAGCCGTGTGCGATGCTGGTCGCGCCCATGTCGTGCGCGACGCGCGCCATCATTTGCGCCTGGACGCCGCGCTCGGCACCGACGCACAACGGATACAGTTGTCCGCGTTTGACGTTGCCGGCGATCAGAAAGCGCAGCACGTCATCGAAGAAATCCTGTTCTGCATCAATCTGGTGGTGCTCCACAGCGCCGAGCGTTTGCGCGCGCGTTTTCAGATCTTCGGCAGCCGCCGTATCGATGCCACCGGTATTCACGGTGATCGTCATGACAGGGCGCTGGTAATGCTCCTTGAGCCACGGAATGCAAAAAGAGGTATCGAGCCCGCCGGAGTAGGCGAGCAGAATCGGGGCTTGGGTCATATCAGCGATCCAGTGCAGGTTGCAGGCGGGCGAGCACGCGGCGGTTGGCCGGCTGGCCGGTGGTCGCAATAAATATTGTGTCGTCGCCGGAGATGGTGCCGACCACGTCGGGCCACTCGGAGCGGTCGAGCTCGACGGCAACACGTTGGGCGGCGCCAATGGCGGTGTGCACAACAATCAGGTTGCTGCCGGCAGCTGTTACGCTGCGAATGTAGTCGCTGGCGCTGTCGAGCTGCTCAGCCATCGTTGTGTCGGGTAGCCGGTAGCCGTCCGGATCCTTGATGACGCGCATCTCGCGCAAGTCGCGGCTGACACTCGATTGCGTCACACGGTGACCGCGCGCTTTGAGCTGCCGCGCCAGTTCGGCTTGCGTGCGCACCGGCTGCTCGCTGAGCAGATTGCGTATCAGCGTGCGGCGGGCGTCTTGTTGTGCGTGATCTGGTGGCATCTTAGCTCTCATTTATTTGCACATAAAAATAAAATAATGCGCATAATAATGCAAACACTATTTCGGGTATGCTGCGCGCTGCTTGTTAACAACGGATGCTGAAGATGTCGTCACCGGTGATCATTGAAACCGCCCCGAATCCCGATGCAGCGGTGATTTTGCTGCATGGCCTCGGTGCAGACGGCCATGACTTTGTGCCGATTGTGCAGCAGATGCAGTTACCGTCGACGAGCGCAATCCGGTTCGTATTTCCGCACGCGCCGCAGCGACCGGTGACAATCAACGGTGGCATGTCGATGCCGGCGTGGTTCGACATCCTCGGGCTCGATCGCACGGCTGCTGCCGATGAGGCCGGTATTCGCGAGAGTAGTGCGCTGCTGTCCCGGCTTGTTGATGAGCAAATTGAAGCGGGCATCCCACCGCAGCGCATCGTTGTTGCCGGCTTTTCGCAAGGCGGCGCCATCGCGCTGTTCACCGGCCTCACCCGCACGCAGCCGTTGGCCGGCGTCCTGGCGTTGTCAACGTATTTGCCGCTGCAGCAAGTCGTCGTTAATGAGCACGCTGGTCGCCAGAGTGCGCTGCCGATCCTGATGGTGCACGGCACCGACGATCCGGTACTGCCGATGGCGCTGGCGCAAGACGCGCGTGACTTCATACAAGCGCTCGGTTACGACGTGCGGTGGCAAACCTATCCGATGCCGCATTCCGTGTGCATGGAGGAAATTGACTTGATACGCGAGTGGCTACTGGCGCGTTTTACGCAGGACTGATCCGAAACTGTTGATCGATGTGGTGCGTAGGCGCGCCACCGGGTGCGTAGTGCTGTTCGTGCAGATCCACGAGCCCGTCAGCGCTGCGTGAAATCACCGTTGAGCAGCGCGTGCCATAGCGATCGCCAAGTATAAACGGTGCAGACAACAGCCGGCGTCGCTCGATATCGAAGTCTTCTGCCGGTAAATCCTCGTCAGCTGCCTGCGTTGTGTCACACAGGAAGCTTTTGAGTTTTCGTGGCTCGATGTCGTCGCTTGCCAGCGCGGCGTGCATCGCATCGCGGGCCTGCGTGACTTTAGGCCACGCAGAATCCAGCAGGCCATTGCTCAGCGCATAGACGCCGGGTTCGAGCGTGCACGGCTGCGTTGATCGATTGGATACGTAGGCCAACGTATCGTTGTCGCCGTACAGCAGATTGAAGCCGGCGTAGTCGCCACCGCGCTTCAGCACACTTGCGGCAAACGTGTCGTGCGTGTCGTTACTGGTTAGCCAGTCGACTATGAGTTCGCCGCGACTGCGCGGCGTTTGCCCGGTGCCGGGGACTTCGCGGTAGTTAGTGACGATGCCGAAGCGGCCGTTTCTGTGCATGGCAAGCCAGGTGCCGCCGGCCTCAATGTCGCGCCCGCCTATGATGTCCGGCGCGTGCACCCACCAACCGAGTTCATCAGCAGGTCGGTCAAACCGCTCATCCCGGTTTGCAGCAACAACCAGCGGCAGCTTGCCGTTTTGTTGCCAGGCGATGGTTACCAAACACATAACGTTGAGTATCAAAAAAGGCGCAGCACTTTGCCAGTGCTGCGCCTTTTGTCGGATATCGCTCGCCTACTTTTTCAGCAGGTCGCGAATTTCGCTCAGCAGTTTCTCTTCCGCTGAAGGCTCCGGCGGTGCAGCCGGCGCTTCTTCTTCTTTCTTCTTCAAGTTATTCATGATGCGAACAGCGATGAAGATGACGAACGCGACGATCAGGAAATCGATAACGGTGTTGATAAACCGACCGTATGCGATCACCGGTAAGCCAGCCTCTTCGGCGGCAGCCAGCGACTCAACTGCCGTATCCGACAGGTTGACGAACAGGTTGCTGAAATCAACATTGCCCATGGCCTTACCAATAGGCGGCATGACGACATCTTTGACGAAAGAGCTGACAATCTTGCCGAATGCAGCACCGATGATGATCCCCACAGCCATGTCCACAACGTTGCCTCTGAGGGCAAACTTCTTAAATTCTTCTAACACAATACATCTCCCTAACATGCGGCTCACGGCGGCCGCTGCGTCGATAGTGTAGTGCAAATCGTCAGGCTGCACCGATGATTATCGACGCCAATGTGTAAACAACGTTAGCGCGATTGGTTGCAATTGCTGCTTATCGGGCGGTGTCGATATAGTGTCGAGCGCCGGGTCGCCTGCGGCGTTCCGTGCGAATCTCGCACGCTGGACAAACGTGAAAATCCAGTGCGTAGCGGTCATACAGGTACTCGGTGTCACAACGGCCACAGTTCGCAACCGCGAGTTCCTCGTCGCGTGCGAGCGCGTGCAACAGGTTCCATGCCCACTCGAAGCTGAACAGGCTTTCCCGATGAATGACGCGGTAGGCAGCGAACGCGTTGCACAAGCGCTGACCAAAGCGAACGTCCGGCGTTGGCCATGCATGTGTGAGTCGCTGGTCGGCGTGCCGCACCATCAAGCCATAGACAATAAACAGGTGCATCAATGTCGTTGCCTCGAACTGATGCGATGCGTTTTTGACGAAGCGCGCGATTTGTTGTGGCGATTTGCCGCGCCGCCGCCGGAGTGGCTCGCCGTTGCGCCCGCTGAAGTATTGCGTGCAGATCTTGCGGATGCGGTCGTCTGACAAGCCGGTACATCGGCGGATGGTGTTGGTCCGCGCCTCATATTCGATCATTCGCATCGCCAGTTCGACCTTGGCGCGTTCGCGTGCATATCGCTCATTCATATCAAAACCCCCAATTTGCCGTTTTTGAGTAAAAATCAACATATAAATGCCGAACGATTGAATTTAACGTAGTATGCGTCTTTCGTAAATATGATGTTTTGAGACCAAATAAGGAAAAATACAGGGAAATGCCATGGAGAATATATTTAGTCGTCCGCTGATTCGCGAAATTGCTGCATTAAATCAGGGCTTTATCGATTTACTGATCACTGCGGCGTACAGCGACTGCATACCTATGGACATGCGTCTGCGTGAGCGGTTGAACCGCATGTTGCAGCAACCGCAGGATACGCTCAGGCGCTGCCCGTTCCTCTTGTTCCGGCTGTGTTTTGACGACGTCGCGTTGACGCCAGACGTTTTGGCGCTGCGTGCGTCGCAGACCGGTGTTACGCCGCTGGCTACGATTACGCTGAGCTTTCTGTGGCAATTGGCCAGACGAGATGTTGCCGGGTGCGAGCTGGTGTCGGGTGCCGACGGTGACTGGTGTCAGCAGCTAGCGCGCACCGCGATGGCCGATCTTGTCGATATCGCGGCAACAGCCAACCTGCGTGCACGCCTGACTGATGTGCCTGGCTACTGGCAAGACCTATCGCGACCTGATGCCATTAGCGCTTTACAAAAAGCCAGTCTCGGCGCCGCCGGTTGGCAGATCATCATGTCGACATCACGTCGACGCCGGTTGCCGCGCAGTTTGCCGGACATCCCGGCGCACTCGACCCATCGTGCGCATACCGTGCATGAGCGATGATGCGCATGCAGTGCTTGCGGCGAATCGCGTTACAATGGCGCAATGCATGCACTGAAAATATCCGGACTGGAAAAGGTCTACCCTAACGGTGTGGCCGCGTTACGCGGTATCGACATTGCGGTAGAAGAAGGCGACTTTTGCGCGTTGCTGGGCCCAAATGGCGCCGGCAAAACAACGACCATTGGTATCGTGACTTCGCTCGTGACCAAAACGCGCGGTACCGTGGAAGTATTTGGCCACGATCTTGATAAGGATCTGGCCGGCGCCAAACGCTGTATTGGACTGGTGCCGCAAGAGATCAACATGAACCTGTTCGACAAGGTGTTGAATACGGTGATCTACCAGGCGGGTTACTACGGCATCCCGAGGCCGCTGGCGCTTGAGCGCGCAGAGAAATATCTGACGCAACTTAAGCTGTGGGACAGGCGCAACGATATTTCGCGCAACCTGTCTGGTGGCATGAAGCGCAGGCTGATGATTGCGCGCGCACTTGTGCACGAACCCAGATTGTTGATTCTTGATGAGCCAACAGCGGGTGTTGATATCGAGATTCGTCGCTCGATGTGGGAATTCCTTCGTGAGATCAACGCTGCGGGCACGACGATCATCCTGACAACACACTATCTGGAAGAGGCCGAATCGTTGTGCCGCAATATCGCGATTATCGATAGCGGTCGGATCGTTGAGTCGACGTCGATGAGTGCGCTGCTGCGCAAGTTGCAACGGGAAGTGTTTGTGCTGACGCCGACCCAGCAGGTGCAAAGTGCGCCGTCGCTGGCAGGTTTTGATGTCATGTTGCGCGACGATGGAGATCTGGAAATCGGCATGGCCAAGGGTCAGTCGTTGAACGAAGTGTTCACCGCGTTGCAACAGGCAAACGTAACTGTTTCATCCATGCGCAACAAAACCAACCGACTCGAAGAGCTGTTCATCAATCTGGTTGAGCACGGCAAGCGTGACGCGGCAGGTGCAGCATGAGTGAAGCATCCGTCATGACCCGCAATTGGGTCGCATTCATGACTATCGTGCGCAAGGAAGTGGTGCGTGTACTGCGCATCTGGGTGCAGACCATTGTGCCGCCAGCGATCACGATGACTTTGTATTTCCTGATCTTCGGCACGCTGATCGGCAGTCGTATCGGCACAATGGATGGCTACAGCTACATGGAGTTCATTGCGCCCGGGTTGATCATGATGTCGGTCATTACGAATTCGTATGGCAACGTCGTATCGTCTTTTTTCGGCGCAAAGTTTCAGGGGCACATCGAGGAGATGCTGGTGTCGCCGGTGCCCAACGGCATCATCATCCTCGGCCATGTTGCCGGAGGCGTTTTGCGAGGACTGATGGTCGGCACGTTGGTTGCGATGGTGGCGCTGTTCTTCACCAAACTTAAGATTGCCCATCCGCTGATCATGGTGTCGATGGTGGTGCTGACCTCGGTCGTCTTTTCGTTGGCTGGCTTCATCAACGCCGTGTTTGCCAAAAAATTCGATGACATTTCGATTGTCCCCACGTTCGTGCTGACGCCGTTAACCTATCTGGGCGGTGTGTTTTATTCGATCTCCCTGTTGCCTGAGTTCTGGCAGAAAGTGTCGATGGCAAACCCGATTCTGTACATGGTCAATGCGTTCCGCTACGGCGTCCTGGGTCAATCAGACATTCCGATTGCGACAGCCTATGGCCTTGTGCTTGTGTTTGTCGTGTTGCTGTTCTCGACTTGCGTCATGCTGATGAATCGCGGCACCGGGATTCGCGAATAGCCTATGTGCGGCCGCTTCGCCTATTACTCAGCGGCAGAGGCGGCGGTCGATCTGTTCGGTCTCGCCGCATCGCCGCCGGTTGCGGCGCACTACAACATTGCCCCTACCGATCTGGCCGCCGTCGTGCGCGCCGATGATGCTGGCGGTTTCGCCGTGTCTATGTTGCGCTGGGGTTTGCTGCCGCATTGGGCGAAGGACCGCAGTATGGCTGCGCGCACGATCAACGCGCGCTCGGAAACCGTGCACGAAAAACCAAGCTTCCGTGAAGCCTTCAAGCGCAGGCGCTGTGTCGTGCCGGCTGACGGGTACTATGAGTGGGTTGCAGGGCCGGATGGCAAACAGCCGTACTACCTGAGCCGCCGTGACTGCCGGCCGATAGCGTTGGCCGGCTTGTGGGAGCAATGGCGCGATCCGGCGCGCGATGGCGAGCTGGTTGAGACCTTCACGATTCTGACGATGGCGGCGGCGGGTGGTATCGAGTCTGTGCACCATCGAATGCCGGTGATGCTGGATGACGTTGCCTGCGAACACTGGATCGCCGGCGATGGCGGTAACCCGCCGGCTTTGCGCGAACTCAGCGCCGAGGCGCGCGCCGCAGAACTCGACTACTGGGCTGTCGCCAAGACGGTCAACAACGCTCGCAATGAATCGCCGGCACTCATTGAGCCTTCGCCCGCACAGGGTTCATTGCTGGAATAACACCGAGACAACGAGTAAGCCAGGCCCGCCGTGCACGCCGAAGGCCGAACCGATCTCCGTACGATACGTATCGACGCAGTTGGGTAGCGCGACCGTCAGGTTATTCTCCAGTTCGACCGCTTCTGCTTCGCAGGCTGCGTGACCAACAGCAAGTCGCACCGGTCGCGTTGTGCCGATCTCGCTGACCAGCTTGCGGGTGAATTTCGCGACGCGATTCCGCCGGCCGAGTATTGCGCCGCCCGAGCCTACCGACCCATCCGGCGCCGTGGTCAGGATGGCGTTGAGGCGCAGAAAATCGGCCAGCAACTTTCTCGATTTTGGTACGCGACCGCCACGCACGGCGTAGGTCAGATCGGAGACCAGTGCAAACGTCTTTGTGTTGTCGACCGCCTGGCGCGTGTGCGCGAGCACGGCGTCGATATCCGCGCCAGTGGCGGCTTTTTCGGCGGCTTCGCGCACGATCAGACCTTCGCCCAGCGATGCATTTCGCGAATCGATCACATGAATATCGCCATCTGCGCTGACACGCGAGGCGGCACTCTGCGCGGCCGAGTAGGTGCCGCTGACCTTCGCTGACAGCGTGATCGCAACAACGTGCGGGTAGTGACTCGCCAGGAACTGGTATTGGCGGCGAAAATCACCGGGCGCCGGCTGTGACGACGTCGGGTGGGCCGGATTGCGAGTCAGCTCTGCGAAGAATTCACTTTCCGAGATGCTCAATTTGTCGAGGTAACCCTGTTCGCCAAACTGGATGCGCAGCGGAACGAAGTGTATGTCCAGCGCATCCATATCCTTTGGCGCGATATCGGCCGCGCTGTCAGTGATCACGGCGATGCTGCGATCGGCAACGTGCGTGGCGTGCTGCTGGCGCTGCATGTCATCGGCTTTCTCTCCGGTCAGCGTGCCGTAGTCGCGCGCCAGTCGGAACACTGCGTCGGGCTCATTGACGTGAATGTGGATTTTGGCTTTGTGCCGGCTGCCGGCGAGCACCAGAGAGCCGCCCAATTCGGACAACGCTTCGCGTAGCTTACGGCGGTCGATATTGTCGCCGGTGATAATGCACTCGGTGCAATAACGGTAGTCCAGGTCATGATCTTCGCCCGCCATGATGGCTTCGGCGGCGCTGTCGGGCAGTGAAATCTTGTCGACGGTTTCACCACTCTTGATGTACGCCTGCATGCCTTGCAGCAGCGCGACAAAACCTTTCGCCCCGGCGTCAACGACGTCGGCTTTGCGTAGTTCAGCCAGTTGCGTTTTGGTCAGTGCCAGCGCCTTTTCGGCCGCATGCAGTCCGTGATCGATTAATGTCGGAAAGTCGACCTGCGCAGTACTACGCACCGTCGCTGTCAACGCGTCGGCGAACGCATCAATCACCGACAGGATTGTGCCTTCACGTGGTTCGGACAGCGCATCACGCGCGTATGTGCTGCCCGCTACCATAGCGCTGGCGAACGTCTCTGCGCTGAAGCGGGTGAGCTCGGTCGCCGTATCGCTGACGCCCTGGAAAAACTGCGCAAGGATTGCGCCCGAATTGCCGCGTGCACCGTCAAGCAGCGCATCTGCAGCGCGCGCCAACAGTTTGTGTAGCGGTGCACCGTCCGCATGCAGCACATTACCCATTGCGCCGACGGTCAGCGCAAGGTTCGTACCGGTATCGCCGTCGGCGACCGGGAACACGTTGATCCTGTTGAGCCCGTCCTGGCTTGCAATCACGCGTTGTACACCGTTTTTCAGTGCATCGCGCATCGCCTCGCCATCAAGATATTGCATACAGCCCCCCGACTGATCGACGTATTCTGTAGAAGTTATTCACGCGGCAACAAGAGCCGCTCGCCGTTATGCGTCAAGATAACACCGTACGGCGTGATCTCGACAATCCGCGCACCGTTATCGAGCTGCGAGCCCTCGGTAACTTTGCGTCCGGCAATGAACGCAAAGCGCGACGCCGGGTCCGCGTTGTAAACATGCAAGGCGATACTCAAGTCCGGTAGCGAGGTGCGCCTTGTGGCGCGCAGCTCGTCGAGCGTCGGTAGCGACAGGTTTGGATCGTCCGGTTCCGTCAACACTGTTGGTGTGTTCGTGGCCGGGACCGGTACGGATGCAGGTTCTGCCTGAACGTTGGCGGGTTGCAGCTCGCGCGTGGCGGCCGCTTCGCGAATCGTCTCGTCGAGTAACGAGCGTACATTGGCTTTTGTTGACGGTATGACCGGCTCGGGCGGCGCAGCAGCAATATCGACGAGCGACGTGTTGTCGACGACCGCTGCTGGTGCTGGCGCACTGGCTGGTGCGTCGCCTGAGTCGCGTCCCCACACAAGCCATGCCAGAAACGCAGCATTGAGTAGTAACGCGATCAGCACGATGAGCCATAGCGCAGAGCGCTGGGGTGGTGCACTGTGCACCGTTGTTGTTGCAACGCCGGGTGCTTTTTGGCGCGCGTGTTCGACATCAGACTTGCGCAGTGCATCGAGGATCAGCGACATCGGCGTCTACTCCGCAGCTCGTGTGGCGGTCAACGCACGGCGTGTGGTTTGCAAGCGCGGCGTATCTGCCATACCGAGATCGGCGATGATCATCATTTGGGTGCGCGGTCCGACAACGCCATCGACCGTCAGTCGTCGTGCGCGCTGGTATTCGCGTACAAACGCGACCATCTCGTCGTCGTAGCGCCGCGAATCCTGCGGCGGGATGTCGCGACCCAGAATGGCGGTCAGACTCTGCCGCAGCCACAATACATTTTCGCCACGCGAGCCCGGGCGCAACGTCACGACCCGGTTGTTCGGTGGTCGCCACAACAGCAGGTATTCGCCAAACCACAGTGGCACCAACTCTGCGGCCGGCAACGTAATGCTGGCATCGGCCACGCGCAACGTAACGTCGTTATCGGCAAACGCCGTGAGCACTACCTGGTGCGCTTCGCCGGCAAGATCGCGCAACGTCATGATTGCTGGCCGGTCGAACAGCAGCAATCCGGCCAACGCGCCGCTGTCGGCAACGCAGCGCAACTGCTGCGTGCGCGCCTGCTCGCACGGATTGCCCAGCAGTGGGTTATAGGTCAGCGACCATTGCTCAAACAATGTCGCGAAACTGTCTGTCGTGCCGGTTTTGTCGCGGTTGACCACCAGCCAGTCGTTCAACGACGGCCGTGGTGGCTCGGTGGGCACCGTTTCAATCTGTGCCTGCACCGGAGGCAGCGTCTGCGGTGCAGGCTCGATAGCAGCGCGGCGTTCGGCGATCGCTGCCTGCACCGGCACGACGGGTGCCGGGTCGGCCGAAAACTGTTGCACCGAGACGGCGATGGTAGCCAGTACGAGCGCCGCGGCGATGCCAATTGTCGCCCATTGTGGCCACGGTTTGGCTTTCATGCGCTTGACCATCGGTTTGCCAAAGACCTCTTCAGCGGCAGCATCAACCATCGATTTGTCGACCGTTTTTTGCTCGCGACTCCACGCACCCAGCAGCGCGCGGTCCGCGATCAGATTCATCAGGCGTGGAATCCCGTGGGCCAGCGTATGAATACGCTTTTTCGCACCGTTGCCAAGAATGGGTTGCAGCGCGCCGGCGACGGCCAAACGATGATCCAGATACTGGGCTGCTTCATCGACGTTCAATGGCAGCAGGTGGTAGCGCGCCGTGACGCGCTGTGACAATTGCCGCAAATCATTGCGCGCCAACAACTCGCGCAACTCCGGTTGCCCGATCAACACGATTTGCAGCAACTTATCGCGCGTCGTTTCCAGGTTGGTCAGCAAACGAATCTGTTCGAGCACCTCAGCAGACAGATTCTGCGCTTCATCAACTACGGCAATCGTTCTGCGCCCGCGCGTGTGCGCATCAAGCAAGTGGTCATTGAGTGCTTCGGTCAGCGCCCGCGCACTATCCATGTCTTGCGGCGGTGTGATGCCGAGCTCCTGAATTATGGCGCGCAGAAACTCGATCGCATTCAGCTGCGGGTTCAAAATCAGCGCGACATCGGCGGCATCAGGCATTTTTTGCAGCAGGCTGCGCACCAGCGTTGTTTTGCCGGTGCCGACCTCACCGGTTAACACGATGAATCCATCGCTCTCCGTCACGCCGTAGATCAGGTGCGCGAGTGCCTCCGCATGCCGTTCGCTCATGAACAGATAGCGCGGATCAGGCGTAATGGTGAATGGCCGCTCGTGCAGCCCGAAAAACTCGAGGTACATAGTCCCGTATGGTACCTGTCCAGCCCGTTGCAGGTGAAATTGAGCGGCTACGAGTCGTCGTTGCGCAGTCGGCTGGCCGGCTGCAGCGCAGAAAGCCCCAGTTCGCTGAAGCGGTCGCGCACAGCGTCGACCGTTTGATCCATCGCCTTGCCATCGCCGACGGAATCGTTGGCGAACAGGTCAAGCTGCTGATCCGCTGCCAGTTGGCTGCCACCAACGCCGAGCAGCCGGATTTTCTGGTCCGGGTGGTCATTCAGCCACTCGGCCAGCAGCCCGCGCGATTCCTCGAACAACACTTTGGTGTTGTTGGTGGCGGGTTTGAGCTGGGTCTGGCGCGTAAAGGTCTTGAAATCGCTGCGCCGGATCTTGATTTGCACTACGCTGGCGAGCAGTTGTTTGTTGCGCATGCGGGTGGCGGTTTTGTCCGCAAGCTGTCCCAGCACGCCGAACAGGTGCTGGCGGTCGGCGCTGTCCTGCTCAAAGGTCGTCTCCGCGCTGATCGATTTGTCATCACGCGCGGCCACGACAGGGCGGTGGTCGATGCCCAACGCACGCTGGCGCACGCGTTCGGCATAGCGTCCGAACACCCGCTGTAGCACCGCATCCGATGCGTTTTGCAGATCGCCAACGGTGTATACCGCGTTGGCGGCCAGCGATTCGCCAGCGCGTGGACCGATGCCAGGCAGGACGCGCACGGACAACGGTGCCAGTCGCGCCTGTTCCTCGCCCGGACGCACCACGGTTAGCCCGTCGGGCTTGTCCAGATCGGAAGCGACCTTTGCGACTAGTTTGTTTTGCGCAACCCCCACGGAGGCATGCAATGCCGTGGTGTCCAGAATACGTGCCTTGATGTCGCGGGCAATACCCAGCGCGTCGCCGAATAGATCGAGACTGTGCGTGACGTCCAGAAATGCCTCGTCCAGCGACAGGCCTTCCACCTCCGGCGTGATGCTGCGGAAAATGGCAAAAACCTGCCGCGAAACATCACGATAGTGATCCATTCGGGGTTTGACGCAAATCAGATTGGGGCAGCGTTGCAGCGCCTCACGCACCGGCATCGCCGAACGCACACCGAATTGTCTGGATTCGTAGCTGGCTGCCGCAACCACGCCGCGCTGACCTTGCCCACCGACGATCACCGGTTTGCCGCGTAACTGCGGCGCATCGCGTTGTTCGACGCTGGCGAAAAACGCATCCATATCGACGTGTAGGATGCTGCGCTGCACGAGCCTTCAGTCCTCCCGCCAGACGATGCGCCGCGCAAGCACTGCGAGCGGTTCCTGGCGCGCGCCAAAGATCTCCAGTGCACTGATGCCTTGTTCGTACAAGGCCTCGCACTGCGCTTTCGCCGCCTGTAGACCGTGCACGGCAGGCCACGTTGCCTTGTCATTGGCAAGGTCAGAGCCTGCCGGTTTGCCGATGGTCTCGGTGTCACCTTCGATATCGAGAATGTCGTCGCGGATCTGGAATGCAAGCCCGAGTTTGTGCGCAAATTGCGCAAGTGCTGCGCGGCGCTCGTCAGTCAACGACAGATCCAGCGCCGCCGCCATTTTTACCGCGGCCTCGATCAGCGCGCCGGTTTTTTGTTCAAACATCTTCTGCAGCAATTCGCCGCTAATCTGCTGTCCCTCTGACTCGATGTCGATGGCTTGTCCACCGGTCATGCCGAGCGAGCCGCATGCGAACGCAAGAATGCGAACCATATCCAGTTGCGCGCGCGCCAGTGCGTCGGAACCTGAGCGTGCCAGCACCTCAAAGGCCAGTGGTTGCAGCGCATCGGCGGCCAGAATCGCCGTGGCCTCATCAAACTGGCGGTGCACAGTGGGTCGACCGCGCCGCAGGTCGTCGTCATCCATCGCAGGCAGATCGTCGTGAACCAGCGAAAATGCATGGATCAATTCAACAGCAACCGCGGGCGCATCCAGGTGCTCTGGCGGGATGTCCAGCACCTCGCCGGTCGCGTAAACCAGCAGCGGTCGGATCCGTTTGCCACCATTGAGCGTAGCGTAATGCATCGCCTGGTGGAGCCGATGCGGCACGACAGTTGCGTCCGGCAGCTCAGATGCGAGCGCTGCGTCAACACGGGCGATATACTGGGGTATGGCAGATTCGAACGACACGAGTATTGTGATTCCCGACCGGTAGAAAGAGGTTGCGTCATTTTGCGCGTGCGAGAGATTTTTTGACAGATCAAAACAACAAAAACCGGGTAGTCACCGCTGTCGCACAGCCGAATATCGCGTTGGTCAAATATTGGGGCAAGGCGGACGTAGCCAGCAATACGCCAGCCGTCGGTTCGCTGTCGGTAACGTTGTCCGGTCTTGAGACGCGCACGACGCTGCGCAGTGGCCAGCAGATTACACAGGATCGCTTTGCGCTCAATGGCTTTGCCGAGCCCGCGATCGGCGAGCGTACGTTCGCGTTTGTCGGCCGTCTACTGGGCCCGGCACGCCCTCCGATCGACATCGAATCGCATAATAATTTTCCGACAGCAGCTGGGTTAGCCTCATCGGCATCCGGATTTGCGGCGCTGACGGTGGCTTTGAACGCGCTGCTGGATCTGAACCGCTCGCAACATGATCTGGCCGTTATGGCCGGTCGCGGCTCCGGCTCGGCGGCACGATCGTTGTTTGGCGGTGCGGTGCGGCTGGATGTCGACGAGGGTGGTTCGCCACCGATCAGGTTGCGCGAGCTGACTACCGCGCAATTGCCGTTACATGTTGTCGTGGGTGTGACCAGCAAAGCACGCAAGCAGACGGGCAGCACGCAAGGGATGCAGCTCACGCGCGCAACATCACCGTATTACGATGCCTGGCTGTCCAGCCACAAGGCCGATCTGGACGCCGCCGAGCTTGCGATCAGCAGCGGCGACTTTGCTAAGCTCGCTGATGTCAGCGAGCACAGCTGCCTGAAAATGCACGCTGTGATGCAGGCTGCGAATCCGCCGCTGTTGTACTGGAATGCGGCGACGATGGAGTGCATCCATCGCGTGCGAGCGTTGCGTGCTGCAGGCACAGCGGCATTTTTCACGATTGATGCTGGCCCGCAAATCAAGGTCATCTGCGATCCGTCGGCGGTAACGATCGTTCGCGATGCGTTATCTGATGTTGCCGGCGTCACGCAAATTATCGATGTGCCACTGGGTGGTCCGGCATCACTGGTGGAGCAGGCCGCGTGAGCGCTCGTCTGCGGCCTGTTGCAATCAGTGTGCCCGGCAAGCTGTTGCTGAGCGGTGAGTACGCTGTGCTGGACGGCGCGCCGGCGATTGTGTCGTGCGTCGACCGCTTTTGTGATGCACAGGCAGTGCCGGCCGCGCAGCACAGCGTGACTGTGACCGGCCCCGAGGCGTTTAGTGATGCGTTTGAGCTCGTCAATGGCGAAGTGCACTGGGCGTCCGGCGCAGACAGCCCGGCCCGGCAGATGTTGGCCACGCTGTTGCGCGCGTTGCCGCCTGTGGGACCCATGGCGCTGACTATCGATTCGACCGCATTTTATTCTGGCAAGCGCAAACTCGGCCTCGGATCGAGCGCAGCGGTCGCTGTCGCCGCTGGCACCGTGCTCGCCGGTGCGTCGGGCTATGCGGATGCGATGCAGACCATTGCCGATGCGCATGCCGTGTTCCAGGGTGGGCAGGGTAGTGGCGCGGATATCTACACGGTTGCGCGCGGCGGTACCGTGCTCTACAAACGTCCGCCCACGGTGCCGGCGATCTATAGCAGTGTCAGCTGGCCTGCCGGACTGATCGCATTGCCAATCGCCTGCCCGGTTGCGGCATCGACGAAGGATCGCATACGCCGGTTTGCACGTTGGCGCGAGCAACACACCGATAGTGGTCATGCTGTCGCTGCGTTAGGCGCAGCCGCGACCGCCGTTGCCAGCGTTTGGCGCCGCGGCGATGCACCTGCGGTGCTAGCTGCGTTGCGGGCGTTCACGCAACAGATGCAGTCGGTCGCTGAGGCCGCCAACCTTGAGTACATGCTGGGCGGTCACGAAGCATTGACTGAGTTGGCCCGCGCGTATGACATCGTCTACAAGCCTTGCGGTGCCGGTGGCGGTGATTTCGGTGTTGCGCTCGCTGTTGATTCGCAAGCGCTGGCCGATTTCTCTACAGCTGCAAGCGATGCGGGTTTTGACGTTCCAACTATGAGCGTGGTCGGGAATGCGCCGATACTGCGCAGTGTGTCTGCCGGAGATTTTTAGTGACATCGGTGTTTTCAGGTTTTTATCGATTGGCGCTGACCGAGCGCCTGTCCGTGTTGCACGAGTCCGGTGCGATCACATCGCAGGATTTCGCGGCCCTTAGCAGCGGTGATGTCACACTCGAACGCCACGTTGCCGAGCACCTGATTGAAAACGTCATTGGTGTTGCCGGCCTGCCGTTTGCGCTGGCATTGAATTTCCGTGTGAATGGTGTTGATCGGCTCGTGCCGATGGTCGTTGAGGAGCCGTCGATCGTTGCCGCGCTATCGTCTGCCGCGAAAATCGCGCGGGCCAGTGGTGGCTTTGAGGTGTTTTCCGAGCCGGCGCTGATGATCGGTCAAATCCAGCTGCTTGATGTTAAAAACCCTAAGCACTCGTTGGCTGCGCTGCAGGACGCTGAGCGGAAGATTATCGATGCAGCGAACGCCGTGCACCCGAATCTGACGGCGCGCGGTGGCGGTGTGCGCGGCGTCGAACAGCGCAGCTACCAGCGCGCCAATGGCAGTCACATGATTGTCGTACACCTGTTAATTGATACCTGCGATGCAATGGGTGCGAATCTGATCAACACAATTTGTGAGCAGGTTGCGCCAATGGTTGCCGCGATTGCGGATGCGAATGCGCATCTGAAAATCCTGTCCAATCTCGCGGATCGGGCGCTGGTGACTGCGCGCATGCGGGTGCCGCTTAGTGCGCTGCATGACGACGTCGACAAAGCCCGGCGGGTTCGCGATGGCATTATCGCCGCCAATGAGTTTGCCGAGCTTGATCCGCATCGTGCGACGACGCACAACAAGGGCGTCATGAATGGTATCGACGCGGTGGTGGTGGCGACCGGTAATGACTGGCGCGCCGTTGAGGCCAGCGCGCACGCCTATGCTGCGCGTGATGGTCAATATCGCTCGCTGACGCGCTGGACTGAGAATGAGGCAGGAGATCTTGTCGGCGAGCTGACGCTGCCGATCAAGCTGGGCATTGTCGGTGGATCCGTGCGGATCAACCCGGTCGCCAAGATTAGCTTGCGTCTGGCCGGCGTCGAAAGCGCGCGCGAGCTCGATGAGATCGCGACAGCCGTCGGGCTGGCGCAGAATTTCTCGGCGATCAAAGCGCTGGTGACCGACGGCATCCAGCGGGGTCATATGGCATTACACGCGCGCAGTGTTGCGGTTCAGGCGGGTGCTCATGATGATGAGGTCGACAGAGTCGTTGCAGGCATGGTGGCCGAAGGGGTGGTCAAAACCTGGCGCGCGCGCGAGTTGATTGAGGCGCTGCGGCGCGCAACGCCGGCGCAGGCGCCCCGCACATCGTTGGGTGAGGTCAGCAGTGCGGCGAAGATCATTCTGGCGGGTGAACATGCCGTGGTTTATGGCCGGCGCGCTTTGGGTCTACCCGTACCGCGAGCGCTGCGCGCCGAGATTTTCGAAAGCGAAACGCCGTTGTCGGTGACCGTTAACGACTGGCAATTGACGTTCGATGCGCGTGACGATGCCGACCGACGCAGCCCGTTGGGCATGTTGACGACGACCATTGTGTCGTTGCTCGACATCGAGATGCCGAAAGGGCATGTCGAGGTGTATTGCCAGATCCCGTTTGCTGCAGGTCTCGGCGGCTCGGCTGCGCTGGCAGTTGTGTTGATCCGTGCGTTGGCGCGATTGACGGGGTTGACCCTGACGCCTGAGCGCGTCAATGAGTTCGCGTTCGAGTGCGAAAAGCTCGCGCACGGCACGCCGTCGGGCGTCGACAACACACTCGCGACATTCGCAGCACCATTGTTGTTCTCGCCAACGGGACAATCGCGCTGGCGTGACATACGCATTGGCGCGCCATTCCAGTTGGTGATTGCATTCAGCGGCGTAAAGGGTGTGACGTCGTCGCTGGTCGCCCGTGTCAAAGAGCGCCGTGAGCGCATGACGGCCGCTTTTGAGTCTCTGTTCGACAGTATCGACTCACAGATCGAATACTGCTTACAGGCGCTGGCCGACGGCAACGCGGCAGCGCTCGGTGACAGTCTGAACGTCTGTCACGGTTTGTTGAACGCACTGGGTGTCAGTCATCCCGTGCTGGAGAAAATGGTACAAATTTCGCGTGATGCCGGTGCGCTGGGCGCCAAACTCACCGGTTCCGGTGGCGGTGGTTCGATTGTTGCAGTTTGTGACGGCAACGCCGACACCGTGGTTGCTGCGCTGCGCAAGGCGCGTTTCGAAGCGAGAGTGATTTCGGTGGACGCGTCATCGCCGGTGGACAGCGTTGTGTCGTTCGATGCCGAGGAGCTGATCCTGGTCGATGCCGACGATGAGCCGGTCGGCTACTTGCCGAAAGCCGATTGCCACCACGGTCAAGGTATCCTGCATCGCGCATTCTCGCTGTTTGTGTTCAATGATGACGGCAAGGTATTGCTGCAAAAGCGTGCTGATGACAAACGTCTGTGGGGTGGCTTTTGGTCGAACAGCTGTTGTTCGCACCCGCGCCGCGGCGAGGTCATGGACGAGGCGGTGCATCGCCGGCTCCATCAGGAGCTAGGTTGCGAAGCCGATCTGAAGTTCATCTACAAATTTCAGTATCAGGCGACATTCGACGAAACCGGCAGCGAACATGAGCTGTGTTCGGTCTATGTCGGTCGTATCACCAGCGACGTGCAGGCGAATCGCAGCGAGGTGTCTGACTGGAAATTTGTGGCGCCGGCGGCGGTTGACCGGATGTTGACCGATGAACCGCAGTCGCTTACGCCCTGGTTCAAATTGGAGTGGCAACGATTGCGTAGTGAATTCGCTAGCGACATCGCCGCATTGACGGGTGAGGTGATCGCCTGACCGCACGCTGATGGCGCGCCGCTGCGCGCGCGTCGGATACGCTACGCTTGGTAGCGGTAGTACTCGATGCCGACGTCCTGAAAATGGCGCTCGTTGTCGCGGCCGACGTTACAGACGAAAAATTCTTCGCCGACGGGTGTCGGCAGGTCAGGCACTGCGCGGCCATCGTGCAACGCCTCGTATTGCGCCTGCGTCAGATCAATCGGGTTTAGCAACGCATCGCTGAAACGCATTTTCGCGGTGGCGCTCTGCCAGTCGTCCGTTACCGTCATCGGGATCACTTCCGCCGCGTCGCCACTGCCGTAGCCCAGCGTCAGAATCTCCTGGCCCGCAAGGTCGAGGCCTGATTCGAGTGCGTGCTCGAAGCCGGCGGCCATCCATGCTGGCAACGCCGCGGTGTACAAATTGCCCATGTCACGCATCCGCTCGCTGCCCAGTGACAGTTTGTCGAGGATCGCCGATGCGAAATCGTCGTGGCCGCGGAACGTGCGAATCAGACCCATCGCCAGCGGCATCGCGTCGTCGTTTAGGTGATCGGCATCGGCGAGCGCAGCAATGTTGTGTTCAGTCGACAGCTCGGTACACAGTGCATCAAAGTCCATGTCGGCCATTGCCGCGTATCCGGAGAGCTTTGTGCGATCGTCATCGTTGCCATTGGCTAACGCCCAGAGCCATGCAACGGCAAGGCCGTTCTCTGGCATGCGGCGATAGGGGCGATGCATGAAGATGTGTTGCACGCTATGCAAATGGGCGGCGGCCGAAATGCCGCGCTTTTGGTACATGTCGGCGAGCGCGTGCAGTGTTTCGTCGATGTAGCACGTCGTTGAATATTTGCCGTTGAAGACCGGGAAATCCTGCACCTGATGGGACTCGCTGCGGTCCTGGCCGCAGAAGCGCAACATCGGCTTGCGGAAATCCATGATGCGGTAGTCGGAAGCGCTGCCGCTGTTGATCAAATCAACGACGGCCAGCTTCGGGTCTTCTTCGAGCAGCATCGCCACGGCACCGGCGCCCTGCGTTGGCTCACCGCTGCTGCCGCGTTGGTATTCGGCGATGTCTGCGCACACAACGATGGCTTTCGAGCCGCGGCCGTCGAATGCGAGTGCACGTATCGCGCTTTTCATCGCGTACACGCCGCCCAGACAGGCGTGCTTGAATTCGGGGACTTCGCAGGCGCGTGATAGTGGCGCCAGGCCGCGTGCGACCAGAGCGCTGTCGACCATGCCTTTGATAATGACTGCGCCGGCGGAGTTGTCGAGGCTCGATTCGGTGCCAAGACCCAGGAAGCGAATTTCTTGCGGATCCAGCTCGTACTGGTCGATTAGCCTGAGTACCGCGGTGGCGGCCATTGTGTAGACGCTGTGGCGATGGCCACGCATGCGGAAGCTGCGCCCAACGACTTCGTGCATTTTCTGGGGTTGTTGCCCCGTCCAGTCACACCAGTTCTCGAGAGTGACCCGATAGGGAGGTACGTAAGCCGCGAGACCACTGATTCCGATTTTCATAGCGTATTTCTTCGTAAACTACACAGTCGGAGATACGTAAAACCGCTGTACGCCGAAACGTCAGCGGTTCCTGGCGGCGCGGCCCGCAAGAAAACTACATATAATCCCCACAGCCATTGTAGGCAGCATGTGGCGCAGGCTCAAGCCGGGAACATGGATGTGAGCGCCTAGTACGTCAGCAACAGGATGATAGCGCCGATGGCGATGACCAGTGCCATCGCCAGAACATACGCCGTTGCGATCACCAAGTACTTGATTATTGTAATAAAACGGCCTTGGCGATAGACGCGGCGCATGGTTTTGTACAAATAGATCGCGATGTACAAAATGACGGCAACGACGAGCATTTGTAACAGCCAATCTGGGACGGATAGCCACGATGCGGTCGCCATGACACCAGCCAGCAATGTAATCGCCAGGAAGACGAACGCGTGGTAGTGCACCAACAACAACAAGTGTTCGACGTAGTACCGGCGCGACAGCGGATACATCATCTTCAAAAACATCGCCATCAGCGGCAACAGCGCCATCATCGCGATAGGTAGCGCCTGCAGGCCGCGTTCGCTTAACCGGCGTCCACGATCGCTGTAGATGGACACACAGGTGTCCATCGCGCGTTTTTGCAACTCTTGTTCGCTGTAACCGGGGATACTGAGGTTGAGTTGCATATCCGAACATTTCTCGTTCGCCTGGCGCAGCCGATCGACGGTCTCGCTGAGCCGCGCAGCTTCGGCGGCTTCAAGATCGAGCTCTTGAGGCGTTGCGTCGATTGTTTGGTTTTGCGGTCGCTCGCGTTCTGCGTCGGTCGCGACCGGCTCAGGCTCATCGGCCGCCTGCCGCGACTCGCGGTCGAGATTGAATCGCTCCAGCGTTTTGCGGACCATGGCCGCGTCTTCAGGTGACAAGTTTTCCCCGGCGGCGGCGATTTGACCCTCAATATCAATGTCGTCAATAGCTGCTTCGACTTGCTCAGGTCCGATGCCGATACTGACATCGCCATCGTCGAAATCTGCGTCGATCTGCGCAATCAGGAAAAACACAAAGCTCATGACGAGGTACATGCGAAACGGCGGCATGTAGCGCGCCCGCCGCCCCTGCAAATAGTCAGCGGTCAAAAAACCCGGTTTGGTGAGCAGCGGTATGACTGTGCGCCACAGTCTGGAGTCCAGCTCAAACAGGTCGCCGACCGCATCACGCACCAGCTCCCACAGGCTGATCAACCGAGTGTTGCCGCGCTGTCCGCAATTCCAGCAATACTGGCCGGTTAACGTCGCTTGGCAGTTCAGGCATTCGGCCGTGTCTTCGCGGTTTCGCTCGATCACTTTGCGCACGCTGCGACTGGCTTCAAGGTCACCGCCAAATTTGGCGACGCCGCGCTTGCGCATGTGTGGTGCGTGATCGGCTACATAGGCGTCCAGCGCTGGCTGATCGCGCAGCACGTATTGCACGCAGTGAATGTGCGTATCCCCGTGCTTGGTGACATTAAGCGTGTTCGCTTCGATGAACCCGGGCAGTGCCAGCATCTCATCGATGTGTTCGGGCAGCCACGCCCCCAGTTCGACGCTGCGCGCAGCGGGAACCCGGAGGCTGACCTCGTAGACGACCCGTTCGCTCAGGAGTTTTCCTCTTCAGTGGCGCTCGCGCTGGACGTGACTTTTTTCTTGCGTGGCGCTTTTTTGCGCGCTGGTGTTTTCTTGACGGTGCGCTTTCTCGCTGTTGTCTTTTTCTTCGTTGCGGCCTTTCTTGCCGGTGCTGCTGATTGCCGGCCGATTTCGCTGGCGTCGAAATCGTCGACGGCAATCAGCTCGCTGATTGCATCATGATAGGCATGCAATTGCGCTGCTTCCTCTTTGCTCAGCAAGCCAACGTCCAGACCTTGCTCGACTTGATGCGGCAAATATTCTGCCGAGATCGTGCCGGCCTTCTGGGCGTCGCGCAGACGCTTTTCGAGCGGCTCGACGATTACGGCCTGCTCCAGTGCGGCTTGCAGCATGCCGAGCGGGTTGCTCGGGATCTGCTCGCGATAGGTCTCGGCACACAGTCGATCGCGCGCCTGTGTCGGATTGATCATCAATTCGACGATGTCGTTGCCAATCTCGTCGGAAGGCGCAGAGTAGGTGCGACCGCGCGGGAAAATCAGCGCGCGCAACAACCAGGCTACCGGTCGGTTGGGGAAATTCTGCAGGAATTTGTGCAGCTGCTCCTGCGCCTGATACATCAAGGTTCTGACCGACCATTCGACGAGCGGCAAGTCCTGTGGCTGGCGCCCCTGGTTTTCGTAGTGCTTGAGCACCGTGCTGGCCAGATACATGTAGCTGAACACATCGCCAAGGCGCGCCGACAAACGTTCGCGAATTTTCAGCTTGCCGCCCAGCGTCAGCATCGCGAAATCAGCCGTCAACGCAAACGCAGCGCTGTAGCGGTTGATGTTCTGGAAGTAGCGCTCTGTGGATCCGCGCACCGGCACCTGGCTGAACTTCGCATGTGTCAGCGCCAGCACAAACGAGCGCGCAGCGTTGCTGATCGCATAACCGATATGGCCAAACAACGCCTTGTCGAATTCGGTCAGACCACGATCGTGATCATCGTCCTGCGCAGCACGCAGCTCGCGCAACACAAACGGATGGCAGCGAATCGCGCCTTGCCCGAAAATAATCAGTGACCGCGTCAGGATGTTCGCGCCTTCAACGGTGATGCCAATCGGCAAAGCCATGTAGCCGCGACCCAAATAGTTGCGTGGCCCCATCATGACGCCCTTGCCGCCCTGCACGTCCATACCGTCGTTAGCAACTTGGCGCGCAAGCTCGGTGCAATGGTATTTGAGCACCGCCGACGGTACGGCCGGTTTCTCGCCTTCGCCAATAGCGCCAGCCGTGACGTCAACGGCGGCATTCATAATGTAGGTGTTGCCGGCCATGCGACAAATGGCTTCGCCGACACCTTCAAACTTACCGATCGGCAAGTGGAACTGCTTACGGATGCGCGCGTAGGCGCCGGTTGCGAATGTCGCACCCTGGCCACCACCGGCGCCGCTGGACGGCAACGTGATGGCACGCCCGACGGACAGCAGTTCCACGAGCATTTTCCAACCCTTGCCGGCCATTTCGGGGCCACCAATGATGTAGCTCAGCGGCACGAACACATCTTTGCCGCTGGTCGGGCCGTTCTGGAACGGCACATCAAGCGGCAGGTGACGGCGACCGTGCACGACACCAGGCGTGTTCGTCGGAATTAACGCAGCCGTTATGCCGTATTCGTCGACGTCGCCGATCAGGTGATCAGGATCGTGCAGCTTGAAGGCAAGGCCGAGTACCGTTGCGACCGGAGCCAGCGTGATATAGCGCTTGTTCCAGTTCAGCTTGATGCCCACAATTTCTTCGCCTTCCCACTCGCCTTTGCAGACCACGCCCGAATCGATCAGCGCAGCGGCATCGGAACCCGCCTGCGGTGACGTCAGCGCAAAGCACGGAATCTCGTCACCGCTAGCCAGACCTGGCAAGTAACGTTGTTTTTGCTCATCGGTGCCGTAGTGCAGCAGCAGCTCCGCCGGCCCGAGCGAGTTGGGTACGCCAATCGTGGATGCGGCAACGGTAGAGCGCGTCGACAGCTTTTTCAGGATCAGCGCATTGGCGTACGGCGAGAACTCCAGACCGCCATATGCTTTCGGAATGATCATCGCGAAGAAGCGTTGCTCTTTAACATAGCTCCAGATTTCTGGCGGCATATCACCGAGCTCGTGCGTGATCTGCCAGTCGTCCAGCATGCGGCACAGCGTTTCAGTTGGGCCGTCGAAGAACGCCTGCTCTTCGTCGGTGAGCGTGGGCGCCGGCATCGACATCAGGCGATCCCAGTCGGGTAGGCCGGTAAACAGCTCGCCGTCCCACCAGACGCTGCCCGCTTCCAGCGCTTCGCGCTCGGTGTCGGACATCTGCGGCAGCATCGTGCGGTACTTTTCGAGCAACCGGGCAGTGATCTGATCGCGACGAAAGTCTTCGACATTCAATACAACCAGTACGGCGATGATCAGCCACAACAGGAACAGGACGGGGCCCGGCGCGTCGGCGAACAGATGTAGCGCCAGCACGCCTGCAGCGCTGGCAATCGTCGCGGTCTTCAGATCGACGCGTCGGTAGGCAAGCGTCAGTGCACCGCCAGCAATGAATAAGATCCAGAAAAGAGTGCTAATGATGCTCACGCCTGTTGCTCCCAGGATGCCGTTACAGCAGTGATTCTATGGCGCTACGCTCTTCGCGTAACTCGGTTTCAGTGGCGTCCATCAACGCGCGGCTGGCGTCGTCAATCGCTAAACCTTGCACGATCTCATAGCTGCCGTTTTTGCAGCGCACCGGGTAGGAATAGATGATGCCGGGCTCAATGCCGTAGCTGCCGTCGGACGGTACCGCCATGCTGACCCAGCTGTCGCCTGTAGTGCCAAGCGCCCAGTCGCGGATGTGATCGATGGCGGCCGAGGCTGCTGATGCCGCAGATGAGGCGCCGCGCGCCTTGATAATCGCCGCACCGCGCTGCTGAACGGTCGGGATGAATGTGCCGGTGAGCCAGGCATCGTCGACGAGCTCCTTGGCCGCGGCACCACCAACCGTGGTGTGGCTGACGTCCGGGTATTGTGTCGCCGAGTGGTTGCCCCAGATGATCATGTTATTGATGTCGTTAACATGTTTGCCGGTCTTGGCAGCCAGTTGCGCCATCGCACGGTTATGGTCAAGACGCGTCATTGCCGTGAAATTGCCTGCCGGCAAGTCCGGCGCGTTGGCTTGGGCAATCAGTGCATTGGTGTTGGCTGGGTTGCCGACCACGAGCACTTTGATGTCGCGACTGGCAACAGCATTCATGGCCTTGCCCTGCACTGAGAAGATCTTCGCATTCGCTTCGAGCAAGTCCTTGCGCTCCATGCCGGGGCCGCGTGGCCGCGCGCCAACTAGCAACGCATAGTCGGCATCCTTGAATGCAACTTCGGCATCGTCGGTCGCGACAACACCGGCCAGCGTGCCAAATGCGCAATCGTCGAGCTCCATGACCACGCCTTTCAGCGCGTCCAGCGCAGGCGTAATTTCCAGCAACTGCAGGATGACGGGCTGATCTGTGCCGAGCAGCTGTCCTGATGCGATACGAAAAGCGAGTTGGTAGCCAATTTGGCCGGCTGCGCCGGTAATGGTGACGCGCACTGGTGATTTCATTTGCTTGGTCCCTGATAGTGAATTCGTTGTCCGTTCCTAATTATCCCACACGCAGCCCCATTGGTGCACTGCACAATTGTTTGGCAACCATTTTGACGAAATTGAACAGAGCACTTGCATCGGATCGATTTGGTGTTATAGTTGACTACAACACTAACGCAGAGGAAACGAAAATGATACGCCCCACCGACAAACCAATGGACTGGCAGCACAGCGCCCGCAAAGGCAATGTCTGGAGTGGTGTTGTTGCGCTCGTTTTGTTGGGCATGTTCACGCTGGCACTGATTTCCAGCGAACTGGCTGCAACAGACGCCTCAAGCGAGGGATCGCGCTTGCCGACCGTCATTGCCGGACAGTAAGCAGGTTGCGCTCGCGCGATCTATCTGACTCAATGACTGCATCCCAAATTCCGGCCAATTGGAGCCTAATGGACCCGAAATGGAATGATGACCTGCCGATCTACCGGCAACTGCGCGACCGTGTCGTGGCCATGCTGCTTGAGGGCGTGCTGACGGACGGCGACGCGTTGCCGTCGGTGCGCAGCGTTGCAGCCGAGTATCGTCTCAATCCGCTGACGGTCCTGAAGGGCTATCAGGAACTGGTCGATGAAGATCTCGTTGAGAAAAAACGCGGCCGCGGCATGTTTGTTCTGCCTGGCGCGCGCACGCGGCTGCTCAGCGAAGAGCGGCAGCGGTTCCTGGAAAAGCAGTGGCCGGAGGTGGCCGCAACGATCCAGCGGCTCGAGCTGGATCCCGAAGACCTGCTGGCTGGCATCAACAATGCCGGGAAAGACCAGTCCTAACGATAAGATGTAACGACTAGGGGAGAGCGATGTCCGCACTGGTTAAGGCCACAGGCATCAGCAAACACTTCGGCGCCGTGCGTGCTGTAGACGATGTCAGTTTTGAGATTCAGCCAGGCCGTATCGTCGGTTTGATAGGACCGAATGGCGCAGGCAAGACGACGTTGCTAAAAGCAGTGTTGGGTTTGACGCCGTGTAGTGGCGCGCTCAGTGTTTGCGGTCTCGATCCCTACAAGCACCGCCGCGAGCTGATGCATCAGGTCAGCTATGTCGCGGACGTATCTGTGCTGCCTCGCTGGATCCGTGTCAAACAACTGCTTGATTTCGTTGAAACAGTGCATGGTAATTTTTCTCGCAGCGCGGCCGAGAAGGCACTTGCGCGCACCAAGGTGCAGCCGGATGCCAAGGTCAAAGAGCTTTCGAAGGGTATGGTTGCGCAGCTGCATTTGTCGATCATCATGGCGATTGACGCAAAGCTGCTAATTCTGGACGAGCCGACGCTTGGTCTGGATATCCTGTTTCGAAAGGCGTTCTATGCCGAGCTGCTCGGCGACTACTTTGATGCTGAACGCACAATCGTCATTACGACGCATCAGGTTGAAGAGATTGAGAACATTCTGACCGATGTGATGTTTATCGACGACGGCAAGCTGGTGCTGAATGCGTCGGTCGAAGATATCAGTGAGCGCTACACCGAGCTCATGGCGACCAAAGAGCACGCGGGTCAGGCGCGCGCACTGTCGCCGGTTACCGAGCGTGAAGTGTTCGGCAAATCAGTGTTCACGTTCGAGGGTGTGCCGCGTGCACAACTTGAGCCGTTCGGTGAGGTGCGAACGCCCGGTCTTGCAGATTTGTTTGTCGCGAAGCTCGGCAAGGAAGGTGGCACATGGTAGGCAATATGTTGATGCTCGTACGGCGTGAATTGTGGGAACACAAGTCGCTGTACTACGCGCCGCTAGTAGTATCTGCGCTGTTAATCTTCGGCGTTGTCGTGTCGTTTATCGTCGCTGTGTTCTCCGGCGCACCGTTCGCCGCAGCGGTGGCATCACTGGAGTTGACCGGTGCCCCTGGTGCTTTGTCAGGCGGCAGCGCGCTGCTCGGTATTCCGTGGGGTCTGACCAGCGCTGTTGTGGCATTCGTCATCTTCTTTTACGGCATTGATGCGTTATACGCCGAGCGCAAGGACAAAAGCATTCTGTTCTGGCGCTCGCTGCCGATCACCGATACTGAAACCGTCTTGTCGAAGTGGTTGACGGCGATGCTGGCGGCTCCGGCAATCGGGTTCGCGGTCAGTTTCCTAACGCAAGTCATCCTGCTGGTACTTGCCTCGGTGGTTTTGTTGATCGGCGGCGGCAATCCGCTTGAGTTGCTGTGGGGGCCGTTGCCGTTCGTGCAGTTCTGGATTCTGACGTTCTATGTATCGATAACCTCGGCGCTATGGCTGTCACCCATCATCGCGTGGTTCCTGCTCAGCTCCGCATTTGCCAAACGATCATCGTTGTTGTGGGTATTTGTACCGATCATTGTGATTGCGATGCTCGAAGGTATCGTGCTGCGCAGCAATCATTTCTTTGAATTGATCGGCGAACGTATCGCGATGGCTGGCGTATCCGGTTTGTCGCTGAACCTTGCGCAGTTCGACGACGAAGAAGAGGTCGCTCGCGATGTGCTGTCCGGCGACATAGATATTCTCAGTGTCATGGCGCCGTTCGATTTTCTGGCCAGTCCAGGGCTTTGGGGCGGGTTTGTCGTGACCGCATTGCTGCTGGCGGGGGCTGTTTACTTCCGGCGGTTGCGCGCCTGAGGCGAGCGTCTGCGCGCATCGCGCTGCGTCGTTTCATCCGGCTTCGCGTCAACTTGCAGTTTCTTCAACCGCGCGCGGAACTGGTGATACGTCAGACCCAGTAAACCTGCCGCTGTCTTTTGTTGGTAGCTTGCGCGCTCCAGCGCGGCGTACAGATAGCGGCGTTCGAATTTGTCGCGTTCCTGCGGCAAATCCGCGGGCAGCCGCAAACCTTGTGCTGCAGAGGCGGCTGGCCGCGAATCGGCTGCAGGTGTATTCGGCGTAGCAGCGGTTTGCAGCGCAAACGGCGAGTCGAAGGCGTCGAAGACAATCTCGTCGATCACCTGTGTTTCGTCTTCCGAGCGATAGACCGAACGCTCCACGGCGTTCTTCAGCTCCCGCACGTTGCCCGGCCAGTCGAATTGCAGCAGGGTCGACGCTGCGCGGTGACTGAAGCCGGCAAAGTGTGAGCGCTTGAGTTCGGCGCACATGTTGACGGCAAAGCTGTGCGCCAGCGGCAGGATGTCGTCGTGTCGTTCGCGCAGCGGCGGCACGGTAATGACATCAAACGCCAGGCGATCGAGCAGGTCGGCGCGGAACGTGCCGCGCGCGACGCGGTGCGGCAAGTCTTCGTTGGTCGCGGCGACGAGACGTACATCGACTTCGATGGTGTCGCTGCCGCCGACGCGTTCGAACTCGCCATATTCAATGACGCGCAGGATCTTCTCCTGCACTCGCATCGACACAGTGCCCAACTCATCGAGGATCAGCGTGCCGCCATCGGCACGCTCAAAATGGCCCAGGTGTTGGCGGCTAGCGCCGGTAAAAGCGCCGGCCTCGTGGCCAAACAATTCTGATTCGAGGATGCTTTCGGTCAATGCCGCGCAGTTAACCTTGATGAGCGGCTGCTCCCAGCGGGCCGACAAATAGTGCAGACGGCTGGCGATCAATTCCTTGCCTGTGCCGCGCTCGCCAATCACCAAGACCGGCCGCGAGACAGGCGCAGCACGCGATACATGTTCAAGCGTTGCGAGGAACGCCGGCGACTCGCCAATCAGTGTAATAGTCTGCATTAGTCAAATATCTCACTAATTTAATTAAAAAGCTAAAAAGTAGTGAAAAATACTAATTCTAACGTGATGTAGAGGAAGGCTGCAGATACGGATAAGTGATTTAAAACAATGAGTTGTGATAGTTCAGCATAGTTGGCACGGATTCTGCTCTATTCTGAATGACACAACGTGAATGAGGCATTCCGACATGGGTATTTTTTCTAGATTCAGCGACATCGTTAACTCCAACATCAACGCCATTCTGGACAAGGCGGAAGACCCGGAGAAAATCGTTCGACTGATGATTCAGGAGATGGAAGACACGCTGGTTGAGGTTCGTTCAGCTGCGGCGCGCTCCATTGCCGACAAGAAATCACTGAACCGTAAACTCGAAGCGCTGGAGCGTGATACCGCCGACTGGGACAGTAAGGCCGAGCTTGCGCTGTCCAAGGGGCGTGAAGACCTGGCCAAAGCAGCCTTGGTTGAGAAAAACGAAGCCGAGCAAGCGGTGGTTACAATCCGCGATGAATACAAAGCGGTTGATGATGGTCTTGGCAAACTGAACGAAGACATCGCGCGGCTGGAAGCGAAACTGAAAGATGCCAAGCTGCGTCAACAGTCGCTGTTGGCAAGACACGAGACTGCCAACAAGCGCCTGGCGGCGCGCAAGCTGACACACACCTACAAGGTTGACGATGCACTGGTGCGCTTCGAGCAATATCAGAAACGCATGGAAGACGTAGAGAGTCGTGTGGAGGCTTACGACCTGGGCATGCCGAAAGATCTCGACCGCGAATTCGCAAGCCTTGAAGCCGAAGAGCGGATTCATGATGATTTCGAGCGTTTGAAGGCGCGGGTAGCCGCACGCAACGCCGAACACCACGGCGAAGGATAATCGATGGGCGACGAACTTTTCGTATTGATCATTATCTTCCTGACGGTCGTCGTACCGTTGATCACGGTGTTGCATTTCATCACCAAATGGAAGAAGTCACGCGAGTTGACCGTCGCTGACGAGAGCATGATGGAAGAGGTTTGGGAGATTGCGCAGAAACTTGAGAGTCGGGTCAACGTACTGGAGACCATTCTCGACGACGAGGCGCCGGACTGGAGGAGCAGGGTATGAGGCACGAAGACATCACACGCCATTTGCGCGGGTTGTATCTGGACAAGGACAACAGCTGGTTGTTCGGTGTTTGCGCAGGACTGGCTGATCGATTCCGCCAGGACGTGACTGTTGTCCGACTCATCGCCGCATTGATGCTGGTCTTCTGGACGTTGCCGAGTGCGATCATTTACGGTCTGGCCGCAGCGCTGCTCAAGGAGCGCCCGTTGCGGCCAAGCGACCCACGCGCTGAACGCGATTTCTGGCGTAGCAGCGCACGTAACCGCAGGAGCTACTGATGAGCGACTACTACGAAGGACCGGCGCGCAAGTTTTATCGTGACCGGGAGCGCGGCAAGATTGCTGGCGTCTGTGCAGGGCTTGCGGATTACTTCGGCTTTGACCTGACGATGACACGGCTGTTGACGGTGGTTGCGTTGTTGCTGGCCGGGCCAATTACGATCGTTATGTACATCGTGTTGGTGTTGCTGGTGCCCGCTGGGCCGACGTCGGCAGGCAACGACAGGCGCGATACCGATCGGGGTTTTCGCCGCGCGTTGCGCAAGTCGCCGCGCACGACAATGACTGACGTACGTCGCAGCCTGTTGCGTCTGGACACGCGCCTGGCGCGCCTGGAGCGCTATGTCACGTCGCCACGGTTCGATCTGGACCGTAAGATAAACGAGTTGTAGTCGCCAATGCGCGGTTGCTTAAGTGATTTGGTTGGTATGGGAGTAGTGTATGAATTCGCCGTTCAGTATGGTCGTCGCGATTGTGTTCATCGGGTGTGTCTACAGTGTTATCACGCACTGGATTGACAGCCGCGCCAAGGTGCGTGCGGACAAAGACACCGGCGCGAGCGACGAAACACTGGAACTGATCGGGCGTCTTGAACACCGCATCGAAGTGCTAGAGCGTATCGTCACCGACGAGGGCAATAACCTGAAACGCGAAATCGATCGCCTGTAGATGCCGCGCTGTCGCAGAACGCGCCCGTTGAGGCGTACAAAAGGTCCCGCGAGGGGCCTTTTTTGTTGATGGTCGCATGCGATGACAGCGCGCTGCCGCGAGCTTTTCGTTTATCCTTGCGCGCAACGACGGAGGTTCCGACATGACGACGATTTATCACAATCCACGCTGCTCGAAGTCACGGCAGACGCTTGCGTTGCTCGAGGAAGCGGGTATCACGCCAACGGTGGTTCGCTATCTGGAATCGCCCCTCAGTCGCGAGCAGCTTGCCGATCTGATTGAACGATCCGGTCGACCTGTCAGTGATTTTTTTCGCGCTGGCGAAGCGCAGGCGAAAGCACAGGGACTCACGGTCAAGTCTGCGCCGGAGGCGTTGCTGGACTCGATAGCAGCCGAGCCCAAGCTGATGGAGCGGCCGATTGTCGTCACCGACAAGGGCGTCGCGCTGGGTCGCCCGCCGGAGCGTGTGCGCGAGATTTTGTGAGACAAGCCGATCCAGAGACTGTTGATGTTGCGCTAACATCCTCCTCGTCGGCGAGCCGCGAAGAAACTGTGCTGCTGCAGCGCTTGCCGCGCTAGGAAGTGAGTCTTGGAGTCTGGAGCCGGCGGCCGAGCCAGACAAATCCGCCACCGACGAGAGCCAATACGCCGTTAATGACGTTAGGGATCATTTGATCGGCTGCGTGTGCGGACAGCACTGAAAACCCCTGCGTCAGAGCAAGCGCGACCAGTACCGCGGCGATGCAGAAGTACAGTTGCCGTACGCGAGACAATACATCGACGCTCCGATACACAAGCACAAAACCTATAACCCAAAGCACAAGGAAGATCGGCACAAGCGGCAAGCCATCGATACTTACAGCCAGCAATCCTGTGAAGGCCAATCCCAGTGACAGACCCGTTGTCATGCCACGCCATGCCGCTTCGGTCTTCTGTTTCTCCTGACCTTGCTGACGCTTGCGCTTGAACCAGATCATCATGCCGGTGCTCGTGATATACGTCAGTGCGAGCGCGAGGATGAGGTAGAAGAATTTAATCGTGTAACCACCGTAAGTGCCGTAATGCAGAGGTTGCACCATGCCGAATACGCGATTGCCGGCGGGGCTGCCTTTGCCGCCAAACTTTTGCAGGAATTCACCGTCATTGCGATAAATGTCTGACGTGCGCGCCGACAGAATGCCCGCTTCATAATACGCGACAGTCGTTGTATAGCCGCTGTGCTCGGGGTTATTGGCAACCAGCAGCGAGAGTTGCCGATCATCCGCTTGCGAGTGTTCGAGCATCGCGGCGTAGTCGGTCGGTGTCTGCAACAACGGTCGCTCGAGAATGGCTTGGGGACCCTGAATGACCTGGATCGCTGCTTCCTGATCACCCTTGTACGCGAGCAACGCCAAGGCTGCGACGATGATGCCAGCAATCCCTAGGAATGCCCCGGTAAAAGTCAGAATCAAATGAAACGGCAATCCCCAAACGCTCAACCGGTTATGAACATCGGTCCACGCCATGCGCGCATTGCTGCGCAGTCGCAGCTTGAATGCATCCTTGACGATCGTCGGATGTGCGAAAATGCCGGATAGGATCAGCGTGAACATGGCGACGCCGATCAGGCCGACGAGATAGCGACCCCAGGGTCGCGGCAACAGTAAGTCCGTATGTAGCAGCTCGACCATTTCTGCATACGGTGCATGTATCAGCGAGGTCAGTTCACCGCTGTCGGGATCTGCGATCCAGTCGGTACTGATCAACGGTGACTGGCGATTCATCCGTTCGTTCAGTCGCACGGTTAAAAGCGGGCGGAACTCCGTCGGTGCGGTGACAATGACATTCAATATTTCATAGTCAGGTGTCACCTGCGTTTGCGCATTGACTGCCGCAGCGGCAATTGCCTCAGTGCTCGCGCTGGCACTGGTTAGTGAGTCTGGCGACTCCCACAATTGGATTTCTTCGGCAAACAGTGCGAGCGCGCCGGTCAGGCTGACGACGTAGATCAATGCGGCAAAGGCGAGGCCCAGCACTGAATGCGAGTCGATCATGCGTTTGACGAATGTCGAGCTCTCAGCGCCGCCCTCCGTTTGGTGTTTGGATGTCGTCATAGCAGCCAATACGCCGATGCGGCCAGAGCAGTTGTTGAGATCGGCAGCAGCACCACCCGCCATAGACTGCTATCCACCGTTGCGTGCAGCGCACCGAGAGACCAGAACAGAGGTGCAAGCAGCCCGCCGGTGAATAGTCGCGTGATTTCGACGGCCCACGGTTTTGTGGCGATGATCAGGCTGAGCGCGAGCGCCGCTATCAACGCGAGCGGTCCGGCAGCGATCAATCTCACCGTCAGCCTGCGCCGCGAATCGGACGGAGCAACCGGCATGCGTCGAGCGCGTTTGGGTGCCCGGTTATGGCCGACAGCATCTGCGCTGACGAGTGGTCGCAGGATCAGTGCGTAAGCAACGAGTGAAATTGCGACCAGACTCCAGGTCAAACCCAGCTCGAAGCCAAGCGCTTTTGTGAACGGCAAGATCGCCAGCAGCAGGATGCCGATTGCAGCGAGTGCGCGCAGTGACCGTGTGCTCGATGCCAGTTGCGCGGTGCGCAACGCGAATATACCCAATGTTTGCAGCCCCAAGCCCGCGATGATCCACATGGTGCTATCTGGGTCTGGTAGAAATTACTTGCATCATATATAAATAATAATCATTATCATTAGCATTCTCAAGTAATAAGCTCGCCGAGCTTGAAAAGGATATAGTGTGTTCAGATTTCTCCGATGCTCCCCGGTTATGGCTGTGTTTTTCACCGCCAGTGCCCTGTCCCCATTTGCAGTGCAGGCGCAAGACGCTGACGACGAGATTGACGAGATCGTCGTGATCGGCGAAAAGTTTGGCCGATCTCTGCAGGACACGACAACCAGCGTTGCGTTGTACACGGGCGCTGAACTAGAGGCGCGCAGTACCGAAGATTTGTATGACGTCGTACTGCGTACGCCCAACGTGTCACAGAGCTTCGGGGAGAAAGGTTTCACTATCCGTGGCGTCGATCAGCGCTTGGGTTCCGGTGGCGGGCTTCTGATCAACACCATTGTTGACGGCGCCTCGTTGCCCAACAACCAATCAACTTTTTTTGGCCCATACTCAACGTGGGATCTGGGGCAGTTGGAAATCCTGCGTGGTCCGCAAGGCACGACACAAGGCCGCAACGCGATCGGCGGGGCAATCATCATTAACTCTGCAGATCCTATCCTGGATGCGTACTCCGCCAAGGTGCGCGGTTCTTTCGCCGAGCTGAACAGTACCCAGTTGGCTGGCATGGTCAATATTCCGCTGATTACCGACACGCTTGCGGTTCGCTTGTCGGCAGATCGTCGCGAGACCGATGGCTGGGTCGATAATCCGACGCGCAACGAAAACTATGACGCACGCGAAGCAACGACAGCCAGAGCGAAAGTGCTGTTCCAGCCTGTCGATGCATTCAGCGCAAAGCTGACCTTGAGTTTCACGGACAGCAGCGGCGGCGAAGACCTTGTGGATTCGGCGCCGTTTCCCGGGCAGCGCATCAATACGTCCGACCTGCCGGCCGAGGAGGGTTCCGAACACCGCATCGGCACGCTCGAGCTGAACTGGAACCTGAGTGATGCGGTAACCATTACGTCGTTGTCGACTATCTACGAACACGACTACGTGCGTCTCGAGGATCTCGACAACTCGCCCGCGCCGCTGGGATCCGTCGACCGTGACCAGAATGATGATAGTTTCGTTCAGGAGTTGCGTGCCCGCATCGATAACGGCGGGCGCTGGCGTGGCTTGGTGGGTCTCTACTATGGCGAGTTCGATAACTTTAGTGTGGACAGCATTGTTGTGCCGACTGCGTTTGTCAGTCCCGCATTTCCACCTGGCCTGATTTTCCAGGATCGTAGTTTCGGTACCGTTGAGGAAAACGTCGCGGCGTTTGGTGAAGTTGAGTTCGACTACACAGATCGTCTGACGCTGATCGCAGGCTTGCGCTATGACAATGAGTCACGCGATTTTTCGTCATTGAGTGCGACATCGACAGATGTGCCGGGCATCGAAGGCTTTCTGCCGCCTGACGAATTGGTGCGCAACGACACGCGCTTCGACGCACTACTGCCGAAGTTCGGGGTTCGCTATGACTTGTTCGAGCGCACAACGGTTGCGGCGACTGTGCAACGCGCGTATCGGGCTGGTGGTACCGGCGTTGCGTTGGTGAGTGGTCAGTTTACCGAGTTCGATCCCGAATACACGTGGAACTACGAAGGCTCGATCCGCAGCAGCACCGAGGATGGGCGTTTCAACATCGATGCCAACGTATTTCTGACCGATTGGGAAGATCAGATACTCAGCCAAATTACAGATTTCGGTCGCGACAACGGGATCCCGATTGATCAAATCCCGGTCAACGCAGGCAGTTCCAGACTCTACGGCATGGAAGTGTCGATTGATGGCGCACTGACCGACCAACTGAACATGTTTGCATCGGTTGGTTACGTCAAAACCGAGTTCACCGAGTTCGAAACGGCAACCGCCGAGCTGTCCGGTAACGAATTCAACAATGCATCGCCGCTAACCGCAAGCCTGGGCATGGACTGGCGATTCGGTAATGGCTTCAGTGTCTCCGGCGACATCAATCTGCGTGGCCGCTTTTTCTCAGTCATCGACAACGACCCGGTGCTTAGTGTTTTCGTGCCAGTGCGAAACACCGCTGGCGACATCATTGGTCAGCGCGACACCTGCACTCAATCACCGTGTAATGATCCGCGCACGCGTGTCGGTTCCTCGGTCGTCGCCAATCTGAAAGCGGGCTACATAGCCACGCAATGGTCCGCCCACGTATTCGCGCGCAACTTGCTTGATCGCGACTACGTCACGCAACGCAACGCCCCGGGCGGGTTGAGCAACCTGCCACAAATCCGCACCGCGGAGCCGCGCGTGGTGGGCGTTGAGTTCAATTGGTCGTTTGGTGGCTAACGGCGTAGCGCGCGACGTATCGTCATGGGCGCGGCAACAACATTTGCCGAACGCTTGCGCTGCGAGTCGCAGGCTATTGCGGTGCGCCGGCTGCCGATGTCCTGGGCTTGCGTTGTTGCTGGCGCGAGCGCAGCAGTTGTAGATACGACCAGGCGCCTACCAACGCAAGTATGACGAGCGCGATGCCTGTCACGGCGGCAACCGCATCATAGACGCGCCCGCCAATGCCGGCAGAGTGCAGTGGATAAATGGTATTCGATGCGCGCTCGCCTCGGCTGAGTGTTAAGGCATCGCGTGTGGCAACTACCCGACTCGTCGATGCGTCGATGAAGCTGTAGCTGCGACCGTTCTGGTGCCACTCACCGGGCTGTTTCAACCGCACGGTTGCGGTGGCCGTCTTGTTGCGCGGCCAGATTACCAGACGCAATTGCGCATCCGGAAATTCGCTGCGTGTGTGCTGGAGCGCAGCGCGCCAGTTAACATCGCCAGGCAATCCTTTTGGCGCGTTAAACGTCTCACGTTTGGATAGCGTGATGACGTCGAGCACAGTATCAGCCTGTTTGTGAAAGACCATGCCGGCACCGGTGAGTGCGAGCACCAGGATAGGCAGCGCAAACACGAAGCCAGTATTGCGATGGTAGGCGCGCAGGTCGAGTCGCTTACGCGATCGCGGCCATACCCGCAATCGAAATGCGCGCAGTAGCGGCCAGACCAGATAGATGCCGCTGATGGTCATCAGTCCAGTGATGAGCGCCGCAACGCCTGCGAGGTACTTGCCAAAGTCGCCGAGGAACAAATAGTGATGCAGGTGGAAGACCCAGTCCTCAATGCGCCCGTTTTTGCTCCAGCGTTGAACAATTTGGCCGTCCTGCCGCGCGAACGCTGCGTCACCGTTGCGCATAACAATGCGGTGCAAGGACAACGTATCGCGTGCCAGCAAAACGTAGGACAGATTGTCAGCTCCGATGTCCGCCTCAATGCGCTCCATCGCAGCGCCAATAACCGCTGGATTCAGATCCACCGGCTGCCGGGCTTCAGGCACCGTTGCTCTGACGTAGTCGTCCTGGAAAATGAGCGCAGTGCCCGACAGGCTCAGCACTGCAAGTAGCAAGCAGAGCAGCAAGCCGCACCAGGCGTGGATCGCACGGATCTTTGGGAGCATCGGAAGCCCTTCGGATAACTCGATAGATCCTGCATTGTAATGTAAATGAGAATCATTTACATTCCGTTCGTCAGTCACCTAACCCGATCGTCAGCGGAAACCATTATGTACAGAACACATCTTTCCCTCGGGCTGGCGCTGCTAGTCGCGACAGCCAGCAGTGCAGCTCACGGACAATCCCAAACGAGCGATGACAGCGATGTGCTCGATGAAATCGTCGTCAGCGCAGCGCGCACCGGAACGCCCGCCAGCGGTATCGCCGGAACGGTGTCGATCATTGATGCGCAATCCATTGCTCAGCAAGCTGCCATTAGCGATGACCTGTTCAGCGTACTGTCGATCACCGTTCCAGGTTTTGCGCCGTCTGTGCAAAAGCTGACCGGCCGCAGCGAAACGTTGCGCGGTCGCAACCCGCTTTATCTTGTTGACGGTGTGCCGCAACACAACGCCTTGCGTGACGGCTCGCGAGACGGACACAGTTTCGATCTCGATTTTATCGAGCGGATCGAGGTGATCAACGGCTCCAATGCCATTCAAGGTGTCGGTGCAACCGGTGGCGTGGTCAACACGGTTACCGTGACGCCGGAGCCCGGGTCAGGCTGGGGTACACGTGTGCGCGCTCGCGCCCTCGCGGCTGGCGATCTTGATAGCGACAGTGTTGGCTACAAAATATCGGCACTGACTACGCACGGCGGCGATGCTGTGGATGTTGCGTTCGGTATCGCGTTGCATGAGCGCGGCCTGTTCATCGATGACCAGGGTAATCCCGTCGGGATGTATCCGACGCAGGGCGACATCATGGATTCAACGTCGTTGAATTTGTTCGGCAAAGCGGTCTGGCGCTATTCCGATGACGGGGCTCTGACATTTGTCGTCAACGATTTCGAACTTGAACGCAATGGTGACTTTCGTGCCGTGCTGGGTGATCGGGAGGCAGGTGTGCCGACAGGGACGGTTGCGGGCAACCCTGCCGCCGAAGTAGGCGACCCTGCGCGCAATGACAATCGGCTCGTGTCTTTGACTCTGACGCAGGACAACGTATTTGGCGGTCAATTCGAAGCGCAGTTGTACGATCAGTCGTTCGAAGGTCTTTTTGAGGGTGGTACCTTTGGCGGATTCTTCCGATTGACGCCCGACGGCGAGCCGTTTCTTGATCAATCGGCTGTTGTATCAGACAAATTCGGTATCAAAACGACGTACAACCGGCAACAAGGTGCTTGGGTTTTCACCGGTGGTGTCGATTTTTTCCAGGATGAGTCAGCCCAGATTCTGGCGCGCAGTGGTCGCGAGTGGGTGCCGGAGACGGCATTTCGTTCGACGGCACCGTTTGTTCAGGTCGGTTGGGAAGCGACGGAGTCGCTGACGCTGACCGGTGGTGCCAGAGTCGAATTCGCAACGCTCGATGTCGATGACTTTGTCACGATCGCTGCGGCCAACAGCACGCAGGTCGGCGGTGGTGAGCCTGACTTTAACGAGACGTTGCCGAATATTGGCATCATCTACGCCATCACCGACAACATTAGTGTTTATGGCGCGTTCAGCGAAGGCTTCACGATGCCTGATGTCGGGCGCGTATTGCGCGCAGTCAACACCCCTGGGCTGAGTGTTGAAAGCCTCATTGATCTGGAGCCAATTGTCACGGACAACCTTGAGATTGGCGTGGAGTATGAGAACGGGCCGTTTAGTGCACGCGCAGCACTGTATCGATCGGAGGCAGAGAACGGCGCACGACTGCTGTTGAACGATGCAGGCATTTTCGAAGTGCAGCGACAGGCAACGGAGATCGAAGGCTTTGAAGTGGTCGCCGACTACACCTTTGCCAGTGGGCACGTCGTCGGTGCGAACTACAGCAATGCGGACGGACAGTTTGACTCGGACGGCACGGGAGGCGTTGATACGGATCTGGACGGGGTCAACATTGGCCCCAATAGGTTGAACCTGTACGCGCAAGGCCCATTCGCCAATTCAGTGAACTGGCGCGTGATGTTGTCGAATCTCGAAGACCGTGAATTTCGTGGTCCCGCAGCACCCGAAGATCGTGACTTCAATGGCTACTGGATCGCGAACGCATTCGTTAACTGGGACAGCGGCGTTGGCGTTTTCTCCCTCGGCGTTGAAAACCTGTTCAACGAAGGCTACTTCACGTACTTTGCCCAGACCGAACCTGGTGCCCGCACAGATACCTTCTTTCGCGGTAACGGTCGCACGATGACGCTCGGTTGGGATCAAAGGTTTTAGGGTGCTTCGACGCCTGTTAAACAGCGCCGCAGTCGAATGGTTTGGCCTACGTCCGATGGCACTATTGCATAATGATGCGACGTATTCGTAATACATCACTACAAGGCACAAGGTAGACACATTATCCATTCACTTTTGAAAGCGTTTGCTGTCACGGCAAGCATTGCTCTGGCGCTTGGTTTTTGTTCCGCTGCCAGCGCGCATGGCGAGGTTGATGAGGTGTTGCTGGCAGAATTCGAGGAACATCTGGATGATTTCGAGACCGAAATCGATGCGCTTGTCGCCGCGGCAGAGAACATTGCGAGCAGTTACGCGACCAACGCGATTGCCGAGGGCGCTGTCGCTGGTTTCATTGAGCAGTGGGAAGCTGTTGAGGTTCACGTAGTGATCGAGAACAAGGCAACAATTACATATCCAGGAATCTGGCAAGGCATTTTTGCATTGCAAAGTGCGGTCGACGGCAAACAGTCCACTGCGGATGTTGATGCGGCGGCGAAACGGTTAACCGCAGCGCTGTGGCAAGGACTGGGCGCCGTGCGTTTAGCTGCGTCGCAAGTGCTTCATGAGTCTGCCGCGTCAGCCAGTGCTCTGACCGATGGTGCGCAAGTCATCTCCGGCCCGCAGACGGTTGATAGCATTGAAGCGGCATTGCAAACAGCCTTTGCTGCCAACAAGGCGGGTGATCTGAAGCAAGCCGAAACACTTGTGCGGGAGGCTTACTTCGATGCGTTCGAAGCCATCGAGGGCGATTTGATCCCGCACGATCCCGACTTGGTGTCGCAATTGGAAAAGGATTTCAATGCAACCCTGCCGCTGGCAATGCAATCGGGCGATCAGGCGCGAGTGGCGTCTGTGCTCGCGACGATGAATAAACGACTGGCAGCGGCAAAAGATGTTTTGGAAGAAGTCGAAGCGTCACGTTCAGACGTGTTTTGACGATGAACCGCCGCTCATTGCTGCGTGGTGTTGCGACCACAGGGTCAGTGCTGGCACTGAATGGGTTAGCGCCGATGGCGTTTGCTGCGCCAGTGGAGCACGCACCGGTCACAATTGAGCGCTTGCCAAAACTCAGCGGCACGCTGACCTTGTATCTGGGTCGCGGCGAGGGCGGTTTGTACGAGAACATTCTGGCTGCCATCGAGCGCCGCAACCCGGACCTCAAGCTAAAAGTGCGGCGCGGTCCTTCCACCGCACTGGCCAATGCGTTGGTTGCGGAGGCCAGAATGAGTCGGGTGAGAGCCGATGTGTTTTGGTCAATTGATGCAAGTTCACTCGGCCTTGTGGCCGAACAATCAAGCCCGGCACCGATACCTGCCGATCTCTCCGCACAATTGTCGCCGGCGTACCGTTACAAGCGATGGCTGCCGATATCGGGTCGTATCCGGACGCTGCCCTTCAACACTGGGCGCGTTAGCCGCGCGCAGCTACCGGCAACCGTCATGCAATTGCCCGAGAGCGATCTGACGTTTGGGTGGGCACCGGCGTACGGCGCGTTTCAATCATTCATTACGGCGATGCGTATTCTCGAGGGTGAGGATGCAACAGGCGCCTGGCTGGAGGCGCTGGCCTCAAAATCGAAACCATACGCGGGCGAGTTTGGTGTTGTCATGGGCGTTTCTCGTGGTGAGGCCGATCTTGGATTTGCCAATCACTACTACACGTTGCGACTCAAGCAGGGCAACGCCCAGGTGCCGGTCGATCTGGGATTCACCGAGAATGATGCTGGCTCTTTACTGAACGCATCCGGTGCCGTCCTGCTCAATGACAGCGATCTGGCTACCGGTTTCGTGCGCCACTTGCTCACAGAGCAGGTGCAATCGTTTCTTGCCAGAGAAGCGTTCGAGATTCCGTTGGTACGCGGCGTGCAGGGCCCGCAGGGATTGCCACCTGTCGCAACGCTCAAGCCGCCAGCCATTGACCTTGAAGCGCTCAGTGATTTGAAGCCGACGCTTGCACTGCTGCGTCGGGTCGGCGTTCTGTGAGGCGAGTAGAGCCGGCGGTTATTGCCAGCTCGGTCGTTGCGCTGTTTGTGCTGGCGCCCGTCGTCGTTCTGTTTTGGCTCGGTTACGGTGCGGATGTGGACTGGCGCGCAGAGTCACTACGTTTGACGCTCAACACGCTCGCTCTGACCTTGTTGACAGTAGCCGGGGCTGTGCTGATCGGCGTCCCGCTTGCGTTCCTGACGACGTACTGCGAATTGCGCAAGCAAGGCGTTTGGCTTGCGTTGCTGACAGCGCCGCTGGCGATTCCCAGCTACATTGGCGGGTTTGCATACTTCGCAGCGACTGGCGCGGGCGGAGAGATTGCACTGCTTACCGGCGTGGCCTTGCCAGCGGTTGACGGGCTCCCGGGTACTGCCTTGGTCATGACACTCTACACCTTCCCCTTCATCGTTCTGACGACACGTGCGAGCCTGCGCCAACTCGACAGTCGTATGGTGGAGGCGGCGCGCTGCTTGGGTGCTGGCTCGAAAGAGGTGATCGCGCGCGTTATTCTGCCGCGAATACGCGGTGGCATCGCTGCCGGTGCGCTAATCGTCGCGCTATACACACTCAGTGACTTCGCCACGCCCGCTATCCTGGGATTCGATACGTTTACGCGTAGCATCTTTGTAGAGTACAACGCGTTTGGCCTGGATCGTGCCGCGCTGTTGTCGTTGCAATTACTCGTACTGGTCGGCATCGTGCTGGCTTTGGAGTCGCGCGTTGGCACAGAGCGCGAAAGCACCCGTTGCAACATCACGTTGAGACTGACGACGAGCGCGTATTGGTTGGCTGTCGTATTCATGAGTCTGGTGGTTACGCTGACGCTTGCGCTGCCCGCCTTTGTGTTCGCAGTTTGGCTGGCGCGCGATGGTATTGCCGGGTTCGATCCGGTCCTCGCCTGGAACTCTACCTATCCTGCACTGCTCGCAGCTGTTGCGACGGTCATTGTCGCGCTGCCAGTTGCTTTTGCTGCAACGCAAAGCCGTGCCGGTCGTTTGCTCGAGCGTCTGGCGACGCTTGGCTACGGCATACCGGGGATTGTGATGGGAACGGCTTTGATCTATGTCGGATTGACGTTCGACTATCTGTATCAATCACTGGCGTTGCTGATCGTCGGACACATACTGCGCTTCCTGCCATTGGCGGTAGGTCCGCTGAGAACATGCGCCGCGCGATTGGACAAAAACGTGCTGTTTGCTGCACGCAGTCTTGGCGCGCGACGACTCGAGACGATCAAACGCGTGAGTTTGCCGATGCTCGTGCCTGGCGCGTTCGCAGGCGGCGCGTTAGTGTTTCTCGAAGTCATGCGTGAGCTGCCACTGACGTTGTTGTTGCGGCCGACGGGGATGGACACGCTGACGACTGAACTGTGGCAAGTGTATGAGGCTGGCTACTTTGGCCGCGCCGCGCTGCCGGCGCTATGTTTGATTGCGATATCGGCGTGTGCCCTGCTAATGATGTTCTCAAGCGAAAACCGCAGCGATCAGCTGCCAGGGCGCTAGGCGTATGCTGCGGATTAATGAGCTGGTCGTGCAATACTCAGATCGCCGCGCCGTCGACCGCGTATCGCTGGATTTGGGTCCCGGTGAGATTGTTACGCTGGTCGGTCCAACTGGCTGTGGCAAGAGTAGTTTGCTCAGAGCGATCGCAGGTTTTGAGCAATTTTCGGCGGGGCAAATTCAGTTGGCAGATCAGGTGTTGCTTCACACATCTGACATGCCGGCCGAGCAGCGACAGACCGGTCTGGTTTTTCAGGACTTTGCATTGTTCCCGCACATGAGTGTGCGCGACAACATCATGTTCCGTGTCACTGACGAAGCGCTTGCCGAAGCCTGGATCGACAAGCTTGGACTACGCGATCATAGTGACGCGATGCCTGCGACGTTGTCGGGTGGGCAAAAGCAACGCGTCGCGTTGGCCCGTACACTGGCGCATCAACCCAAACTGGTGCTGCTTGATGAGCCGTTGTCCAGTCTGGATGCGCATCTGAAAAACAGTTTGCGGTGGCAAATCCGAACGGCGCTGAAGGAGGCCGGTACGCCAGCACTATGGGTGACGCACGATCAGGATGAGGCGCTGACGGTTGCCGACAGGATCGGCGTCATGCACGAGGGCAAGCTTGCTCAGATCGATGAGCCCGAGGCGTGTTACCGCGCGCCAGCGACGCGTTTTGTCGCTACGTTTCTTGGTGATGGTGTGTTTGTTCGCGGTAGCCTTGCGACGGATGCGCTCGAGAGTGAGATAGGTGCGATTCCCGTGAGCCAGTTGCAGGTTCAGGATTGCGTGAAAACAGGCGATGCCGCTGAAGTATTGATCCGCCCCCATGATCTGTCGCTGCAGTTGTCGAGCAACGGCAATGCGCACATCGTGTGGAGTCGCTATGAGGGCGAATCGCGCTTGTACGGTCTCGAGTTCGCCGGTGGCAGTCACGTGCGCGTGCGCACGCAGCACGATCAGGTGTTGCGGGTCGGGGATTGCGTCAAGACGACAATATCGGCAAACCACAAACTGCCTGTTTTCGCTGCGACGCCTACTGCTTCAGGTGTTTGATAAACACTTTTGATAGAATTTCAAAGCCGTTCGCCTCGAACAGCCCATGTGCGCCGTCATTGCGCGCGCCGGACTCGAGCACTAATCGCTGCGCACCGCGTTCGACGGCGCGGTTGAGCGTTTCATCAATCAGCCGCTGGCCCAGGCCCTGCCGCCGGGCGGTTTTTGCGACCGCCATGTCTTCCAGCACGCCGTAACGTTCATGGCCGTTGTGATCCCAGTCGACGAGAGCGACGGCGTGTAACACCCCGTCGCTGGATATCGTCAGCGCCTCAAGCGGCAAGTCGGTGCGAGGCTCCAGCATCCCCTTGGCGATACGTGCCTGCAGATCCGCTGCCCACATCACACCATCCGGGCTCATCCCTTCAAAGTATTCGCTGTGGCTGATGTAGTTCGTTTGATCCTGGATATTAGTGACAAAAAAGGCCGCCAGTGTCTGCGCCAGCGCCGGCGTGATCGGCAGCCAGGCGATGCCATCTGGGATGTCTGAATCGCTCGACGTCACGGTTGTTTCAGATGTCGCCGGAGAAATACTCGTGCTGGTGGAGGTTGCCTCCGCAGTATCAGGCTGCAGGTCGGTATCATCCAGCCAGTCGCGGATGATCGGGCAGTTCAGAATCCGCGCAACATGATCAAAGAATGCAATCTTGCGGGTGTGCTCTGCCATCGCGCTGTCAAATTGGGCGGACGGTTCGTCGAAAATTTCTTTCAACTCGACCGTGTAGTTCTCCCGCAAGCGCGGCCATTGCGATCGGAAGTAAGCCGAGCACAAGGTGTCGTAATACCACACGACCCAGCTGCCAAATACCGTTTTCTCAATCGTCAGATTCTTGCGAAACCGGACCGACGCCTCGAACAGGTTCAGCGTCATGAAAAAGAAGGCATCGGCCAAGCCACTGTGCGCTTCGATGTGCGCCGCGTCGGGTAGAGTGTTTTCCTGAAACGGCCCAATCGCTTTGGCATGTTCGCCCTCGAACTTGAACAGGTCGTTTGAGGCAAGCTCGAGCGTCAGATAATTTTCCTGCTTCTCGATGCGATTGCCTTGCCGCTGTTGCACGATAAAGACAATGATCGTGACGATCAGCGCCAGTATCGCGATGGTGTCGCGATAGGCAAAAATCTGGTCCATCACTTGTTGCAGGGTCTCAAGCATTTCGATGTCTCTTGCCGTCTGCGCCGGACACTGATCCGGCCATAAAAAAGCCCGCTGCAGGCATGCCTACAGCGGGCCCGTTATCGCTGTGGCGTGTTTACTCGCCCTGCGCCCTAAATGCGCGCACTTCGACATTAAAGGACTCAGCGAGTTGCTCCATCTCGTCGACGGCTGCGTTGTAGCGCTTCGCTAACAGTGCGTCACGTTGTGCGGCGATGGACTCATCCTGCTCGTCGCTTTTTGCAGCTTCGGTTTCGGCCTCGATGCAGTCGAGGTATTCGTTCATTGCCGTCATGTAGTCCTTGACCGCTTTCTGGCCTTCGACCATTTCGTCTTTCGTTGCCAGTTTGCCGTTCGGAACATCAACGCGCTTCGGATAACTGCAAGCGGCGTTGGCGCCACCGGCGATCAGCAAGGCTGCGGTGGCGATCAGTAATTTGTGTGGTTTCATTGTGGTGCTCCCCTCAATCAATGTAGCAGGCATGCATGCAGTCCTGCGCCACGAACCGGCATCATAAAGTAATGTTGTGTGGCTGTGTTGCACCATTTTGGTGCGAAAGTGATCAGGCGAATAGCGCCTTATGCTGATCCGTGCCATCGAGCTGCGCGAGCAAGCGTTTACCGAATTCCTGCGCGTCCATTGGCTCGCCAAACAGCATTCCCTGGCCGAAGTCACAACGCAGATCGCGCAGGAACGCAAGCTGTGCCTCGGTTTCAACCCCTTCCGCAACGACCTCGAGTCGCAGGCGCCGGCTCATGTCGACAATGGCCGAAATAATTGCGGCGTCGTTGTCATCGTTGGCAGCATTGCGCACGAACGATTGGTCAATCTTGAGCGTCTTGATCGGGAATTTCTGCAACGCGCTCAGTGATGAATAACCGGTGCCAAAGTCATCAATGGCCAACTGCAATCCGTATGCCTGCAGCTTCTCAAGCACTTCGATTGTGCGCGGAATATCTTCCATCAACGTCGTTTCGGTGATCTCAAATTCGATGTCGGAGGGTTTGATCGCATGGCGCGAGAAGATCTTGTTCACGCTGTCGAAAAAGTTGCGCTTGCGCAGCTGCTTCAACGACAGATTAATAGCGATTCGGCCCGGGTCGCCGACATCACGGTGCCAGCTCGCGACGTCCTCGCAAACGCGCTCGATCACCCACTCACCGATCTGGATGATCAGACCGGTTTGTTCGGCCAGCGGAATAAAATCGTTTGGCTGGATGCGTCCCTTGCCAGGCATCTCCCAGCGTATCAGCGCTTCGGCACCGACGATTTGCCCTGTGGCCAATTCGTATTTCGGTTGATATTGCAGCAATAGCTCGTCGCGTTCGAAGCTGCGCCGCAGACGACTCTTCAGCATCAAGCGCTCGACGGCATCATCGTTCATACGGGTGTCGTAGAACATCATGCGATTGCCGCCGGCTTTCTTGGCGGCGTACAGTGCGGCATCGGCATTGCGCAGCAAATCGATGACGTTATCGGCGTCGTTCGGATACACCGCAATGCCGACACTGGCAGTCATGTAGACCTCATTGCTCTGCACGTCGAACGGCTCGGCGATTTCCAGCAGCAACCGATCCGCGGTTTCCTTCAGCGTCGTGCGCGCTGTCGCATCGTTGGGCAGGTTGTCGATGAACGCGGCAAACTCGTCGCCGGCCAGACGACCGATGACAGCACCTTCGGGCAACGCGCGGCTCATGCATTGGGTCAGGATTTCCAGCGTCGTGTCGCCGGCCAGATGCCCAAAGGTATCGTTAATGTCCTTAAACTGATCCACGTCCAGATAAAACAGGCCAATCGTATGCTTGCTGCGCCGTGCTCGCGCGCTGGCGCGTTGCAGCAAATGCTGGAACTGCATGCGATTAGGCACTTTGGTCATCGGATCCATGCGCGCCAAATACCGGATGCGTTCCTCAGAGCGTTTTCGCTCCGTGATGTTCTGCGCTGAATAAATGCGGCCGCTCATCAGCGCATTGCCAGTCTCGACATCCGATGCCGTCCACGACACCGGCATTTGCCGGCCATCGTTGGTGACAAAGCGCGCTTCCTGCGGTTGGTTGGTGGTCGCAGACGAGGTCAGCTTGTCGCGATCCTCATCGATCACAAGGTCGGCGATCGGCATACCAAGCAGTTGTGTTTCCGTGTAACCGGTCAGACTGACGGCGGCGGCGTTACAGTGCGTGATCGCGCCATGGTCGTCGGTGACGATAACGGCGTCGTTCATGCTGCTGAGCAGGTTATCCATGTAGTCGCGCGAGATTGTTGTTTGGCGTAGCTGATCGCGCATGCTGTCGAACGCGGTGGCCAGCTCGCCTAACTCATCACTGCGCGCCAGGCGCAGCGGCTCGCCATAGTCGCCCTGTTGCATGCGCCTGGCTTGCCGCGTGATCGCTTCGATCGGGCGCACCAGCCGGCGCGCAGCAAGCCAGCTCAGACAACCGCACAGCAACGCAACCACCAAAGACGTGATCAGCACCCATGTTGTCGCATTGGATTGCCAGCCACGGCGCGCATTCAGTTGCCGCTCGCGAAACGCATTTAGGTCGTTCTGGAACGCCGTTAGCGAGAACGCCATGCGCAGCTCGCCATGACGCTTGCCCGCCAGCAGTATGTCGCGCGTGACAAGCAGCGCCGTGTCGCGCCATTCGACCGTGTCGCTTGCAGCGTCGATAGGGGTTTGGTGGTTTAGCGGGCCAGCTGCGCCAATCAGTCTGCCCGCGTCATCAAACACCTGAATGCTGTGCGCGGACTCGAGCTCGGTTGCGGATTCATCCAGCGAGCGCTGCAGGTCGGCGTAGCGGCGGTCGCGCGCCAGACTATCGATTTCGCGCTCGAGCGATGCGGTTGCTTGCACCGCTTGGCTTTCGAACTGGCGGACGAGATTTTCGCGCCGCGATTCAACACTGTCATTCAGGAAGCGATCGACGATGATCCGGCTGTTGGCAAACAATGCGATCGAAATCACACAAACTACGGCAAGCGTTACGGCAAGCGTTAGAGCCAGTAGTTTGGGTGCCAGAGCTTTGGGGATTAAACGCATTATCGATACACGCGAGCCACACTATCCTTGCGTTGCGTAGAGAGTTGCTGTCGCTCAGTCTTATTGTTGTTGTTCGGTCATCGTGTCCAAACGATGACCACCAGTCTGACTGATGAATATCGCATCAGTCCAGCCGGATTTGTCCTAATAAGGAGCGTTTTCGCGTGGCGATTGTTGCCTTTGGGCGACAGCAAAAATGCGTTTGCCGGCCGCCATGATGGCGCCCGCGGTCAATAAATGCGTGTATAACTGACGCCTAATTCGTAAGGAGCTGTTTTAGCTGGCTTTTTTAGCCGGAACCAGCGCCATGTCAGATTCACGCTTGGCGGTGAATTCATGTGCCTTGCTGCGCTGGCCTGTGATCTGCATCTGACCGTCGATTACAGCGCCTTCCGCGACGGCAATGCGATCGCCCGTGACTGTGCCACGAATGCGCGCTGTATTCGCGATTTCTATGCAGCCGCTGGCGCTGATGTCGCCGTCGACCGTACCCGATACGATGACGTTTACGGCGGTCAGTGAACCGCGCCAGCAGCCATCGCGCGTGATCGTCACCATGCCGTCCAATTCGCTGTCGCCAATGACCGTGCCGCTCAGCAAGATGTCATTGTTGCCGGAAAACTGCCCTTCGATCTTGCAGCCAGCGGCAATCAATGTCGTCGGGCCGTTGGCGTTGTCGCGCGTGCGTTGCTTTCTGAAGCCTGCCATGATGATTCTCCTCCCAGATGACATAAGCATAGCGCGACCGGCGCGTCAGTATTGTGACGGAGTTGGCAGCTAGCCAGTGCGCTGTTAACTGGTACCATGGGCGCCCAAACTGGCAGGCACGCATGAGCGATAACCTGGAACAACGACTTTCTGCAATGCTGCCATTTGGCGGTGATATCTGGGCCGGCATGCAGACCGGCCTCGAGCGCGAGGCGCTGCGGGTGACCAATGACGGTTTTCTGGCGCAATCACCGCATCCCGAAGCGCTGGGCTCGGCGCTGACGCACCGCTTTATCACGACGGACTTCTCCGAAGCGCTGCTCGAGTTTGTAACGCCGCCTTATGAGGATCCGTTGCAGACCCTTGCCTGTTTGTCGCGCACGCATCAGTTTGCGATTGAGCGATTGGGCGGCGAGTCGCTGTGGAATGCCAGCATGCCGTGTCAGCTTGGAGATGCCGCCAGCATCCCGCTGGCACGCTACGGCAACTCCAATGTGGCGCGGATGAAAACGGCCTACCGGCGCGGGCTGAGCCATCGTTACGGGCGACCGATGCAGGCGATCGCCGGTATTCACTTTAATTTCTCGATGCCCGATGCGTTTTGGCCAGCCTATGCGGCGGCACTTGGGCAGGCATTCGATCCGTCGCAATTGCCATCATTACGCTCGCAAGCCTACCTTGCGTTGGCGCGCAATTTCCGTCGTATCGGCTGGTTGACGTTACTGCTGTTTGGCGCATCGCCCGCCATGTGCCGTTCATTCCTCGACGGGCAGCAGACGACGCTGGCTGACTTTGACGACACGACACTGTTCGAGCCGTATGCAACCTCTCTGCGCATGAGCGATCTGGGCTACAGCAGCAATGCGCAGTCGAGCCTGAACATTCCGTTGAACAGTTTGCAGGAATATATTGACGCGCTGACCGCTGCGATCATGACGCCACATCCACCGTACGAGAAGATCGGTGTTGAGGTCAGCGGGCAGTGGCGGCAGCTAAACACCAGCGTGTTACAGATCGAGAACGAGTATTACAGCAGCATTCGACCGAAGCAGATTGCCCGTTCCGGCGAGCGGCCGACGCTCGCGCTGCAGCGCGCTGGCGTTGCCTATGTAGAGGTGCGCTGTCTTGACGTGAATCCGTATGCACCGGTGGGTATCACCGAAGAGCAGATGTATTTCATGCAGGCGATGACCGTTGCTTGTTTGCTGCGACCTAGTCCGCGGCTTGATCCACAAGAGCTACATGAGGCAGATAGCAACTATTTGTTGATTGCACACAGCGGCCGCGCACCGGCGCTGGAGCTCAACCGCTACGGCAAGCGCAAGCGGGCGCAGCAATGGGCGGCTGAGATCCTCGCCGACGTGCTTGCGGTGGCAGAGCAGCTATCCGGTAGTGATGGTCCGCACGCGCTCAGTGTGCGTGCGCAGATTGCTGCGATAAACGGCGAGGCCGAGGTGTTGTCGGCGCGTGTGCTGCGCGACATGCGCGAATCCGGTCTGGGTTTCTTTGAATTTACGCGCGAGCAGTCGCAGGCTCATGCCGAGTATTTCCGACGGCTCGGTCCGATGGACGAAGACAAGTTTGCGGAGCTGCGGCGCGAAGTCGTTGAGTCGCGCGAACGACAGGCCGCTATCGAAGCAGCGCCACAGCCGGCGTTCCGCGACTATCTGGCGGCTTACTACCGCAACGATTGACGCGCACAGATCGTCTCGTCATCAGAGTGCGGACTAGCGGTCGATACGCACGCCTGTTTTGAAGGCATGCTCGCGGTGCCATTGCTGCAGTTGTGCCGTCACAGGCCCGCGTTCACCGTTACCCACGACGCGACCATCCACCTGCAGTACCGGCGTGAGCTCGCCCATCGTGCCGGTCGTGAACGCCTCATCAGCGGTGTACAGCTCGGTCAGTGACAGGTTGCGCTCGGTCGCGGTGATGCCGTGTTCGCGCGCGATTTCCAGCACCATGCCGCGAGTGATGCCGGGCAGGCAGGCGTGGCCGTGCGGCGTGAGCAGATGTCCGTCGCGCACGATAAACAGATTGGTGTCATTGGTTTCGGCGATGAACCCGTCGATATCGAGCATGACGGCGCTGTCGACGTCGGCAACGTTTGCCTCGATTGATGCGAGGATGTTGTTCAGCAAGTTGTTATGGTGGATTTTCGAATCCAGACACAGCGGCGTATTGCGGCGCACTGATGCGGTAATCAAACGGATGCCGACATCGTTGTAGACAGGTTTTTTCCATTCCGCTAACACAATCAGCGTCGGGCCCGACTGGTTGAAGCGCGGGTTCATACCCGAGGTGATTTTTTCACCGCGCGTTAGCGTCAGGCGGATATGCGCATCGTCACGCATGCCGTTGGCGGCCAACGTTGCGAATATCTGCCGGCGTACTTCGTCGTTATCTGGCACGTCTGTGAAAGCGAGCGCGTGCGCCGAATCTTGCAAGCGCCGTAAGTGGGCATCCAGCGCAGCGATGCGACCGTCGTAAACGCGCAGCCCTTCCCAAACGGCATCGCCGCCCTGCACAACGCTGTCGAACACAGACACGCGCGCAGCGTCGCGTGCGAACAATTCACCATTGATCATCACCTGGATTGTCTGGTTTCGGGGGTCAACTTGCGCCATGCGTCATGTTCCTGTGGTTAGCCGCGAATTGCGTGTTCAAAGAGTTGTTCATAGTAGGGCCGGCATTCATCGAGCAGCGGTCGCAGATGCGACGAGATTGGGCCTTTCTCGGTGTAGCTGCCAAAGCCGGTGCTGCGGTGTACGTTCTGGTACCAATGCGGTGCCCAGACCCCATCCTCGGGTCGCGCCCCTGGCGCCCAGCTGAGCATGGCCGGGTCAAATGCGATACCCAGGCGTTCGCACAAAATCGTTAAAACACCTTGCGGGTTGTCGAGCAGCAGCTTTGCATCCAGCACCGGCGGTGTCTGCCCGAGGCGCTGCAGTTGTTGCAGGAGTGCCAGCTGGCGGCCGAGGCCGGTGTCCTTTTGGTTTGCGTGCGGTAGCTGGATCGTTAGCGACGGCAACATGTCTTGCGGATTGCGAATCAGCAGCACGTTCGTTGTGTGCGCCAGAAACGCCTCGTCCAGCGCGACCAGATGGTGCGCCATGTGCTTGGCGAAACCGATAGGTGCGGCTTGTGGCTTGGCGAGCAGGTCGCGCATCACGGCGTCGCCGTCGCAGTTCATTGCATCCATGACTTCATAGGCTGCGGGATGGTCTGCACCGGACACCGTCAGATAGTGACCGTAAAGCGGCTCGTCGACGACCTGTGTGTCTGTGCGTTGCGCAAAACTGTACATTAGCGCCGTTGAGACATTCCGCGGGCCCGACCAAAGACAAATCAGCATACAGAAGCCCTTGATTGGGTTACGTTAATGCCGCTCGGACTTTTTGCAAACTGCGTCACAGATTTACCATAATTTTGTTACCGTCTTGCACACTGCGACTAAACTAGCGGACAGACTTAGCAGGACATTTTTGTGAGAGCAATATTTTTTCTTAGCATTATCGCCGGCGCCGCAGCTGCTGCAGCGCTCGCATGGTTTGCACCCTTTCTGGAGCAAGAGCGTACCAGAGCGCAAACGATGGTTCAGACCAATGGCGGTCGCATGGAGCAGTTCGAGATCCGGCTCGCGACCGATGTATTGTCGTCGCTGCCCGGTATCGATCGCCCTGATGACGGGTTTGTGCCGGCATCCGCTGACTGGTATCCGGAGCTGGCTCCGTTCCGCGGCGTCGCCGAGATGTTTCGCTTGCGCAATGCGCAAGGGGTTGCGATCGGCATTGCCAGTCGTGTGCGTGGTCTGACATCGACTGACGATGTTGAATGGATTTTGCACTTGCCGGCGCGCGGCACGTTGGCGTTGCGCGGCCTGAGCGCAGATGTCGCCGAAGTCGGTGACATTGTTACCGGCACACGGGAATTCTCAGCGCTGTACGGTACATGGCAGGCGCGGCTGGATGAGGACAACGTCTGGCGCATCGAATCGGTCGTCAAGGCGCGCACTGATGAAGTAGAAGGAGCCGTCCAATGAAGGCCATCCTTACGATGATCGCCGGCTTTGCGATCGGCTTCGTCCTGGTTGTTGTGGCGCTGTTGTACAACCCTACCTTTGATGGAGACAACACAAATCGCTTGAGCGGCGCGGAGATTCGCGTGCCGATCATAGGCGATGACGTCGTTTCCGTCGCGGCGGGGCAGTCCGGCTATCCGTGGCTGACCAATTTCCCAGCGGATGCCCAATCACCGGCAATCGCCGGTATGCGCAGCGCCTACACTGCAACGCTCGCCTCAACAGACGGCAACACCAGCGTGGCTTATGTGCTGCGTTTGAGTGCATTGACGCAGGCAGGCAAGCCGTTGTTCGGTGAGGTTATCGACGAATCCACGTGGTATGTCGTCATGCCACGGCGCGGGACGTTTATCGTCAGCTCGCAGGATGATCTGTGGAGTTTCATCCGCCCAATGGCGATGCCGATGTTGCGCGGCGATACCTGGCGCGGCGACCTGCAGTACGTCACAACGCTTGGGCCAAGCAACGGTTTTGCCGACGTCGTCGGTATCAGCGGAACGTTCGCCAATCAAAGCGGCCGGGCGGCGTTGCAAACATCGATTCAGGAAGCCTCGGTAGCGCGTGGTATCACGCGCGGCAAGAGCACACTTTTTGTCGATATCCGCGAGACGCCATCGCCTGATGACGACGCGCTCGCAGCATCTCCTTAGCTCATCGCTCGACGGCGATGTCCTTCAACGACTGTTGCGGATCAGCCAATAGTTCGGGCGATACTTTTGCGCGCGCAGCAACGAGCGGCTTCGAGAACATGAACTCGCGCGGACTATTGACCGCATCGACAGCGATCAAGCGACCCTCTGCCAGATAAAAACAGGCGAATCTGCGCGTTGCCATGTCGCCGCGGATTACCGTTGCGTCATAGCCGTCAGTCAATCCGACGATTTGTAGCTTGAGGTCATATTGATCGGACCAGAACCATGGCACTTGCGCGTACGCCTTGCGCGCCCCGGTAATCGTCGCGGCTGCTGTGCGTGCTTGTTCCAACGCGTTGGGCACCGACTCGAGGCGCAGATTTCGATCCAACAGCGGATTCGGGTGGTTGGTGCAATCGCCGATGGCCAGCACGCCGTCGGCGCTGGTTTCACAGAACTCGTTGACGACGATGCCGTTGTCACACGTGATGCCGGCCGCATCGGCAAGCTCGGTGTTCGGTTCAACGCCAACGCCGACGATGACCAGGTCGGCGGGCAGTGTGACGCCGTCATCTAACTGGACGGCGTCCACATGCTGCGCTCCGCCGAAGGACGCAAGCTGCGTACCGAGGTGAATGTGCGCCCCTGCAGTGCGGTGTACATCGAGGTAGAAGTCCGAAATCTGCGGTGACACAACGCGACTGAGCAGACGCGACTCACGCTCTACAATATGAACTTCGAGCCCCGCCTTGATTGCGACCGCTGCCACTTCCAGGCCGATATAACCGCCGCCGATAATGACGAGGCGTTTGCCGGGTGTGAATGCGCCGCGAATCCGATCTACATCGGCGGCTGTGCGCAAGTAATGCACGCCTGTCAACGTGCTGCCGGGCACCGCTAGTGTGCGCGCACGACTGCCAGTGGCAATGACCAGATTGCGCCATTGCAGCTCACCACCCGTCGTGTGCAGCGAGCGGGCTGCCGGGTCGATAGCGGTGACCGTCGTGTTCAGCTGCAACTGAATGTCGTTCTCGGTGTAGAAGTCGAGTGGTTTGACCAGTAGGCGATCGAGGCCCACGTCGCCGGACAAATAGCCTTTTGACAGAGGCGGGCGCTGATACGGTGGCACAGCCTCTTCGCCGACGATAGTCAGTGCACCGGTATAGCCCGCTACGCGCAGCGAGACGGCTAACTGACCGGCAGCGTGGCCGGCGCCGACAACGACGGTGTGATCAGTCATGACGAATTCAGGCGCGCTACATCGCGCTGATGCCGCCGTCGATACGCAGCTCGACGCCGGTGACGAAAGACGATTCGTCTGATGCCAGATACAGGACTCCGTAGGCGATGTCGTCCGGATGACCGATGCGGCCTAACGGTATTTGCCGGCCGAGCTTGTGGACGAGCTCATCGCGCGTCATGCGATCGCCGCCAAGTCCGTCAATGATCGGCGTGTCGATGAACACAGGGTGTACCGAGTTGCAGCGGATGCCATTGCGCTTGCGCGCGCAGTCCAGTGCGATGGACTTGGACAGGTGACAGACGGCGGCTTTCGCCGAGTTGTATGACGCCTGATTGTGCCCGGCGATGATGCCGGCAATCGAGGACATGTTGATAATGCTGCCGCCGCCGCTCTCGGTCATTACCGGCAAGGCATACTTGCAGCCGATGAAAATAGAGTCGACATCAACCTCATGGACGCGGCGAAAATTCTCGAGCGAGTCTTCTGTGACACCGCCAATCGTTCCGATGCCGGCATTGTTGACGAGGATGTGCAAGCCACCGAGTTGCTGACAGGTAGCGATCGCTTGCTGCCATTGCTCAACACTGGTGACATCGTGTGCCATCGCATGCGCTTTGCCGGGATGGGCATCGTTGATTGATGCGGCAACCTGCGCGACACCATCGGCGTTGATGTCGGTCAGCAGCACCGTTGCGCCTTCCTTGACCAACATGCGTGAGATCGCCTCACCTAACCCTTGTGCGGCGCCTGTGACCAGCGCGATTTTCCCGGCGACTCTGCTCATGAAGTTCTTCCGTTATTTGATGTTACTTGGTGCAGCCTTCTGATGCCGCGTTTACCGATCGCAAGCACGGCTGCATAGCGTACGCGATGCGCGTCGACCCAGCCGATAGTTTCACTGCCAGTTTGACCGTCGCTGTCGAGCCGGACCTGATCTTCTGCAAGTGCGCCGATGCGTTTGATCATCCAGCCAAAATGCGCGTGTTGCACACACACAATTTGACCTGTGTTGAGACGCGATCGGCCGGCATCAAATCGCCGGCCGATCACAAAATCGCCTTCGCGGAGCGTTGGCAGCATGCTACGACCGTTGACGCGAAACAAACGCATCCGCTGTCGCTGCCATGCGCCCGGACTAAAGTACCGGGTAAACGGTTTCCAGCGAGGGCTTGTACGGGCACTCGGCGCGCTTGGTTTTGACGCCCTTGGTTTCCCAGAACATCTCGGCGAACTCATTGCACAGCTCGACCAGTTTCAGCGCATCAGCGCGATCGACGCCTTGCTTGCATTTGCTGCCGGTCAGCATGATGTTGTGCACCAGTTCATGCGCGTTCGGGTGTTTCTCAAACTGCGGTGCTTTCAGATAGTCGCCCCAGATCACACGCACTTCATGCTTGACGTCTTCGGCGTGTTTCTCTTTCTGTGCGACACAGCGGGCCATGGCGTTTTGGTAGGCCAGATTGCTGTCGGGTTTGTGACTCTCCCACTCTTCCATGATGTCGATCATGCGCACAACGGTCAGCGCAGAAATCAGAATGGGCGCAGGATCGTAGATCGCGCAGGGCACATCACAGTGTGCGGCAACCGGGGTTGCCTTGTTGCTCAACAGCGTTTTCAAAGCTCGACGTAACACGTTGGAATCTCCTTGCATCGGGTCACTTATCTGGCCAGCTAGTGTGCCTGAATCGCGGTGGTGGTGCGAGCGCCGAAGCGTTTGTCCAGCCAGATGACGATCGACGGCAGCATCAGCAAATCATAGATCACAGCGCTCGATACGACGATCGCGATCATGACTCCGGAGGTCACGTTCAGGTTGAAATCCGACGTGGCCAGCACGAGGAAGCCTGCGGTCAGTGTGATAGAGGTGACGATTAGTGCGCGTGACACGGTGCCGATGGCGTAGCGCATGCTCGCTTCCGGGTCGAGCCCCTGTGCGCGGCGCGCCTGCAAATACTTCGTCAACAGGTACACAGTGTCGTCGACGACGATACCGATCGTCATGCTGAACACGACAGCGGCGGCCAGATTGATATGACCAACCGCAATTCCCCAGATGCCAAACGCGACCGCCGCGGGCAATAGGTTCGGAATCAGGCTCATGACGCCAAACATCGTCGAGCGCAGCGTAATGATCAAAGTGATCGTAATCAGCCCAAGCGCAAGCAGCGAACCAGTCAGCATTGCGTTGATGTTGCGTTGGCCGATGTTAGCCCACGATACATCCGAGCCTGCCCCAGGGGTTCTCAGTGCCGGCGCATTGTCGTCAAACCATCGTTGCGTACGCGCTTCCAGCTCGACGATGCCGCGCGTGCGCTCGCCGCCAATGCGCACATCAACGCGCATGCGTGAGCGGTCGAAGCTCAGCTGATTGTTCAGATCCAGCCCAAACGGCAACGACATTTCATACAGCAGCAAATATTGCGCAGCCAACTCGCGACCGTCCGGCAATACGCGCCAGTCGGCGGCGTCATCATGCAGATCCTGATTCAGTCGCTTCAGCGTTTCGGTGAATGCGCTGACGTAGATCACCTCCGGCTGCGCGCGCGCCCAGTCCATGAAGCGCTCGACCGTGCGCAGGAAGTCAGGATCCGTGATGCCGTTGGCGCTGCCACTGTCGAACGAGAAGCTCATCACGAACGGTCCGGTGAGGTTATCAATCGTGAAGTCTGCAGCCTGACGAATCGGCAGGTCGGTGGAGAAATACTCGATGAAATCGTCTTCGAGCGTGTTGCGCGGCGCAAAGCTGATTAACACCACGGCGACCAGCGCGGAGACGAGGCCGAAACGCCGCCGCTGGGCGACCAGCACATCGGCCATGCGGGCGGTCCACCGCTCGCTGGCCAGCGGCTTGCGGTTGAATGGCAACGTCAGCATCAGTGCGGGTAAACACAGCAGCGTGAATATCAGCGCCATGACGACGCCAATGGCCACCAGATTGCCGAGGTCGCGAAACGGTGGCACTTCGCTGTAATTCAGGCCGAGAAAGCCGATGCCGGTCGTTAGCGTCGTCAACAAGATCGGTTGCAGATTGATGCGCAGTGCATGGAATGCAGCATCGCGGCGCGTGCTGCCGGCGCGCAGACGAGCGAGGAATACGCTCAACATATGCACCGCATCGGCGACCGCCAACGTCATGACGATACTCGGTACGGCGACGGTGGCGGCGTTCAGGCGAAACCCCAGATAACCGCCGATGCCCAGGGTTGAGATGATGCTGGTCGCGACAATCACCAACACGGCAGCGGTCGCCGAGGCGGAGCGCAACGTCAGTGTCAGCAGCACGATAACAATCGCGACCACGATCGGGATAAAGCGGAAGAAATCACTGATCGACAGTTCGTCAAAAGTCTGGTCACCGATGACCGACCCGAGCAGGTACAGATCGATGTCAGGGTACTGCGCGGCAAAATTACGACGCAGGGCGCGCGCGTGTCCGGCGATCTCGGGGACGGCCACCTCATCGTTTTCGGGCATGTTCAGCATCACGCTGACGGCGGCAACGTGGCCGCTCGGTGACACCCAACGGTGAATCAGTTCAGGCTCGCCAAGCGCAATGACGCGAATCTGTGCCAGTGCGTCGCTGTCGAGTGCTCGATCTTGTGGAATCAGGTCGCTGACCCGTAGTTCATCGTTGGCTGCCACGGTGTGCTGGTAGTTGCTGAGAGAGTCGACGCGCTTGGCGAAGGGCACTTGCCAGCCGACGTCGGTCAACGCATGCAGCAGCGCAACAGCATCGGGCGTGAAGACATCGCCGGACTTCGGCGCTATCACGAACATGACGTTGTCGGTGCTACCAAAGTCTGCGTTGAGCGCCTGTTCGGCGATGTAGTTCGGGTTCGCGTCATCGAAGAACACCGACTCGTCCGTCTGCAATGACAATCGCAATGCGCCTGCGCCCAGCATTACAACCAGCACGGCGGCGAGCAACAGCGCGGCTCGCGCATGCGCGATCAACGCGTTGCACATTGCCTGCGCCCGAGCGCTGCTGCGGTCGGCTGATGGGTAGGTGGACAAAGCTTGACGATTCCGGTGCGTAAATGTGACGTCGCGTCACTGCAAATGTAAACAATTGTGCGGAACGGCCCAAATGCTGGCAACGAGGCGCGTCGCTCTCTACACTCTGCGAGTATGAGTATAACTAGAGTGGGCGATCAAGCCGCCGAGCAGGAAATCGTGTTTGTCGATGATATGCCGCAGTTGCTGACTATCGCCGAGCAGATGCTCAAAAAACTGGGGCACAAGGTGCGCTGTTTCGCGAATCCGGTGGATGCGCTCACCTACATCAATGACGCTGCAGATCAGGTTGGTCTGTTGATCACGGATCAGTCGATGCCGTGCATGACAGGTCTGGAATTGATTGGCGCTGTCCGTGAGTTACCGGCGCGCCCGTCTACGGTGTTGTCCACGAGTGTGCCAGAGGCTTCGACAGTCGCTGATTATTTGGCTCACGGCGTCGATGCGGTGCTGCCCAAACCCTTCACGATGAGTGAACTCGAAACGGTCGTGCGCAAACAATTCGAATTGCAGCCGGATGGCCAGCAACCGCGCGTCAGTGGCGGTTGACAGCGCCCGACTGACCCAAGGCTCGGTTCCCGGGCACCTGTTCGCGATGGCTGCACCGATGCTCGGTGGCATCATCGCAACGATGGCGTTCAACGCCGTAGACACATTCTTTGTCGGTCGCCTCGGTGCGCAAGAACTTGCCGCCATGAGCTTTACCTTTCCCGTGGCCATGATCGTTACCGCGGCGTCCATTGGCCTGGGCGCTGGTGCGTCGTCAGTGATTGCACGCGCACTGGGCGCCGGAGACGCAGCCCGTGTTCGACGTCTGACAACTGATGCTTTGATGTTGGGTCTAATCGTTGCGGTCACGCTTGCCGTTACGGGCTGGCTGCTGCTGGAGCCAATATTCACGACTCTCGGCGCATCCCCGGCATTGACGGGGCAAATCGCCCGATATATGACGCTATGGTTTGCCAGTGCGCCGTTACTGGTATTGCCTATGGTTGCGCATGGTGCCATTCGCGCAACCGGCGATACGCGCATTCCGATGTGGATCATGATCGGTGGCGCACTGTTGAACGCCGCACTCGATCCGCTGCTGATCTTCGGTCTCGGGCCGTTCCCGCGCCTGGAGCTGGAAGGCGCAGCGCTGGCCTTACTGATCGCGCGTGGTGTGATGTGCGCCGTCACGCTGTACATCTTGATCGTTCGGCTGCACATGGTTGATCTTGCCCGCCATTCGTTGGGCGTTGTGATCCGTTCGTGGCGCGCGATCCTGCATGTGGGTATCCCGGCAGCCGGCACCAACATGATCATCCCGCTATGTACCGCAATCGCGACGGCGATGCTGGCGACATATGGCGCCGATGTCGTGGCCGGCTTCGGTGTGGCGTCACGCATCGAGTCGCTGTCGCTGGTGGCGTTCTATGCGCTGTCGGCGGTGATCGGGCCAATGCTCGGACAGAACCTTGCCGCCAGAAAAAACGCGCGCCTGCACGCCGCGTTGAATAGCAGCGCGATCTTTTGTGCCGCTTTCGGCGTCGTGCTTGCGCTGCTGCTGTTCATTGCCGGTAAGCCGTTTGCCGGACTGTTTTCCACCGATCCCGTCATTGTTGATGTTGCTGCCAGGTATTTGTGGATTGTGCCGCTCAGCTATGGCGCTGCCGGTCTGGTCATGACCGCTAACGCCGGTTTCAATGGTATCGGTCAGCCGTTGCCGGCTGTCGTTGTGTCAGCATCGCGCATGGCGCTGGTATATCTGCCGCTGGCGTGGTTGCTCAGTGCGTGGCTCGGGTTCCCGGGTATCTTTGTCGCCTATGCCTGCGCTAATCTCATCTGCGGTATCGGCGCGTTTTTCTGGCTGCGCCGACGCATTGATCGCGTATCACTGTTGGGAGCAACGTCATGACTTTCGCGAAAATTGTATTGTGGCTGTTTGGCCTGATCACACTCGCCTTCGGCGCCTATTCACTGGTTGCGCCCGAGCAGCTGGCGCAACTGACGCAGTATGATTTGCGCTCCAGCGGCGCGATCACAGAAATCCGCGCTTTCTACGGTGGCCTCGAGTTGGGCCTGGCGGCATTCTGGATTGCCGGCGCGCTGAAGCCGTCGTTGCTGCGCGCAGCGCTGGTTTCGATGATCCTGGTGTGGTCAGCCGTCGCCGCCAGTCGTGTGTTCGGGTTGATTATTGATGACAGCCTGACGTCAACGATGATCATCGTGCTGGTGTCTGAAGTGCTAGGCGCGGCGCTTGCGTTTATCGCGCTGCAGCGTTTGCCGGCCAGTCCGTGATTGGCGGTTGGTTGATGCGGCGGCGATAAATCAACGCCATGCCCGATGCGCGCGCGGTCATGAAGGCGGTAAACGATAGCCACAGTCCGTGGTTGCCCAGTGCGTAGCTGAGCCACCACGTTGGCACGAACACGACGATTGCGCTCACGACCATGACATTGCGCATCTCGCGCGCCCACGTCGTGCCGACGAACACACCGTCGAACAGAAAGCTCCAGACGCAGATCAATGGCGCAACTATCATCCAGGGCAGGTATTCGCGTGCGTTGATGCGCACGGTGTCGATGCTAGTCAACAGGTCAATCAACAGCGGACCGCCGGCGGCGAAGACGATGACGAACAACCCGGCCGTCGCCAGTGACCAGATCAGACTGGCGCGCACGGCATCGCGCAATGCGCGGCGGTTGCGCGCACCCCACGCTTCGCCGACCAGCGCTTCTGCAGCTTGCGCAAGACCATCCAGCGCATAGGACAGCACGTAAAACAGGTTCATCAAGATCGCGTTGGCGGCAATGACCGCTTGCCCGAAGCGCACCCCTTGCGAGGTAATGAATGACAGCGTGCCGATCAGCGCCATCGTGCGCACAAAGATGTTGGCGTTGACGGCAAAGAAGCCGCGATAGGCGCGGATTGTGGTCAGCGCGCGTTGCTGCCACTGCCCGGGGATTGTGTTCAGTTTGCGGGCAACCAGCCACAAACCGACGACGTTACCGGACGCTTCGGCCACCACCGATGCCAGAGCGACACCGTCGCTGCGCCAGCCCAGACCGTTTACGAGCAGCAGGTCGAGCACGATGTTGACGCTGTTGCTGGTCAGCACGAGCAAGAGCGGTGAGCGACCGTCTTTGACGCCGATGAACCAGCCGATCAACACGTAATTGATCAGCGTAAATGGTGCGCCGAGAATCCGGATGTCGAAGTAGATGGCTGCGGCCGCCGTCGTATCGGCATCGGCGGCCATCAATTGCCAGGCAAGTGTGCCGATGGGCTGGCGCAACAGGATCAACGCCGCGGCAATGCCCAAGGCGCAGATCAGACCTTGACCGAGCGTCTCGCGCAGCGCATCGCCGTCGTTGCGGCCGAACGCCTGCGCGGTCATACCCGTCGTGCCCATGCGCAGGAAATTCATACCCATGAAGATCAGGCTGAACACGGCGCCCGCCAGTGAGACACCAGCAAGGTAACCGGCGCTATCGAGATGACCGAGTACGCCGGCGTCGACCATGCCGAGCAACGGCACGGAAATATTCGACAGAATCAGCGGCGCCGCAATGCGCCACACTTGTGCGTGCGTGTCTTTGCCGGGCGTCAGAATGCGTTGACGCCTGTCAGCGCCTTGCCGACCACCAGTTGATGGACTGTTTCGGTGCCTTCATAGGTGATAACGCTTTCCAGATTCAGCATGTGGCGAATCGGCACGTATTCCGCGCTGATGCCGCTGCCGCCCAGAATGTCGCGCGCATCGCGAGCGATGTCGATCGCCATGCGAGCATTGTTCCATTTGGCAATAGAGACCTGATCGGGTCGCATCTGACCGGCTTCATTCAAGCGTCCGAGTTGCAGCGACAGCAATTGTGCCATCGTAATCTGGCGGGCCATCTCGGCCATGCGCAATTGAATGCTCTGCGTGTGATTCAGTGGTCGGTCGAACAACACGCGATCTTCGGTGTAGCGCAGCACTTCGTCCAGACACGCCTGCGCGGCGCCGATGCAACCCCAGGTGATGCCGAAGCGCGCTTTGGTCAAACAGCCTAGCGGGCCGCGCAAACCCGACACGTTCGGCAGTACCGCATCGCCGGGCACGCGCACGTTGTCGAAAAACAGTGCGCCGGTACGCGATGCACGCAGCGAGAATTTATTGTCGATTTCCTGCACCGAGAAACCGGCGGTTGCGGTCGGCACGATGAAGCCGCGGATCCCGCCATCAGTCATCGCCCAGATTACGGCGACGTCGGCGATCGGTGCATTGGTGATCCACATTTTCGAGCCGTTGATGACCCAGTCGTCGCCGTCGCGGCGCGCGTGGGTTTTCATGTTGCTCGGATCAGAACCGCCATGCGATTCGGTGAGACCAAAGCAGCCAATCGACTCTGCCTTGGCCAGTCGCGGTAGCCAGTGCGCTTTCTGCTCTTCGGAGCCGTAGGCGTGAATCGGGTGCATGACCAGGCTCGATTGCACGGACACAAAGCTGCGCACGCCGCTGTCGCCGCGCTCAAGTTCCTGGCAAATCAGGCCGTACGTGGTTTGGTTCAGACCGGCGCAGTCATAACCTTCAATGGTGCTGCCAAGCAGCCCAAGATCAGCGATTGGTTTGATCAACTCGGACGGAAAAGTGTGGTTGTCAAAGTGCTCGCGAATGCCGGGCAGCACCTCGTCGTTAACAAAGCGCGCAACGGTGTCCTGCACCATTGCCTCCTCATCGCTCAGAGCGCCGCGTACATCGTACAAATCGAGTGGATTGACGCTGCGTGAGCCGCCGGTTTTCGGTGTCAGTGGTGTTGCGCTTGCCATGATGTTGTCCCCGTCTGTGCAGAGCGCGATGGTAGCACGATCCGCTGTGTTTCCAGCTTGTGCAGCGCTGTCTTCGTGATGTCTAAAGCGCGCCTCGGGACGCAGCGTATGGCTTGTTTGCCGGGTGATACGTCAGCGCATCTGCACCGCGTGATGTACGCGCCACAAAGGCGTCAGCGCGGCGAGTTGCGTGAACTCGATCAGGCCGGACAGCGACTTGTTGCGGGTGCTGGCAAGATCCAGACAAAACGCGATGCCGATCAGCGCCGCAGACACGAGGCCAAGGTTAATCGGTTGCAGATCAATAGCGTAGACGATGCCGGTGAGCACTGGCACCAGCGGCAGCACAGCGAGTGCGAGCGGCACTGACAGAATGCACTGGTAGATAATCAGCGTCAGCAGCAACAGTGTTGACCAGTCAAGCAGGCGCGAGATCTGCTGTATTTCGGCCGGCACCGGTAGCGCTTTCATGGCGCACAGGATGCCGAGCACGAACGACAGCGCAGCAATGTCATGCAATGGCGCATAGCGACGATTCTGGTAGAGCCGGTCATAGCGCTCGATCCAGTGTTTTAGCGGTGCATTGGCAGTATCTGACATGAGTTTCTCTGGCCTTCGCAGCCATTATCGCGCGTCTGTGCTGTTAAGTCTGCGTTCAGGCAGCCCCCGTAAGCTTAGTGCCACAATTTGGTACCATTTACGTAGTTTTCGCAGTGGCTAATCAACAGGAGCCAACTCATGCATACCTCTAAACGAATTATGTCAATTGCAGCGGCAGGGATTGTCAGCATTGTGCTGGCAGGCTGCACCACGCTTGATCCTTACAGCCGTGAGCAGAAAACCAGCAACGCCACGAAAGGTGCGCTGATCGGCGCGGCTGCCGGTGTTGTTGCAGGTCTGATCTCCGGTGACGATGCGGTTGAGCGCCGCCAACGCGCGCTGATCGGCGCCGGTATCGGGGCGCTGGCCGGCGGCTCGGTAGGCATTTACATGGATCGCCAAGAAGCCGAGTTGCGCGCCGAGCTTGAGTCGACCGGCGTCAGCGTTACACGCGTTGGCGACAACATCACGCTGAACATGCCGGGCAACATTACGTTTGCGACCAACAGCAGCGACCTGAATCCGGCGTTCTTTGATGTGCTGGGCTCCGTATCAACGGTGTTGAACAAGTACGAGCAGTCCATTATCGAAGTGGCTGGCCATACCGATAGCGACGGCAGCGCCGAATACAACCAGGCGTTGTCCGAGCGCCGCGCAAACACGGTGGCGCGTTATCTCGGTAGCCGCGGCATCATGAACCAGCGCATTATTGCCGTGGGCGATGGTGAGCGGCATCCGATCGCCGGCAACGACACAGCGGCTGGCAAACAGGCGAACCGCCGCGTTGAACTGACGCTGGTCCCGCTGACTAGTTAAGTCGTGGCAAAATTAACCGGCCGCAGGATTATCCGGCGGCCGGTTTTTTTATGGCGTAACGCAGCATGAACAAAAGTACGGTTTCGAAGTTAGCCAGTCTCGTTGTGGCGCTGATCGCAGGCGTCATCGCGCTGCTGCAACAAGGCGCGACCGGAGAAGACTGGAGCCCGTCCCGGGATGAGGCGTGGGTCGAAGTTTCGGCAACGGTGTACAAGGTGTTACCGGACGATACGCGCGGCTCGCAGCACCAGCGATTTCTGGTGCGCAGTCCGGGTGGTCAGTCGCTGCTGATTGCGCACAACATCGATCTGGCGCCGCGCGTACCGCTGTCGCAAGGCGATACGTTGTTAATCAACGGACAGTTTGAATACAACGACAAAGGCGGCGTGATTCACTGGACGCATCACGATCCACAAGGCCGCCACGATGGCGGCTTTATCGAGCTGAACGGCAAGCGCTACCGCTAGCGCAATTTTTTCCGTATGCTCGCGCGCCATCGGCACCGGGAGTTTGGCATGGCAACGTTGATCGATGGGAAGGCACAGGCGGCCGCACTGCGCGAGCGCATCGGCATTGACACGGCAACGCTGGTCGACCAAACCGGGGTCAGACCCGGGTTGGCGGTGGTGATCGTTGGCGATGATCCAGCCAGTCAGGTTTACGTGCGCAACAAAGGCAAGCAGGCGGAAGCGGCGGGGTTCAACTCGTACACGCACCGACTGACAGACGATACCAGCGAAGATGCGCTGAAAGCGCTGATCGGCGAGCTCAATGCGGATACGGATGTGCATGGCATTCTGGTTCAGTTGCCGCTGCCCGAACAGATCGACGAACAGAGCGTGATCAACACGATTGCCGCGGAAAAAGACGTCGATGGTTTCCATATCGAAAACGTCGGTCGGCTGTCGCTGGGCTTGCCCGGTTTTGTACCCTGCACGCCGCTCGGTTGCCTGAAAATGATCCGCAACACAGGGCTGGAGCTGGCCGGCATGGAAGCGGTCATCGTCGGTCGCTCGAACATCGTCGGCAAACCGATGGCGGCGCTGTTGCTGGCGCAAAATTGCACGGTGACCATCGCGCATTCGCGCACATACGATTTGCCCGCTGTGTGCCGACGCGCAGATATACTTGTTGCGGCTGTTGGCCGCCCGGGTTTGATCAAGGGCGATTGGATCAAACCTGGCGCTATCGTCATTGACGTCGGTATCAATCGCATCACCGATGTTGATGGGCGCAATCGATTGACGGGTGATGTCGACTTCGAGGCGGCGAGCGAACACGCAGGGCACATCACTCCGGTGCCCGGAGGCGTTGGCCCGATGACTATCGCGTGCCTGCTCGCGAACACGCTGCAGGCAGCGCAGTTGGCAGCGACGTCACAAGTAGACTGATCGCGTGCGCTGAAATTCGTGATCCGTGTGGTTGCGGACTACCGGATGTTGCGCTGACATCGGCGCCCTCTGCGGTTGCGCACTATCGGATAGAGCGCTGACAGCTTCGTGATCGTGCGGACGCGGACTGCGCTTGCGTGACTATTCAGTATTCGTAGAGCGCGAGGTTTGGCCTTGTGCCAGCGCGTCGCTCGCCCAATACGCCGGTCAGGAACACGCCATGAATACATCCCTGTAGGCTCGGCGGGCGACGTCCTGTCGCCCGACGGTTCCTGACCGACGTATTGGGCAAGCGACGCTGTTTGGCGCTCGTCCTGGCGTTGTTGAGCAGTTTGCCCTGAACCAGCGTTCACCGAGCCCACGCGAGTCGGACTGCTGCGCTGATGGAGTGTCATGTCCTCGTTCTGAGCCCCTGCGTCAGTCCTCATATCCGTTGATGATCAACAAGCAGAATAGGCTCAGTTGCGATGAACGGGAGCTTTGACGCGGGTTTGCTGGTGTCGCGGGTATTTCGTTCGACTGACAGGGGTGCGTAAGGCTCAGATTTTTACCTATACATTGCATTCAAAATATTACATGTAATATTTCTTGCGTTATTACATGTAATAGTTTAATCTTGACCCATGAATGTTAAAACCTCAGCACATTACCAGCGCGAGTATCGGCGCAGATTGCGTGAGCAAGGTTTGGTCAAGAAAGAAATCTGGATCAAGCCCGAGAATGCTGATCGCGCTCGTGCTGCAGAAAAACAGCTGCGCGGTGGTGCATTCGCAGCGCCAGGCCAGGCGCCTGCTGAGCGTGCGCCGTGGCGCACGGGCGCCTTGTTCGATGGCCTGCTGACGATGCCTTTGGTGCGTGAGCAGCATGCATCGATTGAGCTTATTGAGGGCGCTGATCCGACGTTGTTGCTGATCATGGCCGACTATGGCGATTTACCGGTGTTTATCACCGTTGCGGGTGATCAAATCATTGCCGAGTGCGTGCTGTGGCCGGTTTCGATGGTCGCCGACGTGCACGAATTCAATGACATGGTGCTGCGTACACACAAATATTTCCCGCTCTCGACGATTTGTCTCGGGCAGCGGATGGATACCGATTACTACTTGATGTTCGGATCCTTGAGTTCCGAATCCACGCTGGCAGATATCGTCGTCGAGATCGAGGCGTTGGCCAGCAATGTTATTCACGCCACAGAGGCGTATTCCGATCTGCTGCGGGCAGATCCTGTTACCGAAGGAGAAAGTAAATGAACGTCTGGTCAAAAATGATGACTGCATTGCGCGGCGGCCTCAACGATGCCGGCGAGGTGATCGTAGACAGTCAAGCGCTGCGCATCCTGGACCAGGAAGTGCGTGATGCGGCAGAAGAGCTCAAGCACTCGAAAGACAGTCTGGCCGCGATTATCGCGCGACAGAAAGTGTCCGAGGAAAAAGCCGCTAAGCTCAAGGAGCAGATATCAGAGCATGAGGGCTATGCGCTGAGCGCGCTAGAGAAGGACGAAGCGGAGCTCGCGATGGAAGTTGCAGAAAAAATTGCCGGACTTGAAGCATCACTTGCGACTGAGCAAGCGGCCGGCGAAGGCTACTCCGAAAGTGCTGAGCAACTGCGCTCGGCGATCAGCGAGGCCGAGCGCGACATCCAGCGTATGAAGCAGCAGATCGATACTGTTAAGGCAACAGACAGCGTGCAGAAGGCACAGGCTGCGGTGTCGGAGCGGCATAGCGGTTCGGATTCCAAACTGCGTACCGCAATGGAGTCGCTTGATCGAATCAAGGAGCGTCAGAGCTTGAACTCTGCGCAGATGAAAGCGGCACGCGATATCGCGGCGGAGACAGGCGATACGCCACTTGGCGATAAGCTGGAGAAAGCCGGTATCACCAAGCACAACAAGAGCGCCCAGGACGTGCTAGCACGATTGCAGGCGAAGTAGTCCTTTCATTCCGGTCGGCACCCAGTAACACCCAGGAGACTCAAGATCATGTTTGCGATATTGCTCAGCGAAAAGATGGATCCGTTCTATCAGAACATTTCATCCTTCCCGACGTTTATCTACACGATCCTTCTGGTGTTATTGGTGCTGTACTGGGCAGGTGCGGTGTTGGGCTTTGTCGATATTGATCTGCTCAATGTCGACTTCGACGGTCTGGAGTTGAATTCGGATACCGGTCACTCCGGCCCGGATGTTCTCGCGGGGTTGCTCCTTCGATTCGGGCTTGTCGGCGTACCGGTGACAGTATCATTGACGATACTCGCGCTGATCGGGTGGTTGCTGTGTTACTACGCGGTACATTTCCTGTTTGCGTTTCTGCCTGTGGGGTGGCTGCGTTACATCGCCGGCTTGCCTATTTTGTTCGTGACGTTTTACGCGGCAGCGCGCGCTACCGGCGTCATTATCAAACCGTTGCGCCCTCTGTTTCAGAAGGCTACTCAGCAGACGGAAAAACAAGTGCTCGGCCAGACAGCAGTCGTGCGCACCTCAAAAGTCACCAACGAGTTCGGCGAAGCTGTGCTTGAGGATGGCGGTGCCGGTCTGATCTTTAAAGTCAGGGCAACAGGAACAGACCAGTTTGTACAAGGCGATCGCGTCGTGTTGCTGGAGCGCAATGAAGCCGATGGCACGTTTCGTGTCATCTCTGAAGAAGAATTTGTCGGAAGTTAGGTCTCGGCAGCCTACATAAATACCTAAATTGGGAGTCAACTATGGCGGATCTATCCGTACTCATGCCAATCATTACCGGCGTCGGCATCGTCCTACTGATCTTGCTCGGGCTTGCTGGCTTGTTCAAGGCGTTCTACATCAAGGTCGAGCAGGGTACTGCATTGATCGTCAACGATATGAGCTCTCGGCCGAAAGTACATTTCACGGGTGCCTTGGTGTACCCGATCATCTACAAGAAAGAGTTGATGAAGGTATCGCTGATTACGTTGGAGGTGGATCGTCGGGGTAGCGACGGCCTGATTTGTGCCGACAACATGCGCGCGGACATCAGCGTTGCATTCTATTTGCGCGTTAACGAAACCGCAGAAGACGTATTGAAGGTCGCCAAGTCAATTGGTGCTGATCGTGCTTCTGATCGTGCTGCAGTCGATCAACTGTTCGCAGCGAAATTCTCAGAAGCACTTAAAACGGTTGGTAAGCAGGTCGAATTCGTCGAGCTGTTTGAAAATCGCCAGCAATTTCGTGAAAAGATCATCGAGGTGATTGGGAACGATCTGAATGGCTATGTTCTGGAAGACGTTGCGATCGACTATCTCGAGCAAACCCCGAAAGCTGCGTTGGATCCCACCAACATTCTTGACGCCGAAGGTATCAAGAAAATCACGGAACTCACTGCAACGCAGAACGTGCGCACCAATGAATTGGAGCGTGATGAACAGCTCGCTATCAAGAAGAAAGACGTCACAACGGTTGAGGCAATGCTTGAGCTGGAGCGACAGCAGGCAGATGCGGAGGCTCGCCAGCAGCGCGAAGTCCTGTCAATTCAGGCGCGTGAAGAGGCGGAGACTCGTAAGGTTCAGGAAGAGGAGCGGCGCAAGGCAGAGCTGACGCACATTCAGGTTGTTCAGGACCTAGCGGTGCAAACCGAGAACCAGAAGCGTGAAGTTGAAGTGGCGGAACAGAATCGCCAGCGCGCTGTCGCGATTGAAGAAGAGAAGGTCGTACGGGCGCGCGATCTCGAGGTTGTCTCTCGAGAGCGTGAGGTATCGGTAGAGACCGTACTCGCCGAAAAAGCCGTTGAAGTAGAGAAGAAAGAGATCGCAAATGTGATTCGCGAACGTGTAGCTGTCGACAAGACTGTTGCGGTTGAAGAAGAGCGCATCAAGGAAGTGCGCGAAGTGTCAGAAGCAGACCGATTGAAGCAGACGCAGGTGCTTGCTGCCGAAGCGATTGCTGAAGAGCAACGCATCAAAGAAGTCGTTGCTGCTAAAGCGCAGGAGACCGCCGCGTCTCATATCGCGGTTGAGATCACCACGCTTGCGGAAGCGCGACTTGCCGCTGCGGCCAAAGACGCGGACGCCAAAAAGGTGCTCGCCGAAGGCGTGCAGGCTGAAGAGGCTGCTACCGGACTTGCGCAAGCAGACGTGGTTCGCGCGACTGGCGCCGCTGAAGCATCCGCCAAGGCCGAGATCGGTATGGCGACTGCCAATGTAACTAAAGCCCAGTTCCAGGCAGAGGCGGAAGGTTTGACCGACAAGTTCGCGGCCATGGCAGGTATGAGCGGCGAGACTCGTGAGCATGAAGAGTTCCGCATGGCTCTGGAAACGGCGTTCAAGGAAGCGTTGGCCTCTATTGACGCTGGTAAGGAAATTGCGAAAGAAAATGCCGAGATTCTGGCGATCGCACTACAAAAAGCGCACATCGATATCGTCGGTGGTGAAGAGCACTTCTTTGACAACTTCGCCAAATCACTATCCATCGGCAAGGCGATCGATGGGTTGACCGATAAGAGTGGTGTCGTTCAGGCGTTGCTGGCGAAAGTATCGAACATGGGCAGCGCCACAGACGACAACACTGCGTCGAATAACTAGTACACCGCTATTCATGCGCAGTGAAGTCGTCTTTATGGAACAGGAATAGTCTGTGGGTAACAAGAACACTGATGACAACACATTGAGTCAAGCCGTTGCTGAAGGTGGCGCTTACGAAATCATTCAGCAGCGGTTAGTCCAGCACGGGGAAGCACTGGAGGCACAGGCTCGTGCCTTGAACAACGCACGCACCGAACAGTTCGGTTCCACGGATATGGCGATAGCTTCACGAGTTCGTGTTCGCACAGAGAATAACTGCATTGGTCGCGATATCGTTCAGGTGGGTGATCTGCTGGTGTTCGGTTTCAACGTATTTATTGGATTGAAAACCACAACGACAGTGGAAGACGTGTTCGCTTTGTATCAGTTGGTTCGCACTGGCGATGAGTGTGACATGCGCAGTGTGCCGATCGAGGGCAGTTTTCTGGCAGGCAATAAGTTTCGCCATGACTTTGACGAACTCTACAAGTTCTACAAAGACACACGGTTGGTGCAACTGGTTCACAAGGACGGTAAATTACTCGCGAGCTTCCAGATCGGTGAGCGTCTCGAAGATGTTCGAGTGTTCCGGTGGTCTGTGTCGAGCGATGGCAACGAGCTGGCCTATATCGACAATCGCGGCGAACGGGATATCGAAATGCCAACGCCGTTCGATTTCGCCTGGACCGAGGCAACGCGCGAGAACATCGTTCAGGGTCGATTTCCGCATGTCAACGTTCTCGATACCGTGTTCGTTGAAACGACGCGCGGTGAACTGACGATCAAAATTGAAAACAATACAGAGGCTGGCGAAGGAATCTATGCGGAGCCTGTGGAGGAGCTAAATCAGTCGCTCAACGACAGCGAAATTCTGTATGCCCGTATTGGCAATCTGATTCTGTTGAAAATTTTACCTTACAAGGAAGAGCAATACAGACACTTTGTGTTCAACAAATTCAATGGCACGGTACAACGCATCGATGCCGTTGGCGAGTCGTGTGTGCAGCTGCCCGAAGACCACGGCATCATTTTCCCAGGCGGCTATTATTTGCAAACCGGTGAAACGCGCTCCTTCGGTGAGGACAGCAAGGGGTTGCGTTACAAGCGTCAATTGAAATCGCCTAACGGCGAGGATGTGCTGTATGTATTCTACGAGCCCGATGAAGGAATCGTTGCGCTTCTCTCGTACAATCTAATTACCAAATCGCTACAAAATCCGATCATGGGTCATGGTTATGCATTGGCCGAGAACGGCACGGTCATCGTGTTCAATGCTGAGCATGAGGCGCGCCGCATACATTCCATGCAAATCTGGGATACGCCGTACGCATCTGCGGAGTATGCGAGCACAGCCCCTGTTGATGATAGTTTCTTCTCGCGGATAGGCAACGCGGAACTGGTTCGTGGCGTTTCTGATCTGTACAGCGTCATTCAGCTGATTCGTGACTCGGAGGCGAGTCAACGACACTACGAAGAGCTGCGTCGCAGCAGTGCTCGGTTGTTTGATGACCATTTCTGGCTGGACCAAGCCGAAGCCCTCGGTATCGGCGATATTGTTCGCGAAATCGGTAAGGCTGTTGAGCAAGTTATCGACGAATTCGAGAAGGTCGAAGCAATACGACACCAGTCCGATCAGGCTCTGCGCGATGCGGAAAGGACGCAACGTCAAATCGAAATCGCTGCCGAGGCAGGCGTGCAGAAGAGCGTCACCGAGTTCGTTGAGACTCTCGATCAGATCCGGCGTCAACGTGGTCATTTGGCAACGATCCGGGAATACCGCTATATCGACACAGCACGGATAGACGCCATGGACGAGACGCTTGTGTCGTTCGGCGATGATGTCGGTGCACGAACAGCGGAATTTCTCTCATCCGACGGCGCGTTGCAACCATACCGCGATTCAATCGAGACGCTCGCTGAGTCGATAAGTTCGCGCGTGACTGTCGCAACACTTGATCCGGATATTGAGGCCCTGGACGATGTTGCTAACGGATTGGATTTACTGTCAGACCTGATTGCCACCTTGAAAGTGGCAGATGCGACGGTACAAACCGAAATTGTCGATGCGATATCTGCCGTGTATGCATCATTGAACCAGAGCCGTGCACTTGCACGACAGCGGCGCGAGTCACTTGGCAGCGAAGAGTCGGTTGCGCAGTTTGGTGCGCAGTTCAAGCTGTTTTCTCAAAGTGTAGAGAACGCACTGGGTATGGCGACGACGCCAGAGCGGTGTGATGATCAGCTAGCGCGCCTCTTGGTACAGCTGGAGGAACTTGAAGGGCAGTTTAGTGAGTCCGAAACATTCTTGACCGACATCATGCAAAAGCGTGAGGAGGTTTATGAGACATTTGAAGCACACAAACAACGTCAACTCGATCGTCGTCAGAAGCGCGCGCAAACCGTTGCTGATGCGATCAACAGAATGCTTGCCAATGTCGAGCGACGCACGAGTCGCGCGAAAGACATTGATGAGCTGAATACGTATCTGGCATCTGACGCGTTGGTGCTCAAGATCCGTGACTTGGTTGAGCAGTTGCGTGAATTGGATAGTCCAGTGAAGGCTGACGATGCAGAAGCGCGGATGAAAATGCTTCGTGACCAAGCGATACGTGCATTGCGCGACAAAACGCAGCTGTATTCTGAGGATGGTCGCACGATCAAACTGGGTCCACGTCATGCGTTCAGCGTCAATACCGAGCGTTTGGATCTGACGCTGATCCCACGCGATGGTGAACTCAGCCTACATTTGATCGGAACACAGTTCTTTGAAAGTGTGTCTGACCCGATTCTGGATGTGACGCGGCAGTTCTGGGACCTGAATTATGAGTCGGAGTCACCGGATGTCTATCGTGGCGAGTATCTCGCATATCAGGTTATGCGTGAAGCACGCGCCGAAGAGGATGCGTTGAGCTGGGAAGCGCTAGTCTCCGACATGCATGACATGACGCATCTGCAACAAATTTGCCGCGAGTTTGCCACCAAAAAATATAAGGACGGTTACGAAAAGGGCGTGCATGACGTCGATGCTGCTGCGTTGCTGGGCGCCGTTCTGCCAAAGCTTGAGCAAGGTGATTTACTGCAGTTCTCGCCGCCTGCGCGTGCGCTTGCGCAAATCTACTGGCATCACCAGCAAACGCTTGGTCAGCAGAGCTCGGCAGGGTTGGTGGGCAGTCTTGTGCAACGCGCCGGTGCGGTTGAGGCCGTGCAGGTGGCCCTTCAAGATAGGATGTCAACACAGATTCTGGTGGACGAGGTGGCAGGTTACCTCGCGGATTTTACCGACACCTATGCGTTTGACCTACCGGCGGGCACCGTTGCGCAGTCGGCACGCTACCTCGTGGCAGAATTGTCGCGAGATCACATCAAATTTGTTCGCTCCGCGCCTGCACGCACACTAGTTACCACATTCAAAAAGACCATGTCTGCAAATGTGTGGCAGCAACTCAATGAGGCGATTGCCGCTTTGGCCACGGTGCCCGGTAAGCAGTATCGACTCGCGACGTCATGGCTTGCCGCATTTCAGGATGACGAAATGTCCGCGCACTACGTGCCAGAAGCGGTTGCAGAATTGATCACTGGAACAAGGTTGGAGCGTCGCGCCGTCAAAGTTGATCCGCAAATCACGGTCACAGGTTTGTTTGGCGAACATGCGAATATTTCTGGTGGAACGCTCGAAACAAGTCTGGACACATTCTTGTCGCGGCTTGCACATCACCTGGATGTGGTCGTACCCGGATACCGACAGTACCTTCAGCGGCGACGAGAGTTTTTGGATGAGGCGCGCGATGCACTGCGGCTCGACGAATTTCGACCAAGACCGCTCAGTTCGTTTGTCCGTAACCGCCTGATTAACGAATCGTACTTGCCAATTATCGGCGACAATCTGGCAAAGCAAATCGGTACGACGGGCGATACGAAGCGCTCCGATTTGAGCGGTTTGCTGATGATGATTTCACCGCCTGGGTATGGCAAGACCACGTTAATGGAATACGTTGCCAGCCGTTTGGGGCTGACGTTTGTTAAAGTGAATGGCCCTGCGCTCGGTCATCATGTGACGTCACTGGATCCAGCGACGGCGCCGGATGCAACATCGGCGCAGGAGTTGGAAAAACTGAACCTGTCGTTCGAGATGGGTGACAACGTCATGTTGTATCTCGATGACATCCAGCATACTAGCGCCGAGTTCCTGCAAAAATTTATATCGTTGTGCGATTCGACGCGCCGGGTTGAAGGCGTGTGGAAAGGCAATACGCGTACTTACGATCTTCGCGGTCGTAAATTCTGTGTGGTCATGGCTGGTAACCCCTACACCGAGTCTGGTGAGGTTTTTAGGGTGCCGGACATGTTGGCGAACCGTGCCGATATCTACAATTTGGGGGATGTGCTGAGCGGTAAGGAAGAGCAGTTCAGCCTGAGCTACATCGAGAACGCGTTGACATCAAATGCGGTGCTGGCACCGTTGGCGACAAGGGATATCGAAGACGTCTATCGTTTCATTGACCGTGCTCGCGGACGCAGCGTTGCATCGACTGACCTGACTCATAGCTACAGTGGTGCCGAGATCAACGAAATCACCACCGTCCTGCAACGGCTGCTGCAGTTGCAAGAGGTCGTTCTGAAGGTCAATCAACAATACATTGAATCTGCTGCGCAGGAGGATCATTACCGCGTTGAGCCGCCTTTCCTGTTGCAAGGTAGTTACCGCAACATGAACAAGCTGGCCGAGAAAGTATCGGCAGTCATGAATGAAGCTGAACTGACCGCTTTGGTGTCCGATCACTATCGCGGTGAAGCTCAACTGTTGTCGCAGGGGACAGAAGCAAACCTGCTCAAGTTAGGTGAGTTGAACGGCAGTCTGTCAACAGAGGAGACAGCGCGCTGGAGTCAGATCAAGGCAGATTTCGTTCGCAACAAGAAGTTTGGTGGTGGTGAAGAAGACGTAGGCAATCGGATCGCAATGCAATTGTCAGATCTCGTCGAGACGATCGATGGCATGGGGAACCCTGGCGATACGCTCGCTGAGCTTCGGCAGCACAACTTGCAAGCGACGGACAGCTTGCGTGAGGCACTCGAGGCGCTGCGCACCGCCGTCGCAGAGCAACAAACCACAGTCAATGTTACCAGCGAGCCGTCTAAGGAATTCGGAGAGGTGTTGTCTGCGTTGAACACCACAATTGAGCACACGCTGTTCCCATTGGTCAGAAGCATGGACAAACGTATTGCGCAGGATCTGGAAGCACACAACAAGCTCGACAAACTCGGGCAGGAAGTTGAGCTGCTCAAAGGGCAACTCGACCCCTAGGCGCTGCTGCCGGTAACAACGAAAAACGGCCGCACAGGGCGGCCGTTCGATCTTCGCGGAGCAAGCTTTGGCGTTAGGCCGCCATCGCCACTTTCAACTTCTTGATGGCAGCGTTTTCGATCTGTCGAATCCGCTCAGCCGAGACGCTGTAACGCGCAGCCATTTCGTGCAGCGTGGATTTAGATTCAGACAGCCAGCGTTGCTGCAGGATGTCGCGGCTGCGATCGTCCAGACCTTGCAGCGCTTCGGCCAAACGGGCGGATGCGTCCTGCTGCCAGTCAGCGCTTTCGATCAGATCAGCGGGGTCAGCATTTTCGCTGCGCAGGAATGCTGCGGGCGAGAACGTTTTCTCGTCGTCATCTGCCGGACCCAGGTCGAATGTAGCGTCACGTGCAGTTAGACGTTTTTCCATCTCGGTCACTTCGCGCGCACTGACACCAAGATCCTTAGCAACCGCTTGTGTTTCTTCGTGCGACAACCACGCCAGATTTTTCTTCGCCTTGCGCAGGTTGAAGAACAGTTTGCGTTGCGCCTTGGTCGTCGCCACTTTGACGACGCGCCAGTTGCGCAGCACGAACTCGTGGATCTCGGCGCGAATCCAATGCACGGCGAACGACACCAGACGCACGCCAACGTCAGGATCAAAGCGTTTGACCGCTTTCATCAGGCCGACGTTGCCTTCCTGGATCAGATCGCCAATCGGCAAACCGTAGCCGCTGTAACCTTTGGCAATGTGCACAACAAAACGTAAGTGCGCCATGACCAACGAGCGGGCGGAATCCAGGTTCTCGTTTTCAATGTAATCGCGAGCCAACGATTGCTCGTCTTCCTTACTCAACACCGGAATCGCGCTGACCGCCTGGATATAGGCATCCAGACTGCCGACGGGGCCGGCGAGCATAAGCTCTTGGTTTTTCAATGCGATAGCAGTTGTCATGTGATCCTTCCATTTCGATCAGGGTTGCTCAGTAGACCGTTTGCAAGCCCGCTTTATTACCGAATTTTAGCACTCTGGGGATTAGAGTGCTAAGTGCTATGGGCGTTCCGTGATTTAATTCGAAATTTTCGCAAAAATAGATGCGCAGGAGATTTATTTGAGATCAATACGCCGCATATGGCGCGCGGTTGCGAACCATGAGCCGCTCAAGCCCAGGCTGACGCCGATACCGATGATCAACCCCATTTCACGTAGGTCGGGACCCATCAGCTTCCAGCTGCTGCCATATAGACCGGCCAACTGACCGACAGGTCCGCTGAGCAAGCCCAGCATGATGGCCAGCAGCGCCAGTGCCAGCAGCCCGCCGCCGATGCCATACCACAGCCCGGTGTACAGGAACGGCCGTCTAATGAACGGATCGCTGGCGCCGATCAGCTGCATGATCTCGATCTCATCGCGTCGATTCTGGATATCGAGGCGAATCGTGTTGCCAATGACCACGAGCAGGCCGAGCCCTAGTGCGCCGCCGGCAATCCAAATGGCGCGTCGCACGAGACTGAGAATGCCCTGGAAGCGCGCGATCCACTCTGTGTCGAGCTGCACGATATCGGTTTCGGGCAAGCCATCGAGTTCCTGGCGCAACAAATCGCTGGCCGCAACGCTGAGACTGGCAATCGGGCGCACCACCAGCGTGTGCGGCAGCGGATTGCCGTCGAGGTTGTCGATGGCATCGTTGAAGCCGGATTGTTGTGCAAATATTTCCAATGCCGAATCGGCGTCGATCAGCGTGACCGCCTCAATGTCCGCGCGTGATGCGAGCAGGTCGGCAAGCTTTTGTGCCTTGTCGCGCTCGAGGCCAGGCTGCAGATACAGCGAGAAATCAACAGCGTCCTGCCAGCCGCCTGTTACCTGCAGCGCATTCTTGACCATGACGTGCAGCGCGGCTGGCAACGCCAGCGTGATGGCGATGACGAGAATCGTCAGAAAGCTGGCCAGCGGTGCATAAGCGAGCTTGCCGAGCGAGGCGACCAGTACCTGGAAGTGTCGAGTGAAGTAGGCGCCCATCAGTCGTCAAACATTGCCGTGGTTTCGGTTAGGCTGGCCGTATCGTATTGCAGAGCACCTTGCGACAGCGCGATGCGGCGATGTCCAAGGCTGTCGATCAGGCTGATGTCGTGCGAGGCAATGACCAGCGTGACGCCGATTTCGCGAAAGCGTTCGAACAGATGCATGATGCCGAGCGACAATTCCGGGTCGAGGTTGCCGGTCGGCTCATCGGCGATGACGATTTTCGGGCGAGCGACAATAGCGCGCGCGATGCCGACGCGCTGTTGCTCACCGGACGAGAGTGTCTCCGGTCGCTGTTTTTCCTTGTTGAGCAAATCGACCTGATCCAGCGCTGCGCGCACGCGCTTGCCGATGTCGCGATGGTTCCAGCCGGCGATGACGAGCGGCAGCGATACGTTGTCGAACACCGTGCGGTCGAACAACAGTTTGTGATCCTGAAACACCATGCCGATGTCGCGTCGATAGGCAGGCAACCCGCGTCGCGAGATGCCGCGCGTGCTGCGTTTGTCCACCAGCAGTTGGCCGCGGGTCGGGCGTTCGATCAGGCCGATCAGCCGGAGCAGTGTGCTCTTGCCCGCGCCCGAGTGGCCGGTGACGAACACCAGCTCGCCGGCGTTGATCACAAGGTTCAGGCCGACAATCGCCTCGTGGCCACCCGGATAACGTTTGCTGACGTTATCGAATTGAATCATGTGCGCTCGCCCAGTAACGCCTCGGCAAATCCTTCGGCCTCGAACGGCTGCAGGTCGTCGATGTGTTCGCCGATGCCAATAAAGCGCACCGCGATGCCGAGCTGGTCGGCAATGGCTAACAAGATGCCGCCTTTGGCGCTGCCATCGAGTTTGGTCACGGTGATACCGGTCAATGTTAGCGCGGCATGAAAATCCTTAGCCTGTTGCATCGCGTTCTGGCCTTGGCCGCCGTCGATGACCAGCATGACCTCGTGCGGCGCTGTGTCGTCATGGCGCGCGATGACCCGTTTAACCTTTGCGAGCTCATCCATCAAGCCCTGTTGATTTTGCAGGCGCCCGGCGGTGTCGGCGATCAACACATCGATGTTGCGTGACTTGGCCGCACTGATGGCATCAAACACCACGGCCGCCGGATCGGCACCGCTGGTTTGCGCAATAACCGGGATGCTGTTGCGCTCGCCCCAGGCCTGCAACTGCTCAACAGCCGCAGCGCGAAACGTATCAGCAGCGGCGAGCATGACGCTGAGCCCTTGTTGCTGGAACTTGCGCGCCAGCTTGCCGGCGGTAGTGGTCTTGCCAGCGCCGTTTACGCCGACCATCAGAATCACATACGGGCGAGCCTCACTGATCACCAGCGGTTGTTCACTCGGCTTGAGCAGGTCACTCAGTGTGCGCTTGAGTCCGTCTTGCAGCGCCTCGGCGTCCTTTTTCTCGCGCCGCGCCAGCGAACGGTTCAAGCCGTCCATGACCTTTTGCGTCGTATCGATGCCGACGTCGGCCATGATCAGGCGCGTCTCGATCTCCTCGAGCACGGCATCGTCGATGCGACCGCCCGGCATCAGCTCGGTGATGTCGCGAGTCAGCCACGAATCGCCCTTGTTCAGGCGCGCGCGCAGCCGCTTGAAAAAGCCCGGTTTCTTCGAGTCGTCAGCCATGCGCGTGTTTCATCCCAGTCATCCGCGTAATGCTAACAGTCGCCTTGGTGGTTTTAGAAGCATTGCAGGCGCGCTACCCTGCCGCCATGGCGAACAAACGCAATAACAACACGGTGCGCATCATCGGTGGTCGCTGGCGCAGCCGCCGCCTGCCGGTTGCCGATGTGCCCGGTTTGCGACCGAGCGGTGATCGAACCCGCGAAACGCTGTTTAACTGGCTGGCACCGCACGTGCCTGGCGCGCGTGTGCTCGATGCCTTCGCCGGCAGCGGTGCGCTCGGTTTGGAGGCGTTGTCTCGTGGCGCGCAACATGCTGTGCTTGTCGAGCAACACCCCGTGTGTGTGGCTGCGCTGCAAGAAAACGTTGCGCTGCTCGGTGCGCAGGCCGAGGTTGTTCGTGCCGACGTGCGTCAGTGGTTGCGCAGGTCACCAGCCAGCGTGCCTTTCGATGTGGTGTTTCTCGACCCGCCGTTTGCCGATGACGATATTGAGCAATTGTGTACACTGCTTGTCGAACGGGCGTGGCTTGCGCCGGGTGCGCTGGTCTACATCGAGCAGCCGGATGCTGCGTCAGCGAAGATGCCGGCCGCGCTGCAATTGTCAAAGTCGCGCACCGTTGGCAAGGTGTCGATCGCGCTGTATGAATGGTCACGAACAGGAGCCGACGAATGAGCGAAATGGCTGCAATGTATCCGGGCACGTTTGATCCGGTCACCCACGGTCACGAGGATCTGGTGCGCCGCGCCGCCAAACTGTTTTCGCGTGTCGTCGTTGCGGTGGCAGCGAACCCGGGCAAGGCGCCGATGTTTACGTTGGGCGAGCGTGTGGAGCTTGCGCGCGAGGTGTTTGCAGACATTTCGAATGTGACCGTGACCGGTTACACCGGGCTGACGATTGAATTCGCGCGTGACAATGGTCTGGGTGTGCTCGTGCGCGGCCTGCGCGCCGTGTCCGATTTCGAATACGAGTTCCAGCTGGCGAATATGAATCGTCACCTGGTACCGGAGGTCGAGAGCGCATTTTTGACGCCGCAGGATAAGTACTCCTACATCTCATCGACGCTGGTACGCGAGATCGCGAAGCTCGGCGGTGATGTCAGCCAGTTCGTCGCACCGGTCGTGCGCGATGCGCTGAACCTCAAGACTGGCAATTAGTGCAATAAAACGTTGAGCGTTGGCCGATCACGCGTTGCGTGATGGCTTTACCGCAGGTTGTGCAAGGCTCGCCGGTGCGGCCGTAGGTGTTCAACTGTTGCGCAAAATAACCGGGATTGCCGTCACCACCCAGATAGTCACGCAGCGTCGTGCCGCCGGCGGTAATCGCCTTGCCCAACACGTGCTTGATCGCATCGGTCAGCCGCTGCATCTTCGGGCGCGAGAGTTTGCCGGCCTGGCGCAGCGGGTGAATGCCGGCCAGAAACAACGCTTCGCTGGCGTAGATGTTGCCCACGCCGACGACCACTTTGGCGTCCATGATGAATGACTTGATCGCCACACGGCGGCCGCGGCTGGCTTGATAAAGGTGGCTCGCATCAAAAGCGTCGGACAGTGGTTCTGGCCCGAGGCTTGCCAGCAACGGATGCTGCGGCGGGTTGTCAGTCCACAGCAGGCACCCAAAGCGGCGCGGGTCGTGAAACCGCAGCGCCAGATTGTTGTCGAACACAATATCGACATGGTCGTGTTTGCGCCGCCGATGCCCCGGGTCCGTCACCTGCAGGCGGCCGGACATGCCCAGATGTACGATGGCGCTGCCGAGTTGTGTGTGCAACAGCAGGTATTTGGCGCGCCGTTCGATGTCCTCAAGTCGTTGACCGACCAGTAATTCTTCGATGTTGTCGGGCACCGGCCAGCGCAGTCGCCGCTCGTGTATATCCACGCGCACGATGCGCTGACCGACGACGTGCGGGCTGATCCCGCGCCGCGTAGTTTCGACTTCAGGTAATTCGGGCATAGATCAAGGATTCACGGAGCCGGTCGCCAGCAAGGTATGGCGGGGTGGTTTTTCGCACATGGGTCACAAAATCGCGGTCCGCTCTCAAGACGTCGGGGTGTCGCGGTTTAACGACCGGCCATAGTTTGCCATACTCGGCGTCCAGTAACGGTAGTAACCCTGGCGCAAGCCGGAAGGACAAACACTGTGTTCGATTTTTTCATGCAATACCTCTACGGCGGACTGCTCAAGTTGAGCTTCTGGGGGTATGTCATCGCCTGCGTCATCATGCTGCAGATTTCGATGATGGCCGTCACGTTGTATTTGCATCGCGATCAGGCGCATCGTGCGCTGAACTTGCACCCTGTGCTGCGGCATTTTTTCCGCTTCTGGATCTGGTGCACGTCAGGCATGTTGACCGGCGAGTGGGTTGCCGTACATCGCAAGCATCACGCGTTTTGTGAAACCGAAGGCGACCCGCATAGCCCGCAGGTATTCGGATTGAAGAAAGTGCTGCTCGAAGGGGCTGAGCTCTATCGCGAAGAAACGCTGAACCCGGAAACCATTGAGAAGTATAGCCGCGGCACACCGAATGACTGGTTGGAGCGCAATGTCTATACACGCTTCCCGTGGGGCGGCATCGTGTTGTGCGTGTTGTTCGATCTGCTGTTGTTCGGCGTGCCGGGCATCATCCTAATCGGCATCCAGATGATGTCCATGCCGCTGTTTGCTGCAGGCATCATCAACGGCATCGGCCACCACAGCGGTTATCGCAATTTTGAGTGCGACGATGCGGCGCGCAATATTTTCCCGTGGGGTGTTTTTGTTGGTGGCGAAGAGCTGCACAACAATCACCACGCGTTCCCGACGTCGGCGAAGTTCTCGATGCGTCCGTGGGAATTCGATATCGGCTGGATGTACATCAAGATCTTCGGCGCACTGGGTTTGGCCAAAGTGAACAAGGTGGCGCCGCAGCCTGAGCGTGTTGCAGGCCAGAGCGACGTGAGCCTCGAGACGCTGCGTGCGGTGATTGTTAACCGCATGCATGTATTGCGCGATTACACGCGTGAAGTGACGTTGCCCACGCTGAACCTGGAGCGCCAGCGCAACAGTGCCAGCGAAATGCTCGATCGCGCCAAGCGCGTATTGGTGCGTCAGCCGGCGTTGCTCGACAGCAAGGCGCGCGAGCGTCTGGAGCGCATTCTGGAAGACAGCGCAGCGCTGCGCACTGTGCACGAGTTCCGCGATCGCCTGCAGGCGCTGTGGAAGAGTGGTGCGACGATCAGCAACGAGCGTCTGCTGGAGCAGTTGCGCGAGTGGTGCGCCGAGGCTGAAGCCAGCGGTATCCGTGCGCTGCAGGAGTTCGCCGATCGAATTCGCAGCTACGCGATGGCGCAGCAACCGGTGGCAGCGCGCTAACAGCGTATCGTACGGGCATTGCGCCTCGGCGCATTGTTTGCAGACACAAAAAAGCCCGCTGATGCGGGCTTTTTTTTCGCGTAGCCAAAAGCGCTACGCGTGCCCTGGATCAACTTACTTGATCTTGGCTTCCTTGTAGATCACGTGCTTACGAACTACCGGATCATATTTTTTCGTTTCCATCTTTTCAGGATGCAAACGCTTGTTCTTCTGCGTGGTATAGAAGTGGCCGGTGCCGGCTGAAGAGACTAAACGGATCTTGTCGCGCATAACTGCTGCTCCCTGGCGCTAAACGCGCTGACCTTCGGCACGCAGGTCAGCGACGACCTTCTCGATGCCATGTTTATCGATGATACGCATGCCTTTGGTGGAGACGCGCAGCTTCACATAGCGTTTTTCTGACTCGAGCCAGAAGCGATGCGATTGCAGGTTCGGCAAAAACCGCCGGCGCGTTTTGTTGTGCGCGTGCGATACGTTGTTGCCGGACATAGGCCCCTTGCCGGTAACTTGGCAGACTTTAGACATGACGTGTACCTAAATGCTTTTAAAAACAGGCGTTTGACCGCGTTCCGGGCGCACCGGGCTGCAACAATCGGCTGTAGAATCCAAAAAAGTCGGGCTGCGCTGAAAGATCAGGCAGCGAAACAGCCGGCAAAGATACCGGAGCACGCCGGTGTTGGCAAGGGATTGAGCTGTTTCCGGGCACGTAGTTCGGTTGGCGATATCTGGCAGATCATTACTCTTGCAGCGCTGGCCTCACGCGTTGGTTCCGACGTCCTAGCCAGCGACGCGAGCGGCAACCGAACACAGCAGACGCGTCGTGCGCAGCTATCGCAAGGGTGCATGGATCGCACGGTTGCCGCCGTCATGGCAGGCTGGTAGAACCACAATATATATGCGATATCGACCATTTCGAGCGTGGAGGGCTCGATCGAGTCAGTGACAGACTGGATCGCAAGACTCATGGCGCAGGTGAGAACGAGTGCTCAGCAGGACAGCAAATGCATCAAAAGCAATGTCCTCGGTTTGGCATCAAACGCACCAAGCCGTTGAGTCTTGATCGACCTTGCGCTTTGCAGCGCGGGTTTTTACTGACAACGAATTTAAGGAATCAAAGGTTATGAAAGGACGATACAGACCCTGGATATTCTCAGGAGGTGCCATCGTTGCTGTCGCATCGGTGGTCGCGGTGACCATGAATGATGGCAGCGAGTTGGCGCCTAAGTTGGTCGCAGAAATGACGCTTGTCGAGACGGAGGTTGAAAACCAATCAAGTTCGGAACCCGGGCTCGCACAGTCCAAGGCTGAGAGCTCGCACGTTGCAAATGCAAGCCCTACTCCCAGTGCCGGTCTGGCCGTTGGCTATTTGCCTGACTACTTCGCCGGCGACCCGGATCCGGACGTAGAGGGAGCGACTAAAAGCTACGGACAGCGCGTCAGGTTTTCCGAAGTTGCCGATTGCAAAGAGAAATACATTTCCACACCGAACGAAGGATGGGTTCCGACACAGATATGCAAAAACTTCCGCCTCTATGTCGATCATCCTTACGGGGAGTACTCGGTAGAGCAATTGGAGATCGCTGCGAAACATACTCGTGACGCTGATGCCGCATACATTCTCGCTGAACGTCTCGCCACGGAGAAGTGGCGTCAACGCAGCGGGGAAGCACACGCGCTTTATATGAAGGCGTTCCTATTAACCGCGGATAGCGAAATCTATCAGCGCATGTTGGTCGACATGGGCGTGTCTGGGCAAGTCTACCGTCAGGATGGGAGTTTTGATCCGGTGGAGGTTTCGATCAATTACACGATGGCGAGCGTTGGGGAGCAGTTCGGTGTGATTGATGAGGCAAAAGTCGAATCGTTTGCAAATGCAGCAAAGGAACTCGAGTCAGTAAATATTGCTGACCTCGACCGCCAGGCGAACGAAATCTACGAATCGTTGCTAGTCGCAAGGGAGGGTCTGTGATGCGAGCGCTCATTATCTCCTTAGCGGTGGTTATGTCCCACCAATCATATGCGACTTGCGATGCCGATTTGGACGGCGTGAATGCCTCTAACATTCCCGATGTCTCGAGCTACATACCTTGTGCCGATTGCCGCAGCGTTCAGGACTTTCCTGAAGACTTTGTTGCTATGGCATCCAACTATCTCTTCCATACGCCTCAGGGTGTTTCTGCCGTCGGGGCTTATGCGGGCAGTGCGGGGCTCTCATCGCTTACGTTTCCGGTCTGCAGCGAGGATCATGGACAATGCGCAACGGCGACATTTACGATGAGGTTCAACTACATCAATGTTCCTATTGCTGGCGAAGTCATTCCCGTATCCACCGGTGTGCGAGATCACGTAACAAGAATCATGGATTCGGGAGGGAATGTTACCGAGGTTCGTTCGGAAATTCCGGATTCCAACCCTGTATTCGATATCCCAACCGACAATGGGCGCGACACCATTTCAGACGGTGAGTGCCGAGAAAACAATGGTGAAGAGCGCGATGGTGGCGGCGATAGCGGATCGAATGACAACGGTAATGGCGGTGGCCCTGGTGGCGGCGCTGAGAACGGTAGTGGTGGCGGAGGCGGTACTGGCGCGGGTGGCGCGCAAACCGGTAGCGGCGGCAGCGGCGGCGGTGTCATTTGCCATACGACCATGACGGATAACGAAATTATCCTGACCTGTCGGTTAGTCTGACCACCGCATACGTACCGGGCGCTCACAATGATTGGTATTAGAGCGGCATGTATAACGACTGTTGTTGCCGAAGCGCCTCGGTTGCTGACCTAAGACTCTGTGGTATCCCGTTGCAGGGTGTCACAGAGTCTTTTTCTGCGAGTAGTTGATCGAATTTCTCGCTACAACATGCCCCGCCCTGCCAACGAAATCGCTTCGCCATCGCCAATGACGAAGTGATCGAGCAAGCGAATATCGACCAGCGCAAGCGCGTCGGATAATCGGCGCGTGATGTCGCCATCGGCGCGGCTCGGCTCGGCAACGCCGGATGGATGGTTGTGCGCGACGATGAGCGCTGCTGCATTGCGTTGTAACGCACGCTTGACGACCTCGCGTGGATAAACGGACGTGCCATCAATCGTGCCGCGGAACAACTCTTCGAACGCCAACACACGATGCCGCGTGTCGAGAAAAATCACCGCGAATACTTCGTGTGGTAGATCGCGCAACTTCGCGCGCAGGAAACACTCGGTGTCGCTTGGGCTTGCCAGCACATCGCCGACGGGCAGCGACTCGGTGTAATAGCGTTGCGCCAAATCGGCGATGCTGCGCAACAGCATGGCGCTCGCCGGTCCCATACCGCGAACGCGAACCAGACTGCTACTGTCTGCGCGCAAAACACCGCGCAAGTTGCCAAAATGCGCGAGCAAACGCTCGGCCAAGGCGATGCTGTCGGTGTCTGGCCGGCCGCGCCGCAATACGCTCGCCAGCATTTCGGCGCAGCTTTCGGGGGTAGTTCGCGTCGAGCAAGAGTCGCTCGAAGGTTTGTCCGGGTATTGCACGTTTCATCCTCATCGCAGTGATGCCGTCATAAATTCTGGCCAGCATCGGTCTGTGTTGTTGTAGACATTAGTGGGCAGGGCGCCTTGTAAAGGCGTGAGCCGGCGCTGCGCCGCTGCTACCATGGCCACACACTGATGCATGTCGGTCGCTGACGAGAACAAAGGACAACAACGAACATGACTCGCATTTTGCTAGGCGTTACCGGTGGTATCGCCTGTTACAAGAGCCCCGATCTGGTGCGTCGGTTGATTGAGCGTGGTGCCGACGTACAGGTCGTCATGACGCCGGGTGCGCAGGAATTTGTGACGCCGTTGACCTTCCAGGCTGTGTCCGGGCGCGAAGTGCGCACTGAGCTGTTCGATGAGGCGGCCGAGGCAGCGATGGGACACATCGAGCTGGCGCGTTGGGCCGACAAAGTGTTGATTGCGCCTGCCAGTGCCGATTTTATCGCGCGCTTTGCCAATGGTTTGGGCAATGATCTGTTATCCACCGTGTGTCTGGCCACCGAAGCGCCAGTGCTGCTGGCGCCGGCGATGAACAAGCAGATGTGGGCCAGCGCGGCTGTGCAGGACAACATGACGACTTTGACGAGCCGCGGCGTGCAGGTGCTGGGTCCGGGTGCTGGCGATCAGGCTTGCGGCGAGACCGGCGCCGGCCGGATGCTGGAGCCCACCGATATCGCTGAGCGCACCGTCGCGTTCAAGCAAGGTCCTTTGGATGGCCGCCGCGTGGTCGTTTCTGCAGGTCCGACGCGCGAGCCGATTGATCCTGTGCGCTATCTCACTAACCGCAGCTCCGGCAAGATGGGTTACGCAATGGCGCAGGCAGCGCTTGCCGCCGGCGCTGATGTCACGTTGGTCAGCGGCCCGGTAGCGCTGCCGGCACCACTCGGCATGCAAGTGATTCACGTTGAGACGACGCAGCAGATGCAGCAGGCGGTCGACGCTGCCGTCGATGGCGCAGACATATTTATCAGCGCGGCTGCGGTGTCTGATTATCGTCCGCAAACCTGCGCTGACAACAAGGTGAAGAAAAAGTCCGAAACGATGTCGCTGACGTTGACACGCAATCCGGACATTCTGGCTGGCGTCGCAGCGCGCGACGATGCACCGTTCACGGTCGGTTTCGCCGCTGAGACCGAGCACGTCGCCAAATATGCGAAAGCCAAGCTGGAAGCCAAGGGGCTCGACATGATTATCGCCAACGAAGTCGGCGAGAAACTGGCATTCGATCAGGATGACAATGCGGTCACCGTGCTATGGGTGGGCGGGGAGGCTGCGTTTGCGTTGCAAGAGAAGAACGCGTTGTCGAAACAGTTGCTGGCGCTCATTGCTGAACGCCTGCATGCGAAGGGGTAGAGCTGCATGCGCAAACTCGAAGTGAAAATACTGGATCCACGCATTGGCGATACGATCGCGTTGCCGGCATACGCCACCGACGGTTCTGCGGGTATGGACGTGCGCGCCTGTATCGACACGGCGCTGATGGTGAGCCCGGGCGAGACACATCTGGTGCCGACCGGTCTTGCAATCCATGTTGCGGATCCTGCGCTGGCAGCGGTACTGTTGCCGCGCTCAGGGCTAGGTCACAAGCACGGCATTGTGCTGGGCAATCTGACCGGTTTGATTGATTCGGATTATCAAGGCCAGCTATTTGTGTCGATCTGGAATCGTGGCAGCGAGACCTACGAGATCGCGCCGGGCGAGCGCATTGCGCAGCTCGTCATTGTGCCGGTCGTTCAGGCAGAGCTAACGATCGTTGATGAGTTCGCGCAGTCCGAACGCGGTGCCGGCGGCTTTGGTCACACCGGGGCGCAGTAAGCTCAGTTCTTGGCTTGCGTCAGTTTCGCGTAGCGGTCGATTGCGACCGAGAACTCGTCGCGCAGCTGTTGTGCGTTAGTTTTGTGCTGCGCCAGCCGCGTTTCATAAGTCACGATGCTGTCTTTAGTCTCTTTGATGTCGTCGGCCAACGCCGGTCGAATCATTGGCGCCTCTGGATCGACCGTGTACGGCTTGTAGTTCGACGCCTCGTCGAGCAACGACACCAAACGCTTGCGCAGATTGGTCAGATATAGCTCGGACACGCGTGATTGTGCTTCGAGCAACTCAACGCGACGGTCGCGATGGCGCTCGATCTCGCCGATCGACAGATACGTTGCCAGCAGCGCACGATCAGCGCGCAGACCGCGTTCGCGCGCCGCTTTGGCTTCCGCCTCGGCAGCCTGTTGCGCAAGCTCTTCTTCGGTGGCCTTGCCGGCGATGCGGCCAATGGCTACGCCCTGATTGTTCAGGATCTGCTTTTCTTGTTCGGCGTATTGCGCTGGTATCGAATCGCCAAAGTGCACGACACCCTCGTCATCGACCCAACGATATAGGGCGCGGCCGCTGTCGGTGGCCGCCAGGACAGGCGCGGCCAGCAGCGTGGCGGCGAACATCGCCAGAATGAAGGTAAAGATGCGCACTTGTGCGAGTCTACCGAATACCTGTGCGCCAGCAGAGAAATGTGTCACGTTTTCCCAACTTGTCATAATCAGTCAGCTCCCGCTAATACTATACCGCGCTTGATACGCTTGCACATCGCCCAAATGTGCTGCCAGTGCCCGTTCCTGTCCCAATACTGTCACCAAGTCCTGCAAAGTCGCAATTGCGCTGACCTTGACCCCGGTAGCCTGTTCGACCTCTTGTACCGCAGATAGTGCCCCCTGGCCCTTCTCCTGCCGATCCAGTGAAATCACAATGCCGGCGACATTAGCCCCAGCGGCGCGGATCATTTGCACGCTTTCGCGGATTGCTGTGCCGGCCGTTATAACGTCATCGACAATAATGACGTTGCCTTTAAGCGCCGCTCCGACCACGTTGCCACCTTCACCGTGTGTTTTCGCTTCTTTGCGGTTGAACGCATAGGCGACATCGACACCGTGTTGGTCGGATAGCGCGGCGGCCGACAGTGCCGCCAATGGAATACCTTTATAGGCCGGACCGAAGATAACGTCATAGTCGCTATAGTGCCCGTGGATGACGTTGGCGTAGAAACGACCGAGGGCTGCAGCGGCGCGGCCACTCGATAGCTGGCCTGCGTTGAAAAAGTACGGGCTCTGCCGACCCGATTTCAGCGTGAAGTCGCCAAACTTGAGTGCACCTGACTCGAGTGCCAGTGCGACGAATTCCCGTTGGTAGTCGTGCAAGGTGTGTCCCTCCGAGCGTCCCCACGCATTTTGCTATTATGCCATTTTCGGCGAGTTGCTATGACACGAATTATCACGCTCAACGCCAACGGCATTCGCGCCGCTGCCAGGAAAGGCTTCTTCGAATGGCTGGCTAACCAGCATGCCGACGTGGTGTGCATTCAGGAAACCAAGGCGCAGGAGTGGCAGCTGACCGACGACGCGTTTCGGCCGGCCGGGTACCACTGCTACTACGAAGATGCCGAAAAAAAGGGTTACAGCGGCGTTGCCATCTACACGCGTCACGAGCCCGACAAGGTCGTGCGCGGCATGGGTATCGAGGCGATCGACAGCGAAGGGCGCTATTTGGAGGTGCAGCTGAAGGGTCTGGCTGTCGTTTCGGTGTATCTGCCCTCCGGCACGTCGGGAGACGAGCGCCAGGCGTTCAAGATGCAGGTGCTCGATGACTTTCTGCAGCACCTGAAAAACTGCAAGCGCCGTAAGCGCGAGTACGTGATTTGCGGCGATTACAACATTGCGCACACCAAAGCCGACATTCGCAACTGGCGTGGCAACCAGAAGAACTCCGGATTTCTGCCGGAGGAGCGTGCCTGGATGGATACGCTGACGCAGGACGTGGGTTATGTGGATGCATTCCGGCAATTGCCGCAGCAAGAGCACGAGTATTCGTGGTGGTCGAATCGCGGCCAGGCATGGGCCAACAACACCGGTTGGCGCATTGACTATCACATGACCACGCCGGGGCTGGCCGGCAAAGTGTTGGCTACCGATATTTATCGCGACGCGCGCTTTTCCGATCATGCTCCGGTGACGATTGACTACGACTTCAAGCTCTGACGTGCCAGCAAGCGCGGGTGTGATCGGTCGGCTGCAGTCGCGCTTTGCGTGGCTGCGCGGCACCGTCATCACCAACTTCTTCCTCGGGTTTTCCGGCGGTCTGCCGTTGCCGCTGGTCTATGCGACGATGTCGGTGTGGCTGGAGGAGGCCAACGTTGAGCGCGCGCAAATTTCGGCGTTTGCATGGATTGGCCTCGCCTACGCGCTGAAGTTTTTGTGGGCGCCGCTGGTGGATTCGATGCGCTTGCCGCTGTTCACGCGCTGGCTCGGCCGCCGGCGCGGTTGGCTCGTGTTCAGCCAACTCGCCGTCGCTCTCTGCCTGCTGATTGTCTCGACACTGAATCCGGCGCTGAACATCGGCTTGTTTGCTGCGGTCGTGCTGTCCACCGCGCTGATGGCGGCGACGCAGGATGTCGTGATCGATGCTTATCGCGTTGAGTCTGACAGCGAGTCGATGCAAGGCGTGTTGGCGGCTGCCTATCAATACGGCTACCGCGTTGCATTGATCTTCAGTGGCGCTTTTGCGCTGTATGTTGCCGAGTGGACAAGCTGGACTGTGACGTACAAAGTCATGGCGTTGCTGATGAGCGTTGGCATCATCACCGTGTTGCTCAGTCCCGAACCGACGTCGATCACGCCACCGCGGGCATCGTCGTTGACCCAGTGGATCACCGAAAGTGTGGTCAACCCGTTCGTCGAGTTCTTCCGTCGCGTGGGTTGGATGGCGCTGCCGATACTCGCCTACATTCTGTTCTATCGCACCAGCGATTACGTGTTGGGCATTCTCGCCAATCCGTTCTATATCGATCTGGGTTTTAGCAAGTCCGACATCGCCAGCGTGGCCAAGGTCTACGGTCTGTTTGTGGCGTTGCTCGGCGTCGGTGCTGGTGGCATCGCCGTGTTGCGTCTGGGTATGTACCGCACATTGATTATCGCCAGTCTGTTGATTGCATCGACCAATTTGTTTTTCGTATTTCTGGCCGTTCAGGGGCCGGAAGTCTGGGCACTGGCCGTGACGATCAGCGGTGACAATTTTGCCCAGGGTTTTTCTGGTACGGCGCTGATTGCCTATCTGTCCAGCCTCACCAACGCAAAGTTCACCGCGACCCAATACGCGCTGTTCAGCTCGCTCAGCGTCATCTCGGGTAAATTGGTGGCCGGTTTTTCTGGTCGTATCCAGACGTGGGAAGGTTGGCCGGTGATTTTCGATGCGCTGTTAACATCGCCCGCGCGCGACGCCGATTGGGCAGGCTGGATGGGTTTTTTCCTGTATGCGGCATTGTGCGGCGTTCCCTCGATTGTGCTCGCGGTGATCGTTGCGCTGCCACGCTTTCGGCCGCCGCCGCCACAATGAGTGGTGTTGGCGCGTCGGCAGGCCTATACTCGCGCGCCTGTTAACCGTTTGCCTGACTTGCTGCCATGCTTGAGCAACTGATTCGCCATTTCGTTGTGCTGTTTGTCGTGATCGAGCCGATCACGCTGGTGCCGATTTTCGGCGCGCTGACGCGCGGCGGCGATGCCGTTTATCGCCGCAAAATGGCGATCAAGTCAGTGGTTATCGCCGCCGGCATTTTCTGGGTGTTCGCGCTACTCGGGCAACCGCTGCTTGAAACACTGGGCATCTCGGTCGCATCGTTCAAGGTCGCTGGTGGGATTTTGCTGTTCCTGATGGCCGTCGACATGGTGTTTGCACGCCAGTCGGGCTTGCGCTCGACAACGGTGCGCGAGCAGGACGAGGCGCGCTATCGTGAAGACGTGTCGGTGTTCCCGCTGGCGTTTCCGTTGCTGGCAGGACCTGGTGCGCTGGCCACGCTGCTACTGTTGCTCGTCGAGATGGAGAACAACTGGACCGAGTTCTTTGGTCTGATGGCAATGGCGATGCTTGTGCTGCTGATCGGCCTGGTCTTGATGTTGCTGACGACGCCGGTCATGCGACTGCTTGGTGAGACTGGCGCCAATGTAGTCAGTCGTCTGCTCGGCGTTGTGTTGGTTGCGTTGGCAGTGCAATACGTCGTCGACGGCATCATCACGCTGTTCTTCTAGTCGCGCCTCGCAAATTTCCAATCGACGATGCTGTGGCCGAGGTTGAGCCCGCGGCGCTCGAATTTGGTGCCGGGCCGTTCAAGCGGTTGACTGCCATCGTGGTGTACGCGCTGCACGCAGGCCCAGCGTTCATCGGCCGCCATGACCTCATCAATGTGTTCGGCGTACGGCGCCCAATCGGTGGCGATATGCAGCGTGCCGTCATCGCACAGCACCCGCATCGCAAGGTCGAGAAATTTCGGCGCCAGAATGCGCCGCTTGTGATGGCGTTTCTTCGGCCACGGATCCGGGAAATATAAATTGAGTCGGGTGACGCTGGCGGCGCGCAGCTGCTCGCGCATCACTTCAATGGCGTCGTGGCGAATGATGCGAAAGTGCGCCAGCTCATGCTTGTCGGCCATCAGCAGACAATGCCCGACACCGGGCTCATGCACTTCGATGCCCAGCACGTTCCAGTCGGGCATCTGGTTGGCCAGCTCTACGAGGCTGTCGCCGTTGCCAAAGCCGATTTCCATTAGCAGCGGTGCTTCGCGACCAAACCAGTCACTGGCATCGCATGGCGCAGGTTCGAAAGGAATCACGTAGCGCGGCGCAAGATCCGTCAACGCGCTGCGCTGCGCAGGAGTGAGTCGCCCCGGTCGCTGCACGAAGCTTTTGATCTCGCGATGCTTGTCGTTCACAACGTCAGGCGGCGGAGCTTGCGTCGACCAGCGAATCGCCAAGCGATTCGGATAGCAACAAGGCGCCAACCTGCTCATTGTTCATCGGTCGCGAGATGTAAAATCCTTGCGCGATCGTGCAGCGCGACTGGCGCAGAAATTCAAGTTGCTCGGCGGTCTCGACGCCTTCTGCCGCAACCTCGATATCGAGCCCATCGGCCATCGCGATGGCAGCGCGCACGATACGCTGGTGCGTCTCGTTATCGGTGACGTCACGGATCAGCGATTGGTGCAGCACGAAAGCGCTGATCACCGAGTTGTCCAGATTGGCGAAGGACACGTCGTGCGTGCCGAAGTGGTCGAGGCAAATGCGCACGCCTAGTTTGCGCAGCGCTTTGAGCGTTTTGACTTCGCGCGGTCGCTGCAGGCTGTGCACGCCATCACCGAGTTCGAATTCGATGCAGCCCGGGTCCAGATGATAATCGGCAAGGCACTGCGCAACGTCTTTGACCAGCTGCTCGTTGGTCAGCTGCATCGGTGAGAGGTTGATCGACACCGTCAGGTCCGGTGCCTGGTAGCGTTGCTGCCACGCGTGCAGCTGCGCACATACCGAGCGAATGATCCACTGGCCGACCGAATGAATCAGTCCGGTGGATTCGAGCAGCGACAAAAAGCGCGCCGGCGGCAGCATGCCGAAGCGCGGATGTTGCCAGCGCAACAGCGTCTCCAGACCCATCAACCGGCCATTGGCTAGATTGACCCGCGGCTGATAGCGCAGCGTCAGCTCGCGCCGCAGCAACGCGTGTCGCAACCCGACCTCGAGCTCGGCCGTCTGGTCGTCAAAGCCATGATTGCCTTGCGCGTAAAACTGCAAACGTCCGCCACCGGCGTTCTTGGCCTGGTCGACAGCGCTGTTCGCCGCATCGATCAGCGTGCCGGCATCGTCGCCCGCCTCTGGGTACAGTGCGATACCGACGCTGGCCGAGATGTAGATTTCGTTGTCTTCGCACGTGAAGCGTTGCGCCATGCCGCGGATGATTTTCTGTGCAGCGGCGACGGCGTCACGCGGACCGCGCAGGTTCTCGACGGTCACGACGAACTTGTCGTCGCCCCAGCGCGCCAGCAAATCACCTTGCCGCAGCAATTGCTGCAAGCGCGTTGCCGTACGTTTCAATAACGCGTCACCAACATCGTGGCCGAGCGAGTCATTGACGGCGCGGAACCGGTCTAGATCAACGAACAGCAGCCCGAGTGTGCGCTGCGAGCGCTCGGCGCGGGCAATGCCTTGTTGCAGCTGTTGCTTGAACAGGCGGCGGTTTGCGACACCGGTCAGCGGGTCATACATCGACAGACGTTTGGCTTCACGCTCCTTGCCGAACTGCTCGGTGATGTCGCGAAAGGTGACGAGGCTGCCACAACGCTTGCCGTGGCGATCACGCAGCGGTCTGGCGCTGAGCGCAAACACGCTGTGCTCGCCACTGGCGCTGCGATGAATATAGTGCGAGTCGGTGAACATCTCACCGTGGCCGGCGCGCATCAGCGGGCGATCCATTTCCGGCAGCGCGCTGCCATCGCTCGCCGCGTGCGCACAGAACGATGCCGTCCAGCGATCGGACGGCAACACGCTGCGCCCGAGTCCCAGCAGCCGGCGTGCTGCCGGGTTCATTGTGACCACGCGACCGTCGACGTTGGTCAGCAGCACGCCATCACTGACGCTCTCGATAAGGGCATAGGCTGCATTGTGATGGCCGGTCAGTGCATCGTTCAACGCGTGCAGATCGCGGCAGTGCAGCAGGGCCTGACGTAAGCCGCCGGCGGTCGACTGCTCGCTGGTCAGGTAGCAGCCGGCGCCTTGCGAGACGGCACGAATGCCGCGCTGCTCGCGCTCGCCGCTGGTCAGCGCAACGACTGGCACCTGGATGTTAGCCAGCAGCGCTTTGTCGTCGTAGCGCTCGGCACTGGATTCGGTGATACCCACATCGAGCAGGACGATGTGCGGCTGGTGCGACGCCAGATGCTCAGCGAGCAGGGTGTCGTCGGTGATCTCGTAGATGTCGCTGACTTCGGGCAGTGTCGCCAACGCCCGCAACGCGGATCGCGCCGGTACGGAAGTCTCGCCAAGATACAACACGCGCAGTTGCGGTTCGCTATCCAGATCAATCATGGGTCGAAAAACGAGCTCTGAAGGTCATTATTCTTATTGTCCTAGCGGGTTTGGACGATGATAGCAGAACTTGCCGCGAAATGAGTTTTTGCCGCGGCCGCTAAACCGTTTGTCGTGCAGCTGCGTCCAACTAACAAATATCAAGAAAACGACTGAGCCACACCGGTGGCGTTGAGGATCAGATATGCTGCTCTCGATGAGCAATGCGGCGACACAAAAAGCGGATGTGCAGGCCATTCGCAGCGGTGCCAAGGATTATGTGGCTCGTGCAACAGCCGGCGATACTCGGGCTTACGAGCATTTGTATCGCGCGCACTGCGGACAGATATATGCGCTGTGTTTGCGCATGACCGCAAATGCGGCGGAAGCGGAGGACGCTACACAGGATGCGTTCATCCAGGCATGGAGCAAGCTTGCGACGTTTCGTGGTGACAGCGCGTTTTCGAGCTGGCTACACCGGATTGCCGTCAACGTGGTGCTGACGCAGATGCGCAAGCGCAAGCGTGAGGCACAAAAAATGGCGTTAGTGGTGCCGGATGAGGCACCCGACACGCAAACCGCGCACGATATGCCCGATATTGAACGGGCGATCGCGGCGTTGCCGGAGCGGGCGCGACAGGTATTCGTGCTGGCCGGCGTTTACGGCTACACGCACGAGCAGGTGGCCACGACTTTGGATGTTGCCGTTGGTACGTGCAAAGCGCATTTGCACAGAGCGCGGCAAATGCTGCAGGAACATTTGGATACTTAAGAGATGAACGAACAAAAGACCAACATTGATGCCTTGCTGGATTCGCTGGACGAGCGCATTGAGCCGTCACGCGATCTGTGGCCGGGCATCGAGGCGCAGTTGCCACAGCGTGGCAGTGGCGGCGGATTCTGGCAGTGGCGCGTGGCCGCCAGTGTGATGCTGACAGCCATCATGATCGGCGCACTCGGCGTGCCGCGCGGCGATCTGCCCAATACAGTGGCGACGCTCGAAATACCCACACGCGATGCTGAGGCATTGCGCTTTGCCGGGTTTGATGCGCAGTTCGTGCAAGTGCGCGAGCAGTCTCTGGATCGGCTTGCTGATCAGTTGGGCACGTTGCCGCCGGGCACGCAGGGCGTGATTTTGGGCAATCTGCAAATCATCCGCGATTCGATTGCCGACATTAACGAGGCGATCGAGCGCGAACCCAACAACGTTGAGTTGCGGCAGCTGCTGCAAATCGCCTATCGACAGGAATTTGCGATCGTGTCGACGGTGCACGGCAGTGCAGCGACGATCGAACAAATGGAGCCGGGAATATGAAAACAACAACACTCGCAATATCACTGGCAGCATTGCTGGCCGCGGCAGGCGCTGATGCCGGCGAGCGCATCAAGCGTACGCTTGAAACCGGCGAGCAGCCGGACGTACACATCATCAACGCCAAAGGCGATATCACCGTTGCCGGCCACGATAGCAGCCGCATCGAAATCGAGGCCGAGTTGGGCAAGAACGTGGATCGGCTCGATGTCGTTGAGCGCGGCAATCGCGTGACGATTGAAGTGGTGTACGAACGCGGCCGCTCGAGCAAGAAGAGTTACGCCGATCTCGAGATCCGCGTGCCGCGCCGGTCGGATCTGCAGGTTGAAGGCGTTGCATCCGACGTTGATGTGCAGGATGTGCAAGGCGCGCTGCGCATCGAGACGGTCAGCGGCGACATTGAAACGATGACGTTTGGCGGTGACGTCGAAATCTCTGCGGTCAGCGGCGACATTGACGTGGACGGTAACGACGCAACGGGCGACGCATCGATCCACACCGTTAGCGGCGATCTGGACATCAACGGTCTTGCCGGTGCTCTGAAAGCCTGGACCGTCAGCGGTGACATTGATGTTACCGATAGTGCGCTGGACAAATTCAAGGCGAACTCGACGTCTGGTGATGTCTACGTCATCAACGCACTGACCGCTGATGCGTATATCAAGGCCGAGACGGTCAGCGGTGAGGTGGACATTCATCTGGCTGGCGCCTGGTCGGGTCGCATCGACATCAAAACGCTGAACGGCGGTATCAATAACTGCTTCGGCCCGAAGCCGCAGCGTACCAGTCGCTATGGCCCCGGTCGGACACTATCGTTCGATCAGGGAACCGGAGGCGCGCGCGCCGAGATCGATACGCTCAGTGGGGATGTAGACATCTGCTTCGACTGAGTGGCTAAGACGTACCCGCTAGCCCCGCCCGGTCACGTGCGGGGCTTTTTTTTTGCGCGGGATTTTCCTGGCGCCGAATGGCGACACTGCGTCGAAACTTCGTCAGCATTCTGTCACGAGAACTTTTCGACTCTTTGTTACCCTAATGGACATGAGCAAACTAATTAAGTGGCTGCTGATTGCAGTCAGTGTCGTTGTTGTTGCTGTCATCGCGCTGGTGGCTGCTGTTGTGCTGTTGTTTGACCCGGATGACTACCGGGACGAACTGGCGGCTGCGCTGACCAAGGCGACCGGGCGTACGGTGACCGTCGAAGGTCCGTTGTCATTGAAGCTGTTCCCATGGCTAGCCATCGACACCGGCAGCATCAGTGTTGCGAATGCCCCAGCGTTCGGCGATGAACCGATGCTGTCGCTGACGCGCGCCAGCGCCGCCGTCAAGATCGCGCCGCTGCTGTCGCGCCGCATTGAGGTTGGCAATGTGACGGTCAGCGGTCTGACCGCGAATCTTGCGGTGCGCGGCGATGGCGTGACCAGTTGGGACGACATTGTTGAGCGATTGGGCGCGGATTCACAAAGCGCAGAAGACTCAGGCCCTGAAGCGGCGACCGGTCTGGACATCTCCATTGCCGGCATTGATCTTGTTGACGCGCAAGTGCGTTATGCAGACAACGGCAGTGGCGCAGTCTATACGCTCAGCGACGTTAACTTGTCGGCCGACAGCGTTGATCTCGAGGCACCGATTCCGCTGCGCGGCAACCTTGCGTTCGAGGCGCAGGCCGAGGCGATTAGTGGCGCGGTCGAGTTCACAACCATTGCAACGATCGGCGACGATGTGTCGTTCGCCGAGGTCTCGCTGAATGGCAATGTCGCCGGCGAGCCGTTTGCCGGTGAGCAGTCATTCACACTGGGCAGCGAGCTGGTTGCGATGAACTCGGCGCAGAACACGCTGGACGTTAACGCCGGCCAGTTCACGTTTGGTCCGCTGACTGGCGCATTCGATCTGGGCGGCAGCGGTCCCGCCGATCCATTGGCTTTGCGTGGTCGACTGAAGCTTGAGCCGTTTGTTGTGCGCGAGCTGACCGATGCGTTGAAGATCGACCCGATTGAAACGGCGGATGCTACGGTGCTGCAAACCGTCAGCATTGACGGCGCGCTGGCGATCACGTTCGAGTCGGCAGCATTCAGCGACATCGTCGCGGTCGTTGATGACACGCGTATCGAGGGTGCGTTCGCGATCACGAACTTTGCCAGTGGTCGCATGATGTTTCAGCTGGTTGGCGACGAGATCAATCTGGATCGCTACCTACCGCCAGCGGAGGATGCCGAGATTGCCGCTGATGCGTCAGATGCTCTGGCCGAGACGGCGCTGCCTGTTGATCTGCTTCGCGGCCTGAATGCTGAGGGCACGTTGCAATTTGGTCGTCTGACACTCGGTGACTTACCGTTTAGCAGTCTCAAGCTTGGTTTGAAGGTGGCGGATTCGAAAGCGCGACTCGCGCCGATCAAGGCGACCGTGTTGAACGGTGCCTACGAAGGCGATGTGCGCATTGATGCATCCGGCAAGCAGCCAACGCTGTCGCTGAACGAGCGCGTGTCCGGCCTGGACATGGGGGCGCTGGCATCACAGCTGTTTGAGCGCGACAACATCGAGGGCACGTTTGCCGGCCAGTTCCAGTTGGGTGGTGTTGGCGAGACGCTGGCCGACATTCGCAGCTCGTTAAATGGCGATGTCAGTTTTGCGCTGACCGATGCGGTGCTGACGGGCACGGATGTGTGGTACGAGATTCGACGGGCGCGCGCATTGTTCAAGCGCGAAACACCGCCGCCCGCACCGGCAGAGCCGGCAACGCGCATGACCAATCTGACTGGCACAGCCAAAGTCAGCAACGGTGTTGCGACCAACAATGATCTCTACGCGGAACTGCCGTTCTTGCAGTTCACCGGTGACGGCACGGTGAACCTTGCCGATGCGACGGTGAATTACGGTCTCGACGCGCGCGTGCTGGAGCGCCCCGAGTTTCTGACCGACGCCAGCGCTGAGGAATTGGATGCCTACACCGAGGCTGTGATTCCGTTGAAGATCACCGGTGAGTTGGCCGCACCGAAGATCGCGCCGGACATCGAAGGCATGGCGCGCGCTGCGGCCAAGGAAAAGATCGATGCCGAGAAGGATCGTCTGAAGCGCCGTCTGCTCGACAAGCTCATCGATGGTGACGAAGCCGAAGCCGGTGAGGAAGGCGAAGAGGAAGAAGAGGGCGATATCGAAGACGAGCTGAAGAAGCGCCTGAAGGATTTATTCGGTGGCTAGATGCGTGGCCGCGTTCGCGGCTGCATGGTGCCTGGCCACAGGAGTTGCCCACGCTGCGGAGATTCGCGAGGTGACCGTCGAGCGCGAAGGCAAGCGCTACATCATGCATTCCGTTACGTGGTTCGATGCACCGATCACTGGCGTTTTCGACGTGCTGACCGACTACGATCAGTTCGAGCGCATCTCGAGCGTGTATGCGGACGCGCGGTTTCTTGATGCCCGCGAGGCGGATGCGCCGGTCGCCTACACGCTGGTCAAGGGGTGCGTGTTGTTCTTTTGCCAGTCGATGGCGCGCACCGAGCGATTGGAAACCAACGGCCTTGCGTCCATTCGCGCATTTGCCGACCCGGCGCGCTCGGACTTTAAGTACAGCGATGCGACGTGGGCCTTGAGTGAAGATAGGGGCGGCACGCTGGTGGTTTATCGCGTTGAGATGCAACCGGGCTTTTGGGTGCCGCCGCTGGTCGGGCCGTATGTGATGAAGCGGCAGTTGATTAAAGGCGGTCGCGATGCTGTGGCGCGCATTGAGGCGCTGGCCCAAAAATCGACGGCGAACACACGTGACTTCGTCGCGCGCGGCCTGCAGGGTTTCGAGTTGCCCGAATGACGACAGGCTCCGATGCGTTTGCGCAGCGCGTGCTGACCTGGTTCGATGCGCACGGCCGCAAACACCTGCCGTGGCAGCAGGACAAGACCCGCTATCGCGTGTGGATCTCGGAGATCATGTTGCAGCAAACGCAGGTGGCCACCGTCATCGGCTACTTTGAGCGCTTTATCGAGCGTTTTCCCGACGTCGTCACGCTTGCCGACGCCGACAGCGATGAAGTGCTGTCATTGTGGTCGGGGCTGGGCTACTACGCGCGCGCCAGAAACTTGCACAAGGCGGCGCGCATCGTGCGCGACGACCATGATGGTGAGATGCCCGGCGACATCGACGCGCTGATTGCGCTGCCCGGGATCGGCCGGTCAACGGCGGGCGCGATTTTGGCGCTGACTGACGATCAGCGTCACCCGATTCTGGATGGCAACGTCAAGCGCGTACTCGCACGCCATGACGCCGTCGCCGGCTGGCCTGGCCAAAGCGCGGTGTTGGCCGAGCTGTGGACGCTGTCCGAACGTTACACGCCGCAGGCGCGCGTGGGCGATTACACACAGGCCATGATGGATCTGGGTGCCACGCTGTGTACGCGCAGCAAGCCGCGCTGCGAAGCTTGTCCGCTGGGCGGCAGTTGCACGGCGCGCGCGGCCGGCACGATGCTGAACTATCCCGGTAAGAAACCGAAGGCGCAAAAGCCGCAACGCAGCACGGCGATGCTGGTCGTGTGCGACAGCGATGGTCGGTTGCTATTGCGGCGACGGCCTGCCGAAGGCATCTGGGGTGGTTTGTGGAGTTTCCCTGAGATTGATGCGCACGCCAGTCGTGAAGATATCGATGTGGCGCTGGCAACCGTGCTGCGAAACAGAGCGGCTGGCAATCACAGCGTGAACCGTCTGCCGGGCTTTACGCACAAGTTCACCCACTTTGATCTGGCAATCGTGCCGTATCGCATAGACATTGATGCCGCCGCGGAGCGCGTGCAGGATGCCGCCGATGATGCGCCTGCCTGGTTCAGCATCGATGCGATCGCCGACGTTGGTGTGCCGCGACCTGTCAGTCGCATCATCGAATCGTTACAATCTACGCCCGATATGCTGGAGTCGATACGATGACCCGAATGGTGCACTGCGTGCTGACCAAAGAAGAAGCCGAAGGCCTGGACTATGCGCCTTACCCTGGCGAACTGGGTCAGCGCATTTACGACGGCGTTTCGAAACAGGCCTGGCAGCAATGGCTCGGCCACCAGACGATTCTGATCAATGAATATCGCCTGACGCCGATTGAGCCGGATGCGCGTAAATTCCTCGAAAAAGAAATGGAGAAATTTTTCTTCGGCGATGGCTCTGAAGTGCCAGACGCGTTTGTCTCGAAAGACGACTAGCGCCCGTCGTTAGATCGACGTTGCGTACTGCAGGCTAAAGCGCTGGTCTGCATCGGTCCAGACCTGTTGCACCCGAAACCCGGCGCGATGCGCAAGCGTTGCGAAGTCATCGACGGCGTATTTATAAGAACACTCGGTCAGGATGTATTCGCCGGCGGTGAACGCAATGGTCGTGCCGTCGATGGTTACGCGCTGATCGGCTTTGCTGATCAGATGCATCTCAATGCGGCCGAGTTCAACGTTATAGATCGCGCGGTGCTCGAATGCATCAACATTAAAGTCGGCGCCAAACTCACGGTTCAAATGCGTCAGCATGTTCAGATTGAACGCCGCGGTGATGCCCGCCGCATCGTTGTAGGCACGCTCGAGCACGGCAGGGTCTTTTTTCAGGTCGACGCCGATCAGTAACCCGCCACCTTCTTTGGCCACAGCGCGCATTGTTTTCAACAAGCCGAGCGCCGCTTCCGGCGGGAAATTGCCGATCGTGGAGCCGGGAAAGAATACGACGTTGCGCGCCGGTGTTTGTTTAGGTGAGGGCAGCGGAAATGGCCGTGTGAAATCCGCGGCCACTGGTAGCACTTCGACGGCCGGATAGTCGCGCGCCAGCTCATCGGCGGCGAGCTGCAGATGATCGCCGGAGATATCAACCGGCACGAATACGGTGATGTTGTCCAGATGATCCAGCAGCACCCGCACCTTGACGCTGGCGCCAGCGCCAAACTCGATCAGCGACGCTTGCTCGCCAATCGCATCACCGATCGCTGCAATGTTGTCATAGAGGATGCCCAGCTCGGTACGTGTCGGGTAGTACTCGGGTTGCTCGGTGATTGTCTCGAATAACTCGGAGCCACGCTCATCGTAGAAAAATTTTGGCGACAGCATTTTCTGCGGTGCCTGCAGGCCAGCAATAATCTCTGCCGTGTCTTTCGCCGCTTGCGCGGTTTGCGCCGTCATCGGCGCGTGGGCGTTACTCATGGATGTACTCGTGCTCGGGCGATGACGGGTCAAGCGTTGCGCGCCAGGCGAAAGCCCAGACACTGCCAGCGTGCATCCGGATAGAAAAAGCTGCGGTAGCTCGCGCGCAGGTGCGATTGCGCGCTCAGGCATGAACCGCCACGCACGCTCATCTGGTTGCACATGAACTTGCCGTTGTACTCGCCCAGCGAGCCGGCTAGCGGTTCGAAACCGGGGTAGGCCGTGTAGGCAGACGCGGTCCATTCCCAGACGTCGCCAAACCATTGCCGGTCGGTGTCGCCGGCGGCCATCGGCTGCCAACAATCGGCTTCGGCAAAGTTGCCGTGCACATCGGCATCGGCGGCGTGATATTCGAATTCGGCCTCTGTCGGTAAGCGGGCGCCGGCCCAGCGCGCAAAGGCATCGGCTTCGTAGTAGGACACATGTGCAACTGGTGCATTCATGTCGATGTCGCGTTCGCCGCCGAGCGTGAATTCGCTGTCCAAGCCAGCCGACCAATATAACGGCGCACGCCAGCGGTGCTGTTGCACTGCTTGCCAACCATCGCTGAGCCACAGCGTGCTCGTCTCGTAGCCGCCATCGCGAATGAACTCAGCAAACTCGCCGTTCGTCGTCGGGCGCTTGGCGATCTGGTGTTCGTACAACAGCACTTGGTGGCGCGGCGTTTCGTTGTCGAAACAGAACCGGCCCGGACGCGGGTTGGCACCAATCTCGATGATCCCGCCGTCGACCTGATGAAACTCGCTTGGCCCTGCCTCGCCAGCCAGCATAACCAGATCATCGCGCAGCGCTGGCTTCAGCGGGTTGCACGACAACACGTGTTTGATGTCGGACAGAACCAGCTCTTGATGTTGCTGCTCGTGGTGCAATCCGAGCATGACCACGTCGGCCAGCACATCTGCCGGTGCGCTGGCGTCGCGATGTGCTGTTGTGGCCGCACCGCGGCCGCGCGACGCCTCAGACAACAGCTCGTTTAGTCGCTCACCAAGCAGCGACAGCATGGCGCCGTCCACATGGCGGCGATACATCAGCACGTCTTCCAGCGTCGGTCGCGATATCAGCCCACGCTCGGCGCGCGGATGCATGCTGCCGGCCGTTTCGTAATAGCTGTTGAACAGGTGCGCGAACGCCTCGCTGAAAGGTTTGTAGCCGGCAACCTGCGGCAACAACACAAATTGCTCGAAGAACCACGTGGTGTGCGCCAGATGCCATTTTGTCGGGCTGACGTCCGGCATTGATTGCAGCAAGGCATCTTCGGCGGATAAATAGCCGGCGAGCGCCAGCGTGCGACCGCGCACGGTGTTAAAGCGATCAATGAGCGCATCGGCCTGCACGTTGCTGCCGGTGGCGGCGCTGTCTTCAGCGGCCATAAGAGGTGTTCCAATCGGGGATTCAACAGCAAGAGTAGAGAGCTGTCGGTTGGCTGTCAAAAGCCGAGGTCAGGCGGCGTACTCTTTGCAGAACCACTCGCAGCACGATTGCAGATAGTCGTCCAGATTGTCGATGTCGCGTCCGATTATGCGCGGCTCAAACAGGAACGCCTGGTTCAACATGCCGTGGAACTGGCGTGTTGCGATTGGCACATCGAACGGGCGAAATAGCCCGTGCGCGATCCATTCGGTGAAGACATGCTCGCACAGGGCTTGCGACTGCTCGCGACCGTCGTATGTGCGAAACACATCGGCGATTTCCGGATTCTCGCGCGCTTCATGCGCCACGATGCGGCCCAGATCGGCGATGATCGTCGTTTTCATGATGTCGCGGCGATGGTCGGCAAGAAATTGCACCGCTTCCATGGCTGTGGCGAACATCGGCACGCCGTCGGCGACCGGCGCGCGCGTGCGTTCGGCCTCGCGGTCGATGATCAATCGAAACAACGCTTCCTTGTCGCCGAACAGCTCAAGCACTGTCCGGCGATCAACGCCAGCCGTTCTGGCGATCGCCGCCGTGCTGGTGCGCGCATAGCCGGTCTTTAGGAATTGCGTGGTCGCGGCTTCCAGAATGCGCGACTCAACTTGCGCGGCTGACGCACTCTTGCCTTGAGTATCAGCGGTGTTGGAATGGGATTCGAACATGGCTTGAGCCTAGCCGAGCCAATTATCTTTGATCAAGTAATGTCCAGCTTCTGCTCCGATAACTCGGGCAAGCGCGCTGCCAGATATTCGCGCTCTGCTGGGTGAACTGTGACCGCCAGCGCCCGTTCCATGTAGGCCCGGGAGCGCTTGGGATGGCCTAAATGCGAATGAATATTAGCTGCATTTACCAAAAATGGTCCGTAGTTCTCAAAATTTGCCTGACTTTGCGCGTGTTCGAGTACCGCCAACGCACCTTCGGGATCACCCGATTCGCACAATGCTGCGGCGCGATTGATGCTGACGACAGGATTTGCAAGTTGGTGCTCCAGAATGTCGTAAAGCGCGGCGATTTGCGCCCAATCGGTGCCTTGCGGATCGTTCGCACAGTGCAGCGCGGCGATGGCCGCCTGCGTCTGGAATGGGCCAGGTGCGTGCTTGCCGAGCACGTGATCGAGCAGCGCTTGCGCCTCGTTAATAAGTGTCGTGTTCCATAACGATGCGTCTTGTTCGGCCAACGGCACGAAGGCGCCGGTTGCGGATTGCCGCGCGCGGTGGCGCGCGTGGTGAAACAGCATCATCGCCAGCAGGCCCGTCAGTTCGGCATGGCCGGGGAACAACCGCAGCAGGTTGCGCGCCAGCCAGATAGCCTCGGCGCACAACGCCGGTTGGATTAAGCCATCGGCGCGGGCGCTGTAGCCCTGATTGAAAATCAAGTAGATCACGCTAAGCGCAGCGTTGAGCCGTTCGGGCAGTTCCTGATCCTGCGGGATCGCGAACGGGATGCCGGCGGTGCGGATCTTGCGGCGGGCGCGATCGAGGCGTTGTTCGAGCGTGCGCGTCGGGATCAGGAACGCCAGCGCCACATCGTGGGCGGACAGACCGGCGATCACTTTGAGCGTCAACGCGACTTGCGCATCTTCGGACAAAGCTGGGTGGCAGCAGGTGAAGATCAGCCGCAATGCATCGTCATCGATGGCGGACAGGTTCGGCTCGTCGGTTTCGGCGGCCGGCTCTTCGGTCAACTGTGTTTGCCGCTGCTGGCGCCGCGCGATGTCGATCAGGCGGCGCTTGCCGGTCTGGATCAGCCAGCCGGTCGGGTTGTCCGGCACGCCGTCGTTCGGCCAGTGCTGCAGCGCGCGCTCGGCGGCGTCCTGAAAGGCATCTTCGGCTTGGTCAAGGTCGCCGGAGAACCGACGCAGCGCCGCGATAGCCCGCAGGCGGGCGCCCTTCAGCGCTGCGTCGATAGTCGCCATCAGTCCATTTCAAACACGGGCCGGATCTCGATCGAGCCTGTGTCTTCCTGCGGGATCATGCCGGCGTAGGCGATGACCTGGTCGATGTTGTCGCACTCGAACACGTAGTAGCCGCCGAGCTGCTCCTTGGTTTCGGCGAACGGGCCGTCGGTGACGATGATCTTGCCACTGTGGTTGCGCACGGTCGTTGCCGCGCCGACATCGACCAGCCGGTTGCCACCGATGTAGGTGCCGTCCTTCTGCGACTGCTCCATAACGGCGAAGTGGCCAGCCATGATTTTGGCCTCTTCCGCCTCGGACAACGCCGCCCAACGCTCCTCGGCGTTGTAAATCAACATAACGTACTGCATCTATCTGCTCCTTTTGGATGGGTTACATGATAGATGACGATTGGCGCGGCCGGATTACGACACCACGGCAGAAACACGCGCGGCTATTGACTCAGCGGGCGGCGACGGTTGTAATACGCGACCCGAAAGACCCAGCGGCCCACTCGCGGCACGCCCGGGCAGAAAGACAGCATGGCCAGGTAGCTCAGTTGGTAGAGCAGCGGATTGAAAATCCGCGTGTCGGTGGTTCGATTCCGCCCCTGGCCACCATTCCAATCAACGCGTGCAATGTCTCTAGGCCTAACAGCCAACATCCGTGCGAAAGTTCTGTCGGATGCAATCTGGCGTCGATCCGTCGACGGCAGACCTAATAACACTGTTGCGCGACGCAGCGCCGATAGAGTTGATAAACCTCAGCACCCAGCTTTTCTCGAATCTGCTCGTCGCTGAAGTTATCTCTAAGCCAATGCGCACCCTCAGTGGCTACCGGATCAATGGACGAGTCGACCAGCGTGAGACACTACGCCCCTTTGCAAGTTGCGACTCAACAGCAGAACTGCGTCATGGGTTCCCTTGCGAGGGCGTGTCCGAGTCCAACCCTAAAGCCTACCGAACACGGCCTCACCGCCCACGAATGTTGCTGCAACTTCCACGTCTTTGAGTGCTCGCGGATTCATCGTCAACAGATCGTCCGACAGCACGACAAAATCCGCCAGTTTGCCGACGGTGAGCGAGCCTTTTATGTGCTCTTCATAGCCGGCATACGCTGTGTTCAAAGTATAGGCGCGAATTGCCTCTTCGATCGTCAGACGCTCCTTCGGAAACCAACCGCCTTCGGGCTGTCCCGAGAGCGTCATGCGCGTAACAGCCGCATACAGGCCAAGCATTGGGTTTAAGAAGTAGCGCGACGCATTTGTGCCGGGTGAGTCCGAGCCAAAGCTTATGACCGCACCTGCATCCCAAAGCCGACGAAACGCGTATGCACCGCGCGAGCGATCACGACCGATCCGCTCTTCCATCCAACGCATATCGTCTGACGTGTGAAAGGGTTGTACTTCGGCAACGATGCCCAGTTGCCCTGCGCGTTCGATGTCCTGATCGGTCATGACCTGCGCGTGGACGAGCCGAAAGCGCCGATCACGCTCACCGTTTTCGTCAACAATTCGCTCGAGCATATCCATCAGGTAGCCGTTCGCTTCATCGCCGATGGCGTGTACCGTGAGCTGGATGCCATTGGCGTCGGCTTTCAATGCCAAGCGCTCGAGGTTGCTCTGCATTTCTTCGGGGTCGCTGGGGCTGCGCTCGAACGGGAACATGATGTCGCGCCAGATACCACGGCTGTCAGGGTTATGGGTATACGCCTCGTAAAAGCGCGCAGAGCTATTGCCCATGATGCCGTCGATCCAGGCCTTGGTCGCGCCGAAGCGAATCCAGTCGTCACCGAAACCAACCTTGATCCCAAGATCGGCCATCGATTCCCAGCGATCAAGCGGCGGACGCACTCTGACACGCGCCGTCATCTGCCCGGCATCGCGGAGTTCGCGATAGATATCCAAATAAACCGGGTCAGACGTAATGTCGCAGTAGCTCGTGACGCCAACGCTTGCCATTTTTTTCCAGGCCTCGCGTGTCTCGGCAATGCGTTGTTCTCTGGACGGTTGCGGAATCAACTCCGCGAACAGCGCCCCAACGCTATCGCGAACGAGTACTGTCGACTCAACGCTCGGCGCGACCGGATTGAACAACGCGCCGGTTGGTTCGCCGTTCTGGTCACGCTCGACGATAACCCCTTCAGGATCTGGCGCGCCTTTTCGAATACCCGCTCGCTCGAGCGCGAGATTGTTTGCGAGATAGACCTTTCGATCAAACCTGCGCACCAGTACCGGACGGTCTGCCGTGAAGTCGTCGATCATTGCGCGGTTTGGCAGGAAAAAGTTGCCGTATCCATCGTCGCTGGCAGCCTGAAATCCGGCGGCTGCAACATCGCCTTCCGCCCACGTCTCATACGCAGACCAGTCGCCACCGGTGATCCACGTGCCCGGCGCATAACGCGCATCGACAGCACGAATGCGCTCAACGAAACCATTCTCGTCCGACACATCGAGCAGGTTAAGCCCGTACAAAAGCTGCCCGGTCGACTCGAAGTGCACATGGCTATCATAAAACCCGGGGGTTACGAACGCGCCATCGAGATCAATCACCTTCGTATCCGGCCCGATGTGCTGTTCGATACCGGCATCGGCGCCGACATAAATGAAACGGCCGTCTAATACTGCGAGCGCCTCAGCACTCGGATTGTCGTCGTCAACAGTCCACAGCTTGCCATTTAGCGCCACCAAATCTGCGTGCTGTGCCGACACCGTCGGTGCTGCAACGCAGCCAACAATCGCCAACAGCGTGGTGATCTGCCGTAATGTGTTCATGTTCTTCTGATACATAAAAACCTGTCCCTTCTACCTCTCCTCTCCGTCATCAGGGTACGTGAATCGGCTGGATTTTCTAATTTGGATCGGTCCATTTTTTGGGGAAGAGGTCAACGGTCACCTGGAAAGTGACTTCAAGAGCGTGCCCGAAAAGCATTTGGGTTATCCTGCTTCGAACCGAATTCGCATATTCCGCAGGCATCAAATGAACACAGACTCTCGCTATCACATAGGCACCCCGGGCGTTAAGTGGGGTGCGGCCGAGAAGCAACAGTGGTTCGCCGAACAAAAGATCCGTCGCAAGTATTCGGACGACGTTCTGGCGAGCCTGGATCGCGTCCGAGAACACTTTGACGTCGAGTCGTATGGCGCGCTGTCGATAGACAGTGAGCGCTATCCGCTCTACGCAGCGCGCTCTCGCAACTGGCAGTCGCATCTTCCGTATGTCCTGATCACTGGTGGCGTCCATGGCTATGAGACGAGCGGCGTGCAAGGCGCGCTACGCTTTCTCGAAACGGTCGCGCTTTCCTACGTCGAGCGTTTCAATTTGCTGGTGGCACCCTGCGTGAGCCCGTGGGCGTACGAGACGATCAACCGTTGGAATCCTGGCGCGATCGATCCCAACCGCTCGTTTCGCGAAGACAGCCAGTCCGAAGAGGCTGCGGCGCTTATGGCGCTCGTTCGAGCGCAATCTGTCGAGTTCCTCGCGCACATCGACTTGCATGAAACCACCGACACCGACAACACGGAATTCAGGCCGGCGTTGTCGGCGCGCGACGCTTCCGAGCACAGTAACTGGCATATCCCCGACGGCTTTTACCTCGTCGCCGACACGGAGAAACCGACGCGCGAGTTTCATGCGGCTATCATTGAATCGGTCGAGCAGCATACCCATATCGCGCCGGCTGATGCCGAGGACAGGATCATCGGCGAAACCGTGGAGCAAAAAGGCGTGATTAGTTACGAGGCAAAAGCCTTAGGTCTTTGCATGGGTATGACCGATGCGACATACGTAGGCACCACCGAGGTCTATCCGGACAGTCCGAGATCGGATGCGGAGAATTGCATCGAAGCCCAGGTAGCTTCGGTCACCGGCGCGCTGGACTACTTGGCCAACATCAATGAAGTGGTCGAGCCGACGCAGAGTGAATGACCGCTGCTGACTGGAAGCCGTCGGTCGCCTGACTTTAGCTGGAACGAAGGCTACAGACCTCACGCCGTCGGTCCCCGAATCCGGCTTCCCCATGTTTGATCCGTTGCCAATGCAGACCACTGCAGACATTTAACACCCGCAATATGTGACTCAGCTCACTCATTCCTCAGGCAGGTTAGTCGGTGGCACACCTCCCGAAAACGCCCGTATCTGGTGGAATACCACTCGACATGGAGTAGGAACGAGCAAACATGGATTCGGTCATGAAAACCAAACTAATTTTCGCAGTACTCGGGGTTGTTAGTCTCGCCTTTGGGATGAGCCAAGCGCCGGCACCAAGCACAATCGACTCGTATATCGTACAGGGTGAATCGCTTGATATCGTGAGCGAAGCCGTCAATTCGACAGGTGGCCAGATCACTCATGAACTTGGCATTATCGATGCCGTTGCTGCCAGCCTGACCAATGAGCAGCGCGATGCGTTGCTAGTTAACCCGACGATTCGCGCAGTGACACGGGACGGCGACGTAAAGACTGCTGGCGGGCCGATCCCAGACGCCGAGCACGTAAAGCTAGTCGGTGCCGATCAGCTGCACGCCGAAGGTCTTCGCGGCGACGGTGTCACCGTGGCCATACTGGATACCGGAATGTGGTACAGCCACAATGACATCAAACGCGATTTGTACGACAACAACAAGATTGTTGCCGAATACGATGCTGCGAATGGCAAAGAGGCCCACGCAAAAGATGGGAATGGTCATGGCACACACTTGGCCAGCATCATTGCAAGTTCGCAGATCTCTGATAACGGCAGTGTGCAAGGGATCGCTCCGAACGTGAATCTCATCAACATCCGCGCGTTTGGCAAAGAAGGCGACGGCTCCTACTCGGACGTCATTCGAGGCCTCAACTGGCTTGTCGAAAACAAGAACAGATTCGACATTCGCGTGGTGAACCTGTCATTTAGTGCAACCCCGCAATCGCACTATTGGGACGATCCAATTAACCAGGCTGTGATGGCTGTGTGGCGGGCCGGTATCGTTGTCGTAGCATCCGCCGGCAATGGCGGTCCGAACGCCATGACGATTGGTGTCCCCGGAAACGTGCCTTACGTAATTACTGTTGGTGCGATGTCGGACAACTTCACGCCAAACGATTCCGCCGACGACATGTTGGCCTCCTTCTCAGCCGCAGGGCCGACGGTAGAAGGCTTCGTGAAGCCCGAATTGGTGGCCCCGGGTGGTCACGTCCTCGGCATTATGGACGATGGCAACCACAGAATCGCCAAGCTTCATCCGGAATGGGTTCAAGAGAACGACCGTCTCTACGTCATGTCGGGCACCTCGCAGTCTGCCGCTGTCGTCACCGGTGCAGCCGCTCTGTTACTGCAGGCGAAGCCGTGGCTGACGCCGGACGAGGTCAAATGTCAGCTGATGAGTTCAGCCAAGCCAGCGGTCGATAACAATGGTCAGCTTGCCTACAGCGTGTTCCAGCAAGGGGCCGGCATGATCAACGTGCCTGCAGCGATACAGAGTGAACTCTATGACTGTGCCAACCGTGGCATGGACATTAACCTCGACATCACGGGTCAGCTTCACTATGGCGGTCGCGCTAATGTCGATGAGAACGGTAACTACTACGTGATGGGCCTGGACGGCTACCTGTGGACGGACGGCTACCTTTGGACCGACGGCTATCTCTGGACAGATGGGTATCTTTGGACCGACGGTTATCTCTGGACAGATGGCTATCTGTGGACAGACGGCAGCGTCGGCGCTAATGGCTATCTCTGGACCGACGGCTACCTGTGGACGGATGGCTACCTGTGGACCGATGGTTATCTCTGGACCGATGGCTATTTGTGGACGGATTCGCTAACCGAGACTGCGAATGTGAATTCGTGGGTCGATCCCGAATAGCGCGAGTGTATCGCCTGAAGTGAGAGCCTGTTCTCGCCGCAACGAAAAGGCCCCGCTGATCAGGCAGATCCCTCAAATTCGACAGACGATTGACTAATGATCTTCTCGGCGGTCATCTCATGAGTCAAATTACAATTCCTAGCGAGTGAATGTTCTGCAATTGCAGTCTATGAGCCGCCGTTAACCTGTCGGGCACCCGCGTCGGGGGCTGATCGCAGCAGTCTCTGATTTGCGCTGTCGGTGCACCGCTACTTTGGTCGCTTTCTGTTCCAGGGCTTCACTGGGAATTTCTCATACCCTCATTCAATGGAGAGTCTTAAGCATGATGCAGACCGTCTGGCCCTGACATTGACGACTTGAAAAATCCGTCGCATCGGTAGACAGTCAGTGATGACGCCATAGCCGAAAGAACAAAAGGGGCGTGGAACACGCCAAGGAAGGGTCACTTGCGATGATCACAAAACAGAGCTTGATTTATGCACTGGTGGCGTTTGCCTGCGGCGGTGCCGGAGCCTTGACGGTGACGTCGCTGAATACCCATCGCACGCAATCAGCGGAGCGTATCGCCTTATCGGCGCCGAACGCGGCATCGGGCGAAACAGAGCCTGCATGGGAAACGATGAGCCCTAATGAGATGACGGCGGCGATAGAGTCGTTGTACGCCTCGCTCAACGCAGAGATAGATCAACGTCGTGCTCTTGAAGGCGACATCGAGAAATTGCAGGCGGCACTTGCGGCGCTGCAGGATGGAGCGCGGGCGGTTTCTGTAGACACGACGGAACAAGCTCAGGTCGCAGAATACATCGCGGAGCCGATGGACCGCATGACGACATTCGGGTTTACACAGCAAGACAAGAAGAACTTCGAGCGCATGCAAGGCGCGTTGCAATTTAAAGCGATCCAATTGGACGATCGCGCGCGCCGCGAAGGCTGGCAGGGAACCGCTCGGCACCAAGAGGAATATTTCGCTTTGTTGGGCGAGAACAATCCGGTGCGTCAGGAGCTGGGTGATACGCGCTACGACGAATACCTGTACGCAACGGGGCAGCCCAACCGTCTGGTTGTCAACAGCGTCGTCCCATCCTCGCCAGCCGAAAATTCCGGCTTTCAAGCAGGAGATGTGATTGTCAGCTACGCGGGCGAGTCGATCTTTTCGGATTTTGAGCTACGGAATATCCGCAGCGCCGGCCAAGCCGGAGAGTTGATCAACGTTGAAGTGGTTCGCAACGGTGAATCGATGTTGCTCAGCATCCCACGCGGCCCGATGGGTATTTCGAGCTTCGGGCAGAACGTTGATCCACGCACGTATGCTGCCGATGGTGGTCGCTGACACCACAATCCGCACCACGCGGTCCCTCAGTGCCGCGAAAACCAACATAAACACTCAAGTGCATCCAGAGTCATTGGACGCTAAGGGTTCGGCAAACAGAGATGCACCGACCAAAGGACTCCGCCAAGTCATTGCCAACGGTTGCGTCGGCGCCTTACTCTTCTCGCAACGTCATTACCACCCGAAAACCAATATTCCCAAACGCCTGCGAGCCGTCCCACGCGCCGCGATAGGCGGTGCGCAAATAGAATGAGCCGTAGTCACCCCACGCGCCACCGCGCATGACGTGCTTCTCGCAAGCCTCGGCAGTCACCGGCGAGCCATCGGTCGGCGTAGTGTTGTAGTCGCCGGCGTAGCAGTCCGCAACCCATTCCCAGACATTGCCGACCATGTCTTCAAGGCCAAACGCGTTGGCGCGCTGATAGTGCCCGACGGGTGCCGTGTAGAGGAAGCCATCGTCGCAGTCGCCGGCCAGTTGCCAACCCGGGTACGTAGCCTTCGCGGTCTTGTCAACGCCGTTCGTGTACTGGCAAAAATCGTTTTCGTTCTCACCCCACCAGTAAGGTGTCGTGGCACCCGCGCGAGCGCTGTAAGCCCATTCGCTTTCCGACAGCAGCCGGTACGGCGTGCCGTTTGTCATGGTGTTGAGCCAATCCACGTAAGCATTGGCGGCGTGCCATGTGACGCAGACGACGGGATGGTCATCGCCTTGCGAAAAACCAGGATTACGCCAGGAGGCATCGGGGTCGTAAGACCAGGTTCCTTGCGCGGTCATTGTCAGACAGCCTGCACCGTCATCGTAGCCGGTCTGTCTCACGAAACGCGCAAACTCACCGACGGTAACCTCGTGTTTGGCGACGGCGAACGAAGCCAATTTGATGCGTCGCTGAGGCCCTTCGTCGTCGACACGACCTGGCTCGTCGGCGGACGAGCCCAACAAGAAAGAACCAGCTTCAACGGTCACCATGGTCGGACAAACGGCGCAGAACGTGCCACTGTCTTGCACGGCCGCCGGCTGGCTGGCTGGCGTTACGCTGCACCCGTGCAGTGCCAGGCAAAGGCTCATCAGCAGCGTTGCAGTTCTCGGGGCGCCGTTCGTGTTGTGCATCTTTAATTGTTCCCTATTAGCTGGCATCGGCATCGGTGCGCCCATTGCCGTGTATCAAAACTCCTTATAGCCACGCGGGAGCGATTTGGTTACAGCTGTGCACGAAGATTTTCGGCGGACTCGCCGCCGTAAAATATCGCCTATCCGGGGTTGTTTCGTGAATGCCGGTTGCGGCGCTCGACTACAGTCGCGGCGTGGCAGGTGCTCGGCACAGATACCCGGTATGCGATTAGTGTTCGCCCGACTACGAACGGTGTCCGCTCCTGCTAGGTGGAGTGCATGGCGCGAGGATCTTTCCGGATCATTGAATTTATGCGTTCGCTCCACGCTGTTGAAAGCGCCTTCTGCCGCGATCGAGTGGGCTCATCAGGCTCGTAAAAGCGAAAACGAGTGCTGTCAGGCAATTTCAATCGTACGCGCCAATCCAGATCCCAACTGCAGTCCGGATCCAGATAGATCGTCGATGGTCGTATCTGCGCGAATGCAAATTGCTTGCGAATAGCCTTTGATAAGTAGCGTTTCGTCAGATACGCCGTCTGCGTATCAGGACTCAGAACAAGCGTTTTCCCGTTTTGAATAGCCGCCCAAAGAAAGAGCGTAGGCAGAACCAGAAAACCGACCGTGACGAGCAAGCCAACGGGGATATTGGCAGGCCCGTCATACCGACCAAACATCAGCATTAAAAGGTCAAAACAGCCTTTGAGTCCCACTGGCAGAAACGCAACACCGAATGCGCCGTACAACAGTCTGGCGCCAACCGGTAGCGGCGGTTCGTCAATGACAATGTTTGTGCCATCCAGCCAAATCGATTGGTATTCAGGAGAACGACGATTATCGGTCATCGTCAAGCGGTCGTGCGTCTGCGCGAGACGCTAATCCTCATGGTCTCCGGTCCACGCGTCTTCGCGCCAACTGTCGCGCATCAGAGCGGCGCCAGCGTGGGGCTAGCCAGATAGGCTTCGCGTTGCCGCGCGATCTCGTTGCGAAGCCCTTCGACGGCAGCTGCAAAGACCGCATTCTCTCGGTCCTGCTCGAAAACGGGCGACAGGAACACCCACCAGACGTGCAGCATGACCGGCTCTTTCAGTGAACGCGCAGCGGCTTCGTAGTCTTGCCGCCCAAGTGCCTCGATCGTCGGTGCAAATTCACCACCGGTGATCACATAGGGCATCGTCGCGCGCGATGCGTCAACAGCCTGCAGCATTTGACGTGCGTCTTCGACATTACCTTGCGCTTCGTAAATGCCAGCAATAATCAGCGCGGTCGTAATATCAAACGGTGCAACCGGATTTGGCGGCATGACAAACAAGTCGGGGCGCGAGCCCTCGATCAGCGCCCGAGCGTCGCTGATTTGATTGCCGAGAAAGTAGGCCTGACCCATACCGACTTTGGCGCCATCGGGCAGCGGTTCCAGATTCTCAATCGGTATCAAGAAGCTGTCGATCTGACCGCGCTGGATGCTCATAATCAGGTCGATCTCGGTCATGCCGGGGATGATCGAGCGCGGAAAATCCTCCACGAGCTGGTCGGCGCAGGCTTGAGCCTCTTCCAACATGCCCAGGATGGCCTGCATCTCGCATTGATTCTCGCGCGCCTCGGGGGACGTTGGGGCAAGTCGAGCGCCTTCGTTCTGCCAACGAATCGCCTCGTCGAGCCGACCGCGCAACATGAACAATTCAGCGCGCGAGCCATACAGATTGTGGAAATCCGGATTGCTGCGGATGCCGTCAACCATGACGCGATCGGCCTCGTCGTAATTGCCACTGCGCAACAGGAATCCGGCTTCGGCGGTCGCCAGAATCGCCGCCTCCGGGTCGGTATCTCGTGCTTTGCGAATTTGTTCCAACGCATCTTCAAGCCGGCCTTGCTTATCGAGCAACAACGCAAACCAGTGGCGGGCTGTTGGATAATGTGGTGAGCGCTCGATCGCACGGCGGAAGAAAGTCTCGGCTGATTCGTCATCGCCCTGATCGCGACGCAAATCGGCAAGCGCCGTCAGCGCTTCGCCGGAGTCCGGGTCAAGGAACAGCGCGCGATCAATGGCGCGTCGGCGCGGTGCGAAAGATGTTTCGGCTTCAATGTCCGAATAATCGGTCAGCAGTGATTGGGCATCAGCAATACCGACCCATGCCAGAACGAACTCGGGATCAAGCTCAACCGCCTGTTCAAAGTTTTCCAACGCTGCGCGTAGATCCGGCGCGGTGCGCCTGGCCAGCAGTGTTCGTCCCTGCGAATACTTCTCGAATGCGTCTGAAACGCTGGTCGGCATTTGCGCTAGCTGGCTCTGGTCTTGCTCCGACAACACACCTTGCAGTGCCGCTACGACTTCCTGGCTGATTTTGGTTTGCGTATCAAACAGGTTCTCCAGCGTCAGCCGCCGGTCCCAGGTGTTAGCCCATAGCGCCTGACCGGTTGCGGCGCGCACCAATTGCATGTTGATCCGCACGTTATCGCCGGCACGCTGGAACCCGCCCGTCAGCACTGTCGAGACGCCGAGCTCATCGGCAATTTGTTGCAACGGTTTATCAGTCGCGCGGTACGACTCCGACGTGGATCGCGCAATAACCTTGTCCAGTGTGCCAAGGCGCGCAAGCTGTGTGAGCAGGTAATCGTGCATGCCGTCGACGAAGAATGAATCGTCTTCGACCGCCGTGATGTTGCGGAACGGCAGAACGACAATTGAGCGTTCATCCCCGACCGCGGCATCCGCCTGCGTTGCCGCCTCGGAGCGAAACTTATCGACCACGAGTAAGCCGACTGCGATGGCCAGAATCGCTGTGATGGCGAGCTGCACGTATTGCCCGGCTGATGCCGGCGGTGAACTCGCCCCCGCTGCCGTATCGCGCTTGACCCCCTCGGGCGTCAGCTCGAACACCCATGCCAGTCCCAGCGCGATCGGGAAGCCGATAACGATCAGAGCCAGCAACGCCTTGAACGCCCAGGTAGGCAGACCGAGGTTTTCCAGCACGACATCGGCCAACTGCAGCGCCACCCAGGAGGCGGCGAGGTAGGCGATGCCGACGCGATAGACGTTACGTCGTTTGAGTTCTTGCAGCAGTGACATGGGATATTCGGATGGTTTGTCCCGGCATTATTGCAGGTTAAGACCCCCGTGACTGTATCGGGTTCCGGAATCGCGGCCAAGTCAGCCCTGTGCACGCATTCTGCTGGGTAAGCATGATGCTCCGGCTTTGTGCTGAATACGACGAGATCGCGTTCGTCTAATGCTGACGCGATGAACCGGAAGTTCAAGGAGTTTTGCGGTACCGAAAAACTACCTTCATGTAGTGCGCGATGGCGCTAGCGCTGCCTGACTGGCAAAGGTGTGCTGTAGCTATTGGCTTCCGCCGCAATCAAATTGCGCGCCTATATTATGCCGCGCTCTGCAGCCGCTTCTTCAGCGCAGGCTTGGATGGGAACGAGTGCCTGAAGATTCGCCCAATGACCTGACCGAACTGCGAGGCCAGCGAGCCGGTGTTGTAGTGTTGACCGTATTTTTCACACACGGCCTGCACTTGGACAGACAGATCACCATAGCGTCGGGCGGGGACAGTCGGGAACATGTGATGCTCGATCTGGTGGCTGAGGTTACCGCTGAGAATGTGGAACCACTTGCTGCCCGTCATGTTGGAAGAGCCCTTCAACTGACGCAGATACCAATGCCCTTGCGTTTCGTTTCTTAATACTGATTTCGGGAACAGTTGTACGTCCGCGGTAAAGTGGCCGCAGAAGATGATCATCCAGGTCCACAGGTTGCGCAGCAGGTTGGCCACGAGATTGCCCGTGAAGACGCTGACAAAAAACGGCCCGGCGAGCAGCGGGAACACGACGTAGTCTTTGAGCAATTGCCGACGCATCTTGCGGCCAATCGGTGCAAATTCTTGCCACGCTTCTTTTTTTGTTTTGCTGCCCGAAAACAGTTTGCCAAGCTCGAGCTCCTGAATGGCAACGCCCCACTGAAACAGCATCGCAAACACGGCCGCGTACAACGGTTGCAGCAGATAGAACCGGCGCCAGCGTTGCTCTGGGAACAGGCGCAGCACACCATAGCCGATGTCATCGTCCATGCCGCGGATGTTGGTGTAGGTGTGGTGCTTGTGGTTGTGCGTGCGGCGCCAACTATCGCCGGTGCCTACCAGATCCCAGTCGTAGGTCTTGCCGTTGAGCTCCGGGTCGTTCATGAAGTCGTATTGGCCGTGCATGACGTTGTGGCCTAGCTCCATGTTCTCGAGGATTTTCGACAGGGCGAGCAGCAACGTCCCCAGAACCCAGAACGGTGGAAAGACGCTGAGGAACAAAAAGCCTCGGCCAATGACTTCGGTGTAACGCACCGCTTTAACGATGCGGTGAATGTACTTGGCATCAGCTTCGCCGACGTCAGCCAGTGCCTGGTTCTTGATGGCAGTAATTTCTGCGCCAAACGCATCGATCTCGTTGGCGTTCAGGGTTCTGCTTTTTGCTGCGGTCATTGTGGGATCCGTGGACAGGCGTTAGAGGGCTAACTGAAGGTCGGACGTCGCTTGCGAGACGCACAGGCGAACGTTGGTGTTGGTGTTAGCGTCGACGATGTTTGTGTCGGTGTTCTGCGTGACACCGGCGATCTTTTTGCAACTGCAGGTATTGCAGATGCCCATTCGACAGCCGGATTGCACCGCGATGCCCTGTTGCTCGAGCGCAGTGAGCAACGACTGCTGGTTGCTGACTTCAATGCGCCGCTTGCTGGTGGTCAGTTCGACGGTGAAGTGTGTTTCGGCAGACGTCGGTGTGGCGATTGGGCGAGGCGTGAAGGCCTCCGACGTGAAGCTGGCAGCGGCGTGCGCGGTGCATTGCCGAGCCTGATCGACAAACCCGCTGCTGCCGCAAGCCAACACTTGCGCGCCTTCAACGTCGATGCCCAGTGACGCAAGCCGCGTCGCGCTAATGCGCCGACCGACATCCTGATGCGTTGCGATCAAGTGCAGACGAAAATTACCAAAGCGCTCGGCTAGCTGCTGCAATTCGTCGGCGAAACAGAAGTTCGCCTCGGTGGTTTCCCAATACGCCAGATCAACGCGCTGGGGCATGCCGGATTGGGCTTGCGCCCGGAGCACGGACATCAACGGCGTGATGCCACTGCCGCCGGCGAGCAGCAACACCGGCTGATCCGACAGCGTGTCGGCGGTCATGTCGCCAAACACGGTTTCCAGCTCGAGCACGGTGCCTTTGTGCGCGTGTTCGAATAGCCAATGGCTCATCAGGCCGGATGGGTCATGGCGAACGGTGAGTTCAACC
>JBCBDU010000008.1:0-117499 GCA_038529355.1 Pseudomonadota bacterium
CAATCGGCAGATCGCGAATGCCAACGCGCTGCAATTCACGTTCGAGATGTTCGCGCCCTTGCTTGCGATTCTGGTCCTTGTCCTGTTGCCGGAACCAGCTACGCACTTTGGTGCGGCTGCGTGCCGAGGCCAGAAACCCTGAGCGCGGCGACAGCCAGTCGCGGCTGGGTTGCGGCTCTTTCGCGGTAATAACTTCTACCCGATCGCCATTGCTGATTTGGTGCGTTAACGTCACAATGCGCCCGTTGATGCGTGCGCCTTTGCAACGATGTCCGATCTCCGTGTGCACCTGATAGGCGAAATCCAGTGGCGTGGCGCCCGCCGGCAAGTCGATAATGTCGCCGCGCGGCGTGACGGCATAAACGCGGTCGCTGAACACGCCTTCGCTGAGGTTATCCAGAATATCGGTATCGGCGGCATTTTCGCTGCTCTCGAGCAACTGTCGCAACCAGGCGATTTTCTGTTCGAACTGCGCATTGCCCGGCCCACCTTCCTTGTAACGCCAGTGCGCCGCGACGCCCAGTTCCGCTTCGTTATGCATGTCATGGGTGCGGATCTGAATCTCTAGCGCGTGACCTTCGGGTCCGAACACAGCGGTGTGCAGCGAGCGATAATTATTGCCTTTGGGGTTGGCAATGTAGTCATCAAATTCCTCACGGATATACGGCCAGCGATTGTGGACGATACCCAGCGCGGTATAGCAATCGGTCAGTGAGTCGACAAGAATCCGCACCGCGCGCACGTCGAACAGCGCCGACAGTGGCAAGTGCTTGCGTTGCATTTTCTTCCAAATCGAAAAAATGTGCTTGGGGCGACCCGTCACTTCGGCATTAATGCCGGCGTCGTCCAGCAAACGGATGATCTCGTCGCGCGCAGCCTCAATGTAGGCGAGCCGCTCCTCACGGCGTTCGGCAAGCTGGCTCGCAATGTGTCGATAGTCGGTCGGCTGAAGATAGCGAAAGGCGAAGTCTTCGAGCTCCCATTTGAGCTGCCAGATACCAAGACGATTGGCCAGTGGCGCGAAGATCTCGCGGGTGTCGCGCGCCAACATCTGTTGCTGCTGTTGATCGTCATCGCGCGCGCCGCGCAGGTCGGCAAGCTGCACGGCCAGACGGATGACGACCAGCCGGTAGTCGTTGACGACGGCGAGCAACATGCGGCGCAAAGCTTCGCCTTGCGCGGCCGGTAATTGATCGCCTGGCGTCCATTGCCCGGGCAGTGACATGTCGAACAGATCGCCGAGACCTTTGCAGTGGTTGGCGATTTCGTTGCCGAACAGTTTGCGAATGCGCGTTGCCGATACGGCGTCGGCGCGTACGTAGCTTGCCAACCCTGCTGTTATGCGCAACGAAGCGCCAAACGCGAGCCGGTCGACAATGGTGGCGACATCGCGCGAATGCGCCGCCAGACGTTCGTCCGCGTACGCGATGCGCAGCTCATCCAGAGCAGCGATGTGCTCGGGTTGTGCGCTGTCGGTTGCTGTTTGCTGCGTCATTCGCTGCATGGCCTTGCTGTGGTGCGGCGGAAATAGCGGGTGGCGGTGGTTGCCAGTCACCCGAAACGGTTATCATACGACATTAGAAGAAATCGCTGGCTTGCGTTCTTGCAACAGCAACAGGAGTGGTCTTGATGCACACAATGTTGATTCGATCGAAGTTTCCAGGTCTGCTGCGGAGCGTTGTGCGGGCGGCTGGCTGTCTTGCGCTGCTCGCAACCTCGGCGTCCTATGCGGATGAGCTTGATTTAAATCTGAATGATGATGCGGCACGGCTGACGTACGCGTGGCCCATTAGCTCGCGCAACCTGCGGCTCGATGCCGGGTGGCTGCATCATCAGGATAAGGGCAATGTGATCCACGCCGGCATGCATCTGGTCGGTGATGCCTCGAGTGCGAACCAACCGCTGATTGGCGGGCTGGGCGGCAAAGTATTTTTCATCGACCCGGACGGTGTCGATGCGGATGCCACGGTGCTCGCGCTGGGCGGTTTCCTGCGCTACACGCTGCCGCGCTACAACCGCGTTAATGTGTATGGGCATCTGTATTTTGCACCAGACGTGCTGGCCTTCGGTGACGGCGACCGCTACACCGATATCGAGGCGCGAATTGGCTACAACGTACTGCGCGATGCCGACATCTACATCGGCATGCGCTACAGCAACATCGAGTTCGACCCAGTCGGTGATGTGACGATGGACAACGGTTTGCATGCCGGTATTCAACTGAGATTTTGATCGCCTGGCGCGTATCAATGAGTAACAACGTAGAAGAAGGGGCGACATGGCAGGTCATAGTAAGTGGGCCAACATCCAGCATCGCAAAGGCGCGCAGGATAAGAAGCGCGGCAAGCTGTTCACAAAACTAATCCGCGAGATCACCGTTGCGGCGAGAATGGGCGGTGGCGACATTGATTCAAACCCGCGTCTGCGTCTGGCCATCGACAAAGCCAAGGGGCAGAGCATGCCCAAGGACAACATCGAACGCGCGGTCAAACGTGGCTCGGGTGATACTGACGGTGATGAGTATTTCGAGATCCGCTATGAGGGTTATGGTCCGGGTGGCACCGCGGTTATGGTTGACTGTCTGACGGATAATCGCAATCGCACGGTTGCCGAGGTACGCCATGCGTTTTCGAAATTCGGTGGTAACCTGGGCGCCGATGGTTCGGTCGGCTACTTGTTCGCGCACGTTGGGCAAATCAGTTTTGCCAGCGGCAACGATGAAGATGCGGTCATGGAGGCAGCGATCGAGGCGGGCGCCGAAGATGTTGTGGTCAATGACGATAGTTCGGTGGATGTGATTACCACACCGGCCGATTTCGAGGCGGTGCGCGATGCGCTCGCTGCAGCCGGGCTCGAGAGTGAGTCTTCAGAGGTGACCATGCGCGCCTCTACGGCCTCATCATTGGGCCGCAAGGAAGCCGAGAGCATGATCAAGTTGCTCGATACGCTGGAAGACCTGGACGATGTGCAAGAGGTCTACAGCAACGCCGATATCGCCGATGACATTCTTGCGCAGCTCTGAACAGCGATGACGGCGACGCGCATATTGGGCATCGATCCGGGGTCGCGCATCACCGGCTACGGCGTGATCGATTTCGATCGCGACACACCGACACTGGTCGAGGCCGGCACGATTCGCACGGCCGACGGCGAATTCAATCAGCGCCTGCAAACCATTTTCGATCAGGTGCAGGCGCTGGTGGCGCGCACGCAGCCGCATTGTGTTGCCGTCGAGCAGGTATTCGTCAGCCGTAACGCGGGCAGCGCGCTGAAACTTGGCGCAGCACGCTCTGCAGCCATTTGTGCGACGTTCGCACAGGGTCCAGCGCTTGCCGAGTACGCGCCGCGCGAGATCAAGCAGGCAGTGACGGGCACCGGTGCGGCGACTAAAGATCAGATCCAGCACATGATGCGCGTGTTGTTGCGTATTGATGCACCGCTACAAGCCGATGCGGCGGACGCGTTGGCGGTTGCTGTTTGCCATGGCAACAGTCTGCGTTTGGACGCGCGCCTCGCAGCACTCGGCGGGCGACGCCGATGATTGCTTTTTTGCGCGGCCGCATTACCGACAAAAAAGCGCCACATGTCGTCCTTGATGTCAACGGTGTCGGCTATGAGGTCGAGACACCGATGTCGACATTTCTCCAGTTACCGGCGATTGGGACCGATGTGCAGTTGCTGACGCATTTTTTGGTACGCGAGGATGCCCAGTTGCTGTACGGCTTTGAAACCGAGGCTGAGCGCGTTCTGTTTCGTAACTTGCTCAAAGTGTCGGGCGTGGGCGCACGCATTGCGTTGGCAATACTGTCCGGTATCAGTGTCGCGGGTTTTCGCCAGTGTATCGAGTACGACGACGTGGCTGCGTTGATCAAGGTGCCGGGTATTGGTCGCAAGACAGCCGAGCGGTTGATTGTCGAGATGCGTGACAGGCTCGATTTGGTGGCACCGGCGAACCCGACGCGAAAAACGCCGGCGGCAGCAACTGACGATGGCCGCGGCGAGGCCTTTCATGCGTTGCTTGCTTTGGGCTATCGCGACGCCGAAGTGCGCAAGCTGCTCGCCAAGGTCTCCGAGAGTGGCGATGCGTCCAGTGCCGAGGATTTTATTCGTCTAGCGCTGAAGCAGGCCGCAGGGTGAACGCATGAGTGATTTGCCCGACGATCGTCTGATAGGCGCTGATGCCAGTGCAGAAGATCCGGTTTTTGATCGCGCGATTCGACCAAAAACGTTGGCGGACTACGTCGGGCAACCGGCTGTTAAGGCGCAGATGGAGATCTTTGTCGGTGCGGCCAAGCAGCGCTCCGAATCGCTTGATCATGTGCTGATCTTCGGCCCGCCCGGGTTGGGCAAGACGACGCTTGCGAACATCATCGCCAACGAGTTGGGTGTCGGCATGCGCCAGACTTCCGGCCCTGTGCTGGAGCGTCCCGGCGATCTGGCCGCGATTCTGACTAACCTGGAAGCGAACGACGTGTTGTTCGTCGATGAGATTCATCGGCTGAGTCCGGTCGTCGAAGAGGTGCTCTATCCGGCGATGGAGGACTATCAGCTCGACATCGTCATCGGCGAGGGGCCCGCGGCGCGTTCGATCAAACTGGACCTGCCACCGTTCACGTTAGTGGGTGCGACAACGCGCGCCGGCTTGCTGACATCGCCGCTACGCGATCGCTTCGGCATTGTGCAACGGCTCGAGTTTTATTCCGCGGAAGAGTTGCAGCGGATTGTCACGCGTTCGGCGAACATTCTGTCGTTGCCGATAGAGCCTCGCGGCGCCGAGCTGATTGCCTTGCGCTCGCGGGGCACGCCGCGTATTGCGAACCGGCTGTTGCGGCGCGTACGTGACTATGCGCAGGTCAAGGGTAACGGCACCGTCGACGAAGCCGCTGCAACGGCCGCGATGGACATGTTGCAGGTTGATCCGCACGGATTCGATGCGATGGACCGTCGCTTGCTGCTGACGATCATCGAGAAGTTCGACGGCGGGCCGGTTGGCGTGGACAGTCTTGCGGCTGCGATTGGCGAAGAGCGCGGCACGATCGAAGATGTGTTGGAGCCGTATCTGATCCAGCAGGGTTTTATGATGCGCACAGCGCGTGGTCGCATCGCAACCCGCAACGCCTACCTGCATTTTGGGTTGTCACTGCCCAAACGCGACGACACCGGACCGATGTCGCTATTTGACGACGGCTGACAAACGTCGCAGATGATGTTTCAGTAGCGCCTGCCGGCGCTCATGATCGGGAACTATTGCGGTACCGGCGAGGGTCTATACCTGCAACGCGATGTGGCGGCATAACGATACACAACGACTGAAGATGCAACGGGAGCAACGACTGCATGGATAACGAAATGACAATTTTGCGCCTGGTGCTGGATGCCAGCCTAGTCGTTAAGCTGGTGATGCTGTTGCTGCTGATGGCATCAGTCTATTCGTGGTTCACGATTTTCGCGAAGCGCCGGTTGCTGGGGCGTGCATTGGTTGTGGCTGATAAGTTTGAGGCTGAGTTCTGGTCGGGCGCTGATCTTGCGACGCTGTACCGCAATGTGACGAATGCCAAGCACCGCGATCTGGGCATGCCCGCAATCTTCGAGAGCGGCTTTCGCGATTTCACGCGCAGCGCTCAGCAGGAAGATGTTTCGGCCGAGCGTCGCGTTGAAGGCGCGCGGCGCGCGATGCGCGTGAGTATGACGCGCGAAACCGAAACGCTCGAACACGGGCTTGCGACGCTTGCAACGATTGGTTCGACCAGCCCTTACGTCGGCCTGTTCGGCACGGTCTGGGGCATCATGAATTCGTTTACCAGTCTTGGCAGCGGCACGCAGGCGGCGACGCTGCAAACCGTTGCGCCGGGTATTGCCGAAGCGTTGGTTGCCACGGCGATGGGATTGTTCGCGGCAATTCCGGCGGTGATTTTCTATAACCGTAACGCCGATCGGCTTGGCCGCATCGAATCGCGTTTCGAAACGTTCGTCGACGAGTTCGTCAGCATCCTTGAGCGCCATGCACGCCGTCAGGGTGGCGGCTCAGCATGAGCGGTAACAAACGTCGCATGATGAGCGACATCAATGTGGTGCCCTACATTGACGTCATGCTTGTGCTGCTGATCATCTTCATGGTGACAGCGCCGTTGTTGACGCAGGGCATCGAGGTGTCGCTGCCGAAGGCTGATGCCGCGCCGCTCGATCCTTCGCTGACGGACAATGAGTTGCCGCTCGTGCTGTCGGTAGATGTTGATGGCGCGTTGTACCTCAACGCCGGCGCTGACAAGCAGTCGCCGATTGCCGCGAATGACGTCATCGAGCGTGTGCAGGTCGTGTTGGCGCGCCGGCCGGACACCCCGGTGCTGGTCAAAGCGGATCAGGCAGTGCCATACGGACGTGTCGTGTTCGCGATGGTGCTGCTGCAAAAAGGCGGTGCGGGCGAGGTCGGTTTTATTACTGATCCACTCGACCCGGAAAGCACAGCGGCTCAGTAACGCGGTATGCATTGTGCGTGAATGGCTCGACAAGGCGCTTGCAATCACTGGCACGCTGCTATTGCATGCCGGATTAATTGCCTTGCTGTTTAGCAACGTACGATGGCAAACGCCGGCGCCACAGCGCGCAGCAACGACGATCAAGGCCGCGGTCGTTGATGATGCGGCATTCGCGATTGCTGACGCGGAGCTTGCCGAGATCACGCAGCAGACGCCGCCGTCGGACGAGCCGCCGACGCCTGACGAGCCAGCCGTAGATCCGCAGGAGGCAATCGAAGCAGCGGCTGCCGAGCAGCGTCGGATCGATGCGGCGCGCGAACGCGAAGCAGCCGAGCAGGCACAACGTCAGCGTGAGGCGCAGGCGGAAGCCGAGCGCCAGCAAAAGCTCGCCGACGAGCAAGCGGCGCGCGAGCGCGAGGCGCAGTTAGCGCGCGACAAGGAAGCGGCTGCCGAACGTGAGCGCGAGCAAGCGGCAGAGCGCAAACGTCAGGAAGAAGCCGAACGTAAGCGCGAGGAAGAAGAAGCCCAACGTAAGCGCGAGGAAGAAGCCGAACGTAAGCGCAAGGAAGAAGCTGAACGTAAGCGTCAGGAAGAGGCCGAGCGCAAGGCCGCTGCCGAGCGGCGTGCGCGCGAGCGTCAGGCCGAGCTGGATGCGCAATTGCGCGATGCGATGCTGGCCGAGGAGGCACGCGAGGGCGCGGTCAATGCCGGCTTGCTGGCGCAATACGTCGAGTTGATCCGGCAGGATGTCGAGCGCCAGTGGTCGCGTCCGGTGGGCGTACCTGATGGTATTCGCTGTGAGGTTCGCGTGCGGCAGCTGCGTTCTGGCGAGGTTATCTCTGTGCAGGTCGTGGACTGTGCCGGTGGCGAGGTGCTAATCCGTTCCATCGAGCAGGCTGTCTACAAGGCATCACCGCTGCCACTGCCCGGAGATGCGTCGTTGTTTGATCCTAACCTGCGCTTCCCGTTCAAAACGGGTGAATAGCGCGGTGCTACGCGATATAGTGAAGAACATGCTACAGGTTAATGAAAACATGAAGAAAATGGTTTGTGCCGTTGGACGTATGTGCGCCGTGTTCGGGCTGTTTATTGGCCTGAGTTCAGTGGCGCGCAGCGAATTGGTCATCGAAATCACGCGCGGCGCCGTCAAGCCGATCCCGATCGCCGTCGTACCTTTTGGCTGGTCAGAGGCAACGCCGCCGGCCGCCGATGTTGCGGCGGTCGTTCGCTGGGATCTGGCGAGCAGCGGTCGCTTCGAATCGCTGCCACCGGAAAACATGCTGGAGCGACCGAGCAGCGGCGTCGGTATTGATTTCGACAACTGGCGTATGGTGGCTGCGGACTACGTGCTGGTCGGCGAGATGTCCCGTCAGGGCTCTGAATACACGTTGCAGTACCAATTGTTCGATGTGTACGGCGGCCGTCAGATCATCGCTGACCGGCTGATCATGCAAGAGCGCGATCTGCGCCGTGCCGGACACCGGGTGGCCGACGCGGTGTTTGAAGCGATTACCGGTGTCGCCGGTGTGTTCTCGACGCAAATTGCCTATATCTCGGTCAGCGGTAGGGATGCGAATCGGACCTTCCAGCTGATTGTTGCTGATGCTGATGGCAACAACGAGTTCGTGCTACTCGAAAGCCGCCAACCGATCATGTCTCCGGCATGGTCGCCGGACGGTCGCCAGCTCGCATACGTGTCGTTCGAGGATGGCAGTGCCGCGGTTTACGCGCAGACGTTGCGCACCGGACGGCGGCAAAAAGTGTCGGGTCGCCCAGGCGTCAACAACGCGCCGGCCTGGTCTCCGGACGGTCGGCAACTGGCGCTGACGCTCTCCGACGCCGACGGTAATCTCGATGTCTACGTGCGCAACATTGCCGATGGCAAACTGACACGCCTGACGAAGCGCCGTTCGATCGACACCGAGCCGGCTTGGGCGGCTGACGGCAAGTCCGTGTATTTCACGTCGGACCGCGGCGGTGCGCCGCAGATTTATCGCGTGAGCGCGCGCGGCGGGGATGTCGAACGGGTAACATTCGAAGGGCGCTACAATGCCCGGCCACGTATCTCAGCTGACGGTCGTTTGTTGTCGATGGTGCACGATGATCGCGGCAGCTTTCGGGTTGCTGTGCAGGATTTACAAAGCGGCACACTACAAGTGCTGAGCAATGGTTTTCTCGACGAGTCGCAATCGTTTGCACCGAACTCGTCACAATTGATTTATGCGACCCGTCGTGACGGGCGCGGTGTTTTGGAAACGGTCAGCGTTGACGGGTTGATTTCCGGTAGAGTGAAATCAGTTGGCAACGATGTGCGCGAACCGGTCTGGTCGCCGTTCCGGCGCTAGCACCGGACAACGTATCTGCAATGGAGAAGATTGGAATGAACATGCACAAGACAGCCCTGATTATCAGTTTGGCAGCATTCGCGCTGGCAGGTTGCCCAAGTAGCGGTGGCCCTCTGGATAGCGACACCGGTGGCAGCGTCATCGACGACACCAGTGGCAGCGATGGGTCGGGCACAAGCGGTGTCGACGGCTCGACGATCCGCAGTGGCGGTTTCACCGATAGCGATGCGGGCGATACCACCGCCGACAGCCTGATCATCTACTTCGAATACGACAAGAGCGAAGTCAGCGCGCAGTATGTGGATATTCTTGCCGGACACGCGCGGCGGCTGGCCGCGGACAGCACGCAGCGCCTGCGCCTGGAAGGTCACGCTGACGAGCGCGGCTCGCGCGAGTACAATATTGGCTTGGGCGAGCGTCGCGCGCAGGCCGTGCGCCGCTTGCTGTTGATCCAGGGTGCATCAGCGGCGCAGATCAGCACGGTCAGCTATGGCGAAGAGCGTCCGGCTGCGTTCGGCAGTACTGAGTCAGATTACGAAAAGAACCGTCGGGTCGAGATGTCGTACCGACGCTAGGAGCACACTATGAGCGTCAGATTGAAGAGCACCGTAGCCTTGCTTGTCAGCGCCAGTTTGGCTGGCTGCATGACCGTGCCGCCGGAAGAGGATCCGGTGCTGCTGAAGCTCGCGGATATCGAGCGCCGGCTTGAGCGGGTCGAGCGGGTCGTGCAAAACGACAGTCTGGTGCAGCTGGTGGCGCGCGTTGATGCGTTATCACAAGACATTGATGCATTGCGAGGTCAGTCCGAGAGTGCCGGGTTTGAAACGCAGAAGATGGCCGAGCGTCAGCGTGAGCTGTATCGCGACCTTGATGAGCGTTTGCAGAGCATCGAATCGCGCTCGGCAGGCCCCACTAGCAACGTCATGCAGGGCGGCACGTTATCTCCCGGTGAGCTACCGTTGCCGAACGGATCCGACCGCGAAAACTATCAAGCGGCCTTCGAGTTGCTGAAGGAAGGGCGCTACGATCAATCTGCCAAAGCGTTTGAGCAATTTTTGGTGGCTTACCCGAACAGCGAGCTGGCTGACAACGCGCAGTACTGGCTGGCGGAGAGTTTTTACGTCTCGCAGAAGTTTCAGGACGCGTTGCCGATCTTTTCGACCGTCATCAATGACTATCCTGCGTCGCGCAAGGTGCCGGACGCGCTGCTGAAAATCGGCTACTGCAACTTCGAGCTCAAGCGTTGGGATCAGGCTCAGGTAGCCTTGCAACGGGTGGTTAGCGATTACCCGGAAACCACGGCGGCACGTCTGGCCAGCAAACGATTGGAGCAGCTGGACCGCGAACGCGGCTAGCGCAGGCGTGTCATGGTCAGTGTGATTCGCGAGGCGTTGCCGGCGCAGGCACGGTTGCGCATCACCGAGATTTTTCGCTCGCTACAAGGTGAGGCACTCACTGCGGGTATGCCGACGGTGTTCGTGCGCCTGACGGGGTGTCCGCTGCGTTGCCAATATTGCGATACTGCGTATGCGTTTTCCGGTGGCACTTCGTACTCTGTTGAGCAAGTCATCGAGCAGGTAGCTGCGCTGCAGACCACGCACGTGTGTGTGACCGGCGGTGAGCCGTTGGCGCAGCCCGGTTGCATCAGTCTATGCACCGCCTTGTGTGATGCTGGCCATCGCGTGTCGCTCGAAACCAGTGGCGCGATGGATGTGTCGTTGGTCGATGCGCGCGTCTCCAAAGTGCTTGACTTGAAGACGCCGGGTTCCGGTGAACTGGCACGCAATCGTTACGACAACATCGAGCACCTGCAGGCGCACGATCAGGTTAAGTTTGTCGTATGCGATCGAGCGGATTTCGAGTGGGCGCTACGGATCAATGACGAACACGATCTGGCAAGCCGCTGCACGGTTTGGCTCTCTCCCAGTCACGAACAGCTGGAGCTGACAACGTTGGCGACCTGGTTGCTCGACAGCGGTGCGCCGCTGCGCTTGCAGGTACAGTTGCATAAGTACATTTGGGGAGACGAGCCGGGGCGGTAGCGCTACCGGACCAGTGCGATGCGTACCGAAAAAGCAATTGTGTTGCTCTCTGGCGGCCTGGATTCGAGCACGGTGCTGGCGATGGCCCAGCAGTCTGGGCTTGCCTGTTATGCGCTGAGTTTTGACTACGGTCAGCGTCACGATGCTGAACTCGCTGCTTGCCGCCGCATCGCCAAATCCGCCGGCGTCGTTGAGCATCGCATCATGCGTATCGATTTTGCCGGCATTGGCGGGTCGGCACTGACCGATGCGACCATCGACGTGCCGGAGGCCCCGGTCGATGGTATTCCCGTTACCTACGTGCCAGCGCGCAACACCGTGTTCCTGTCACTGGCTCTGGCGTGGGCTGAAGTCGCAGGTGCCTCGAGCATCCACATCGGTGTCAACGCGGTCGACTACTCGGGTTATCCGGATTGTCGGCCGGCATTTATCGACGCGTTTTCGCATCTGGCCAATGTCGCGACGAAAGCCGGCGTTGAGGGCGAATCCATCCGAATCGAAACACCCTTGATAAGCATGAGCAAAGCCGAGATTGTGCAAGCAGGCACGGCGTTGGGCGTGCGGTACGAGCAGACGGTGTCGTGCTATCAGGCCGACGATACGGGCGCTGCATGTGGGCGTTGTGATGCCTGCCGGCTGCGCGCCGAAGGCTTCCGCCAGGCGAACATCGCCGACCCGACCCGGTACATGAGCTAGACGCGCGTATTGTGGCAGGGTTGTTGCACCGCTTGCGGTGGACAGGCCGCGCCAATTACCCGTCACGGCTGCTTGTCTTATCAAACAAAAGCGGTATCATTACGGGCTTCGTTCGAGGCGCCGTGATTGTTGGTGCAAAAGATCTGGCCCACAGATGGTGGGTGATTGGATCCGAACGGCGGCAAGTGACCCCTAAAACGGGCCGTTAGCTCAGATGGTAGAGCAGTTGGCTTTTAACCAATTGGTCATAGGTTCGATCCCTATACGGCCCACCACTTCCCGCTCCCTTTCCCGATGCATGTTTGCCCGCGCTGATGTGGCGCCTGCTACATCGTCTACTGATGCACGGCAGTACCTGCAAACCACGCTGGTTGCGTTGCAAGCGAAACGATTATCGCCGTTCGAAACACGGCGGCTTCAGGTATCATGCCGAGTGTTTTTTTAAGGACACTTAGCGACATGACGGCGTCGGCCTGGCAAGTACACAAATTCGGTGGTAGCTCACTGGCTGACGCAACCTGTTTTCGTCGCGTGCGCGATCTGGTGCTCGGTGCCGATGGCCAGCAGTCTTTGGCCGTCGTGGTGTCTGCAATGGGCGGTATGACTGACCAGCTCATTGCGCTGGCAGTGGGCGCAGAGCGGGCCGATTCATCGCCGGATACGGCGTTGCGTTTGTTGGCGGATCGCTATGAGGCGGCGGCCGGTGCTTTGCTCGATCCCGAACCTCGCCAACAGGTGCTCGATGCCTGGCAGGCCGATTGCTCCGACATCAAGGATCTGCTGCAGGCCGTCCAATTGCTTGGCAGCGCGCCGCAACGCACCAGCGACATTATTGCCGGCTATGGCGAAATCTGGTCGTCACGTTTGTTGGCGGCATTGCTGGCGCAGGATGCCGCGGATCGCGCTGTTTGTTGGGTCGATGCGCGCGAGATCGTCATCGTCTCGCAAACGCGGTTGGGACCGTCCGTGCAATGGCAGCGTTCGAAAGACCAACTGAGCGAACATGCGGCGATTCATGCCGCTGATATCGCGATTATCACCGGTTTTGTGGCCAGTGATGAGCAAGGTCGGCAGACAACGCTCGGGCGCAACGGCAGTGATCATTCAGCGGCCATTTTCGCCGCTTTGCTGAGGGCGCGTTCCATCACAATCTGGACCGATGTGCCCGGTGTGCTGAGCGGCGACCCAAGGCGCATTCCCGAAGCGCAGGTGATCGATAAGCTGTCCTACAACGAGGCGATGGAGCTTGCCTACTTTGGTGCCAAGGTGATTCACCCGCAGACGATGGGACCTGCGGTGCAAAATGACATCCCGATTTTCATCAAGAGCACGTTCGCGCCGGATGCGCCGGGCACCTGTGTCAGCACCGATGCCGGCCGCGATGATGCGATCAAGGGCATAACGTCGATCTCGGATGTTGCTGTTATTAATGTCGAGGGTGCAGGCATGATCGGCGTGCCGGGCACGGCGCATCGTATTTTCCGCGCACTGCGTGAGGCGGAGATTTCCGTCACGTTGATCTCGCAGGCGAGCTCTGAGCACTCTGTATGTTTCGTCGTTTCGCGCGATGTCGCGCACCGCGCAGCAGACGTTGTGACCAACGCGTTCGACAACGAAATGCGCCGCGGACAAATCCAGAACGTGTCGGTGCAGGACGATTGCAGCATCGTGGCCGTTGTCGGTGATCGTATGTCCGGCACGCCCGGTGTTGCCGGCAAGTTCTTGCATACACTGGGGCAGGCTGGCATCAACGTGATCGCGATTGCGCAGGGCTCGTCGGAGCGCAATATTTCTGTGGTCGTGCCCAGTGCAGATGCAACGCGCGCGATTCGTGCGGTACATGGTGGCTTTTATCTGTCGGCCAAAACGTTGTCGATTGGCATCATCGGTCCGGGCAACGTTGGCGGTGAGCTGATCGCACAGATTCGCAGCGAGGCGGCGCGCTTGCAGAGTCAGTTCAATCTGGATTTGCGTGTTCGCGCGCTGAAAACCTCTCGAAAGATGCTGTTGGGCGCACCGCGCATTGACGTGCCTGACTGGCAGGCTGCGCTGCATGGCTCGGACGAGACGCCGGACTTGCACGCGTTTGTCAGTCACGTTGATGCTGATCATTTGCCACATGCGGTGATCATTGACTGCACAGCGAGTGAGGCTGTCGCTGATTGCTATGCGAACTGGATGGCGCGCGGGATCCATATCATTACGCCAAACAAGCGCGCGTTCAGTGGGCCGCGCGAGCGTTATGATGCGATCAAGGCGGCGGCGCGCCAGGGGGATAGTCGCTGCTTCTACGAGACCACCGTTGGTGCTGCGTTGCCGATCGTGCAAACGCTGCAGGACCTGCGCGAGACCGGTGATCGGGTGCGTAGCGTGCAGGGCATTTTCTCTGGCACGCTAGCGTATCTGTTCAACGTATACGATGGCTCGAAAGCATTTTCCGAAATCGTACGCGAGGCCAAGCAGGCGGGTTACACCGAGCCGGATCCGCGCGACGATTTATCGGGCATGGACGTGGCGCGCAAACTCGTTATTCTCGCGCGCGAGCTCGATTATGACGCAGATCTTGCCGAGGTTGATGTTGAGTCATTGGTGCCCGTATCGCTGGCAGCGGTCAGTGTCGATGAGTTTCTCGACGGCCTCGCTGCCGTCGATGCGGATATGCAGGCGCGCTTCGAGCAGGCGCGAGGCAACGATTGCGTCTTGCGTTATCTGGGGGAAATCACCGAAACGGGTACGCTACATGTGCGTCTGGTCGAAGTGCCGGCAGCCAGCGCATTCGCCAATCTAGCGCTTACCGACAATCTGGTGCGTATCTCGAGCAACCGCTACAGCGATAATCCGCTCGTCATTCAAGGGCCGGGCGCCGGCCCCGAAGTTACGGCGGCAGGCGTATTCGCCGACTTGTTGCGTCTGTCATCGCAATTGGGCAACCGCCGATGATTGCGCAGCGTGTCAGGGCATTCGCGCCGGCGTCGATTGGCAATCTGGGTGTTGGCTTTGATGTGCTGGGTTTGGCGATCAGCGGCGCCGGTGATTGGGTAACGGCGGAGCGCAGCGACGAGGCTGGCGTCGTGATTACGTCGATCAGCGGTGACGAGATTGGTGCTGATGCAACGCAGCTGAGTACGCAGACGCAAAGCAATACAGCGGGCATTGCCGCGCAGGCGCTATGGGCCGAGTGCGGTGGTACGGCCGGGTTGCGGTTGGCGTTGCGCAAGGGGACGCCGCTGGGTTCCGGGATGGGCAGTTCTGCGGCATCTGCTGTTGCCGGGGCTATGGCTGCAAACGCGTTGCTGCCCGAACCACTGCCAGCGCATGAGCTGCTCGAATACGCGATGTTGGGCGAGGCGTTCGCCAGCAAGGCCCGGCACGCCGACAACGTGGCGCCGTCATTGTTGGGCGGCCTCGTGCTGTGCCCGGTAGGTAGGCTGCCGAAAGTAACGGTGCTGCCGGTGCCTGACGGCGTGCGTTCGGTCATTGTGCATCCGCATTTGCGCGTCAATACCAGCGCTGCGCGCGCCGTGCTGGGTGATTCGCTGCCGGTCGGACTTGCCGTACAACAGACGGGGTTGCTCGCCAACTTCATTCACGCCTGTCATACCGGTGATATTGCGCTGCTTGGGGAGAGTCTGGCCGATGTCATTATCGAGCCGCAGCGCGCGTCGCTGGTGAGCGGATTCACCGAAGTTAAGGCAGCAGCACAGCGTAGCGGGGCGCTTGGCTGCTCGTTGTCCGGTAGCGGGCCCAGTGTGTTTAGTCTGGCGCGCAGCGCAGATGCGCAGCAGGTGGCCAGTGCGATGCAATCGGCATTCGCGGCTCACGGCATACAGAGCGATGCCTGGGTGTCGTCGATGCATGCACCGGGCGCAACGATTGAGGTGCTGGCGTGAAGTTTCGCAGCACGCGCTCCGGCGAGTGCGTGTCGCTCGATGCGGCGCTGTCACAAGGTCTGGCGCCGGACGGCGGTCTTTTTGTGCCCGAGCGTATGCCGCAAATCGCGTTGCGTGAATTTAATGAAAGCGATGATGTGCACGCGATCGCGGTGCGCTATTTGACGCCGTTCTTTGCCGGTTCCGAACTGTCTGACGCGTTGCCCGATATCGTTCGTGAGACCTTCAACTTTGCGCTGCCACTGGTCGACTTACAGCCTTTTGTCGATGCGCCGTTGTCGGTGCTGGAGCTGTTTCACGGCCCGACCGCAGCCTTCAAGGACATTGGTGCACAGTTCCTCGCGGCGTGTCTGACGCGGCTCGACGCGCGCGAGACGCATGACAAACCGCTGACCATTCTAGTAGCCACGTCCGGCGATACCGGAGGTGCTGTTGCGAGTGCCTTCCATCGCCGACCCGGCGTGCGCGTGGTTGTGTTGTTTCCTGAAGGTCGTGTCTCGGCGCGCCAGCAGCAGCAACTGACCTGCTGGGGTGACAATATCAGCGCGCTGGCTGTGCGCGGCAGCTTCGATGATTGTCAGCGTCTGGTCAAAGCGGTGTTCGTCGACCAGCAACTGGCAACGCAGTGTCGGTTCAGCTCGGCGAACAGCATCAACATTGGCCGGCTGCTGCCGCAAAGCGTCTACTACGCAGTGACTGCATTGCAATACCAACGCACAGTCGGGCGCAGCCTCAACTGGATGATCCCTACCGGGAATCTTGGCAACGGTCTGGCCGCGGTCATGGCACGTGCGGTGGGTTTACCGCTGGGCGACATCGTGTTCGTCAGCAACGCCAATCGCACGCTGGCCGACTATTTCGATTCCGGGCAGTATGAACCGCGTGACAGCATCGCAACGCTTGCGTCGGCGATGGATGTCGGTGCGCCGAGCAATCTAGAGCGTCTGCGTCATGTGTTCGGCGAAAGCGCAGCATTGCAGGCGTCCGGGCTGACATCCGCAAGTGTTGACGATGCGCGCATCCGCGGGCAAATTGCGCGCGATTTTGCGCGTCTGCCGTTTGCCTGGTGCCCGCATTCGGCGACTGCGATGCACGTCTGGGACGGCCTCGATCAACAGCAACGAATGCGCGATTGGGCGGTCGTTGCAACCGCGCATCCGGCCAAATTTGACACGATCGTTGAGCCGCTGATTGATCGCGCAGTGCCAATACCGGATGCGCTAGCGGCTTTGCTGCAGCGCCCGGCGCGTTTCGATACGATTGACGCCACGCTGGATGCGCTACGCACGAAACTGATGTGATGGAACAACTGCTGCTACAGATACAAGGCTGGTTCGGATTGACGGCGCCGTGGCAGGCTGGGGTGGTCGCGGCCGGCGCTGCATTGCTCGTGGTATTGCCGCTGATCTGGTTGTTGCTGCGCGGTCGCAGGCGCGTCACGCTGGACCAGACGCTAGCCCAGGTCAGTTACCAACGCATGACGGACGTCGTGTTGCCGAAAGCGGATGACGGTGAAATTGTCGTTGAGCACATTCTGCTGACGGAAAGGGGCATTCTCGTCGTCGAGGCGCGCGACATCCGCGGCGTTGTGTTTGGCGGTGATCGCATGCATGACTGGACCGTCATGCACGAGGGTCGGCGTTTTACGATGGCTAATCCGCAGGCCGGTTTGTACGATCGCGTGGCCGCCGTCAAACAGGTCGTTAAAGATGTGCCGGTTGAAGGGCGTATCGTATTTGGCGGGGAAGCAGACTTTTCCAAAGGTGTGCCATCGCATGTGTGCACCGAAAAGGAGTTGTTGGCCGAGCTACCCAAGGTGCGCGGCAAGACGGGCAGTCAGACGCGCCATGCGTTCGACAATCAGTGGCAGAGTCTGCGCGACGCAGCCTTTGACTGGCAGGACCGCGGGCACCGCTCCATTACGCCGACCAGTTAAAGAACGCTGTCGCAGACTGATTGGTCTCGCGCGCTAGCGTGTCAATACTCTGTTCGCGTGATTCGGCGACGACGCGCGCAGTTTCAGTGAGCCAGCACGGTTCGTTGCGGCGCGTTTTCGGCCGTGGCCGTAACGTGCGTGGTGTCAGATAAGGTGCGTCGGACTCGATCATCAGTCGGTCGCCGGGAATGCGTTTGACGAGGTCGCGCAAGTGCAGACCGCGCCGTTCGTCGCAGATCCAGCCGGTGATGCCAATATACAAATCATGTGCGAGATAGTCATCGAGTTCACGTTCGCCGGCGGTAAAACAGTGCGCCACCGCACGCGGTAGCGAGCCCAGCCGTGGCTTTAGGATCGCCATGAAGTCGTCGTGCGCATCGCGCTGATGCAAGAACACCGGCAATTCGAACTCGATAGCAAGATCCAGCTGGGCTGCAAACGCATTGGCCTGATCGCGCGGATCCGATAGATTGCGAAAATAGTCGAGGCCACACTCTCCGGCGGCGCTGATGCCCGGTTGTGCCATTTGCGTACGCAATTGTTCTGCAGCAGCGGCATCAAAGTCCTTTGCATGGTGGGGATGCACGCCGGCGGTGTACCCCAGGTGCTCGTGACCCTGCGCAAGTGCCCTGGCTGCATCGTTGCTGGCAATGCTGCTGCCGGTGATGACCAGGCGCGATACGCCGGCGTCTGCGGCGCGCTGCAGCACGGCATCGCGGTCATGATCGAAACTGGCGTCGGCGAGGTTGGCGCCGGTATCGGTCAGCATGGGCACGGTTTTGTCTCCAAAATGCAACGGACAGGGAGTCTAACCTGTGCGAATCTGCAGGAAAACAGTGATCTGCCGCACAGATCGGTTCGCTGTTCACGGTATGCTTGGACTATGAATTATGTATTGCATCGCGGGCTGCTCGCCCTGGTCGGCATTTTCGTGGCCTCTTCGGCGTCGGCTGCGCTCAAAGCGGCGGATCTGATTGATCGTGCCGCCGTTATTGAGTATGCGTCGTACACGAAAGATGTCGCGTATCTGACGACGCTCAGCGCAATGCTTGCCGATGAGAAGGCGCGCGGTGCGCTGCAGAAGCTGCCGCATTACTACGCAGCGCTAGCCGCGTACCGCGCTGCAGAACTCGACGAAGATATAGAGCTGCGGGTTGGTGTGTTGCTGGATCGCTGCGTCGATGAGGCCAGAAAGGCGATCAAGATTGATCCGCAATTCGCCGAAGCAATGGCGCTGGCCGGTGCGTGCCACGGCCTTGCGGCCAGCCGTCAGCCGTTGTCCGCCATTATCTCGGGCAACTTCTCAGCACGCGAACTCAAGCGGGCGGTGAAACTAGCGCCGGAAAATCCCCGTGTGTTGCTGCTGCATGCGGCAACGCTGTTGCGTCGCTATGATGATCAGGGTCGCGTCGCACAAGCACGCGAAGCGCTGTATCAGGCGCTGGCCATTTACGAGCGATTCGAGGATCAGCCCCGAGCAGGCTACCCGACCTGGGGTGAAGCGCGCGTACACGTGTGGCTGGCGAAGGTCGCAACGCTTGCCAATGACCCAACGACCGCACGCGATCATCTGGAACAGGCACTGCTGATCGCACCGGCGCTCCAGTCTGCGCAAACCGCGCTCAATTCTACCAGACGCTAGCCGGCGCAGCCGCCGTCCTCCGGGCAACTAAACCTTTTGCGTGCGGTGCACGTCAAACGAGTGTAGTAACCTGTTTCCGATCCCAGAGGAGCGTCGAGATGACCCAATACAAAACACGAGTTGCAACGACCTGCGCAGCATTGCTGCTGTCAGTTGCATTGCCGGCAAACGCGGGCAGTTTGAACAAAAGCATCAAGATAGATGCTGGTGCCACGAGCAGTGGCGCGTCATCCGTCAATGGCAGCGTCACTGCCGGCGAAGGTGCCATCGTGTCGGGCGATCTGAGCACAGTCAATGGCCGTGTATCGCTGGCAAACGGCGTACAGGCAGAGGATGTCGAGAGCGTCAACGGCCGCGTCCAGGTGGGCGATGATTGCATCGTTGATAGCGTCAGTACCGTCAATGGACGCAATCAGATCGGCGAGCGCGTACGCGTATCTGGCGACGTAGAGACGGTTAACGGCGGTGTTACTGTTGGTCGCGGCACCAGTGTTAGTGGCGATGTGAACGCCGTCAACGGTAAAATAGAGCTTATCGGCGTGTCAGTGGAAGGCGATGTCGTCAACACCAATGGTGGTATGGATCTCAATGAAGGAACCACAATTAATGGCTCAGTCGTGGTTCGCAAACCCAAAGGCTGGTGGACGTCGAAGAAAAAGCAGCAAATCCCGCGTGTGGTTATCGGACCGAACGTTGTCATATCCGGTACGTTGCGACTGGAGCGGGAGGTCGAGTTGTTCGTTCACGAAACCGCATCGATCGGCTCCGTGGAAGGTGACAACATCGACATGCAGCGCTACAGCGGTTCCGAGCCATAGCGCTGCACAGCCGGCGCGCCATCGTTGAACGCGCCGCTATCGTATAGCGAACAGCTTTCGCTGTTCGAGCCCCTGGACGCCATCGATGAGCCGGTCTCGTCGATGGCGATTCAGTACCGGCGCAGCAATCGTGCGCGCCGTCTCACTTTGAAGGTTTACGACGACGGGGCTGTTGAAGTCGTTGTACCGCGATTTGTCAGTGATCTGGACGCGCAGACCTTTGTTGCCAGTCATGAACAGTGGATACGCGAGCAAACGGCCGGACGCACGCCCCGTGCGCCGGCAACGCGACCGACGACGATTGCGTTACCGGCGCTTGACGAACAATGGCAACTCGACGTGCGGTGCCAACGACGCGTGCGCGAACGGCCACAGCTGCGTCCCGGTAGCGGTCCAAGACATTTCTGTCTGCGCATTCCGGTGAGTGACCCTGAAAACGACGCGCTGGTGCGCCCGCATGTCAAAGTGGCGCTGCTGCAGCGTGCCAAAACGATGTATAGCGACCTGCTGAAACCGCTGTCGCTCGAAATGGGCAGCCCGTTTCGGCGCTTGCAGGTTCGGGATCAGAAAACCTGCTGGGGCAGTTGTTCGTCGCGCGGCACGATCAGTATGAACTACGCTGGACTGTTCCTGTCGCCCGCTGCAGTGCGCTATCTGTGTGTGCATGAGTTGGCACATTGCCACCACATGGATCACTCGCCGGCATTTTGGGCGTTGGTTGAGCGTTATGAGCCGCAGGCGCGCGTACTGGACAAGCAGCTGGGCAGCAAGCGTGACGTGGTGCCGCGTTGGCTCTGGTGAGCGCGCGAGTGTCGCCTAACCCTGGTCGAGCAGCTCGCGCAAGTCGATCACCGCGGCGTTAGCGCGCGACAGGTACGAAGCCATCACCAATGAGTGGTTGGCAAACACGCCATAGCCACTGCCATTTAAAACGATTGGGCTGTTCAACGGCTCCAGACTGGACTCAAGTTCGCGAATAATCTGGCGCAAACTGACGGTTGCGTTCTTGTCCTCGAGCACATCGGCAAAATCAAATTGCGCGGCGCGAAAAAAGTGCAACATCGCCCATGCGCTGCCACGAGCCTCGAACAGCACGTTATCCAACTGCAGCCATGACGTCTTGACCCGCACATCCTCATTCTGTGTGCCGCCACCCGCTGTCGCTGCCGAATCGCCAGCCAGGTCGGTGTTCACGCGAGACTGGCCAACGCTGGCCGTGAGCTTCTGCGACAAACTGCCCAAACGCTTTTCAACTTCGGCGAGCCACGCGCGCAGATTGTCCGCGCGCGCAAAAAATTGGGCACTGCTGTCATTCGGGTCAAGCAGGCGCGCCTGATACTCGCGCAACAGGTCGATGCTGCCGCGATACTCTGATTCAGCCGGTGGAAACAGCCATTTGTCAGCGCGAATAAAGAAACCGTCCTGCGCGGCGCTGAGACTGGCATCTTCGATGGACTGCGATTGCGAACGGCTATAGTCGTTGCGCAGCACACGCGCAAGATCACGCACCTGCGTGAGCGCGCCGATTTCCCAACTCGGAATATTGTCGAGCCACACGCCCGGCGGCACCATATCGTTGAACAGGAAACCGCCCGGTTTTTCCAGCAGCGTCTCGCTGACTCGAATCAGCGTGCTGGTTGTCGCATAGCCGACGGTGGCCGGCTCATCATTCATCGTCGATTCGACCCAGAAAATATCCGGCTCACGTGACCAGTACCACGACAGCACAAGCAGGATCAGCAGCGCTACAGCGCTGACCGCGATGACTGGCGCTAGCCAGCGGCGCTCTGCGAATGCGTACAGGTCATAAAGCTTGTTGAATGGGTTCAAGAATCGGCTCCTGTTGATCGGGTTCGTCGTTGCAACGCTATTGTAGCGCAGCAACAAGCGCCGGCAGCACGCTGGCTGATGGCGCGTAGATAGCAGCATCCGCGACGCCGGACAGCGGCGTCGGTTCCATATTGATTTCTACAACGCTCGCACCAGCGCTAAGCGCTGTTTTCGCAAGGCTCGCTGCCGGGTACACCAGCGATGATGTGCCTACCGATAAGAACACGTCACAGTGTTGCGCGGCTTGCGTACTGCGGCGCAGCAGTGACTCGGGAATCAATTCACCAAACAGCACAACGCCGGGGCGTAGAATGACGCCGCAACGGTTACAGGTTGGCGGTGCGTCCAACGGTTCGTGCTGCGTGGCACGACTGCGTACGCCACAAGAGTCGCAACGGTCGTCGAACAGGTTGCCATGAAATTCAATTACCGATTCGCTGCCCGCTGCGGCGTGTAGTCCGTCAACATTCTGCGTGATCAACGTCAGGTTCGGCACGAGTGTTGCCATTTGCGCCAACGCATAGTGACCGGCGTTAGGCTCGGCTTGCGCGACCAGGCTGCGGCGCCAGCGATACCAGTTCCACGCAAACAGCGGATCTGACGCAAACGCTTCCGGCGTGGCAATGTCTTCAGCCTTGTGGTGTGCCCACAGGCCGGTTTGCGCATCTCGAAACGTCGGCACGCCGCTCTCCGCAGAAACGCCCGCGCCGGTCAGAACGACAACCGAACGCGCTTGCTTCAGCGTGTCAACGACGGTCTGAGTCGCATCATCGCGCGAGGTGCTCATCAAGCGGCCGAGTGATCCACGAGCTGCCGCAGCACGTATTGCAGGATGCCGCCGTTGCGGTAGTAGTCCCATTCCTTCGGTGTGTCGATACGCACTTTGGCTGACAGCGTTTTCGTGCTGCCATCCTCGCCCGTTGCGATGACCTCAACGAGTTTCGGTTCGGCACCGGCCAAGCCGGTGATCGCATAGGTTTCCGTGCCGTCAAGCGCGATTGTATCGACGCTCTCGCCGTCACGGAACTGCAGCGGCAATACGCCCATGCCGATCAGATTGGAGCGATGAATGCGCTCAAAGCTTTGTGCAATCACGGCTTTGACGCCTAGCAGCAGCGTGCCTTTGGCCGCCCAGTCACGCGACGAACCGGTGCCGTACTCGGTACCGGCAATGACAACAAGTGGTGTGCGCTGTTCTGCATAGCGTTGGGCGGCGGCGAAGATCGTCATCTGCTCGCCGCTGGGTTGATGGCGCGTCCAGCCGCCTTCGGTACCGGGCGCTAGCTGATTGCGCAGGCGAATATTGGCGAAGGTACCGCGCATCATCACTTCGTGATTGCCGCGACGGGAGCCGTAGGAGTTGAATTCGTGTTCTTTGACGCCTTGGGCGCGCAAGTATTCCGCGGCCGGACTGTCCTTGGCGATGCTGCCGGCCGGTGAGATGTGATCAGTCGTCACCGAGTCGCCGAGCAGCGCAAGCACGCGAGCACCGCTGATGTCGCCGGGCGCCTGAGCGTTGCGCTGCATGCCTTCGAAATAGGGTGGGTTCTTGACGTATGTCGAACGTTCATCCCAGGCGTAGATCTGTCCATCCGGAATCGACAATCCGTTCCAGTTGCTGTCGCCTTCGAACACGCTGGCATAGCTGGACTTGAACATGTCCGAATCGATGCACCGCAGGATCGTATCCTGAATCTCTTTTTGGCTGGGCCAGATGTCCTTGAGGAACACGTCGTTGCTATCGCTGTCCTGACCGAGCGGTTCATCGAACACGTCGGCATGCAGATTGCCGGCCAACGCATAGGCGACCACTAACGGCGGCGACGCGAGGTAGTTCATTTTCACCAGCGGGTGAATACGACCCTCGAAGTTGCGATTGCCGGACAGCACGCTGCAGCCAACCAAGTCCGACTCGCGGACAGCCGCATCAATGTCGTCACGCAGCGGCCCTGAGTTGCCGATGCATGTCGTACAGCCATAGCCAACGGTGTGGAATCCCAGCGCTGCCAGATCATCGATCAATCCGGCCTTCTCGAGATAGTCAGTCACGACGCGCGAGCCGGGCGCCAGGCTCGTTTTGACCCACGGCTTCACTTGCAGACCGCGTGCCGCGGCATTGCGTGCGAGCAACCCCGCGCCAAGCATGACCGCGGGGTTGGACGTATTGGTGCAACTGGTGATGGCGGCGATCAGAACGGCGCCATCCGTCAGGGTTGCATTTTTGCCGTTGGTCTTGCCATCGATGTCGATCGTGATTGCGCCTTTGCCAGGCTCGCGATCTGTCGTCATGTTGGCCAAGTCCCGCACAAAGACGGCGTGCGCCTCGGACAGGTTGATGCGATCTTGTGGCCGTTTGGGGCCGGCTATGCTCGGCTCGACGTCGCCCATGTCCAGCGTCAATGCGTCGCTGTATAGTGCGTCGGCCTGACCCGTCTCGCGCCACAGACCTTGCGCCTTCGCATAGGCCTCAATCAGCGCAATCTGATCGGCATCGCGCCCGGACAGTTGCAGATAACGGATGGTTTCGCCATCGATCGGAAAGATGGCACAGGTGGAGCCGAACTCCGGCGACATGTTGCCGAGCGTTGCACGATCGGCGAGCGGTAGGTGATCCAGTCCATCGCCAAAAAACTCGACGAACTTGCCGACCACCCCTTTGTTGCGCAACATCTCGGTTACGGTCAACACTAGATCAGTCGCCGTCGTGCCTTCGCGCAACTGGCCTATCAATTTGAAGCCGACGACTTCGGGAATCAGCATCGTAATCGGTTGTCCCAGCATGGCCGCTTCCGCTTCAATGCCACCGACGCCCCAACCGAGCACGCCAAGGCCGTTCACCATCGTCGTGTGTGAGTCGGTGCCGACCAATGTATCAGGGTAAGCCATGCGTTTGCCGTCGCGCGTGACATCAAACACAACGCGCGACAGGTATTCCAGATTGACCTGATGCACGATGCCCGTGTTCGGTGGTACGACCTTGAAATTATCAAAGGCATCCTGCCCCCAACGCAGGAATGAGTACCGCTCCTTATTGCGCTGAAACTCAATCTTGTTGTTTAAATCCAGCGCGTTAGCCTTGCCGTAATTATCAACCTGCACCGAATGGTCGATGACGAGCTCGGCCGGCGACAGCGGATTGATCGAATCTGCCTTGCCGCCCAGTTTGACGACGGCATCGCGCATTGCGGCAAGATCGACAACTGCTGGTACGCCGGTGAAGTCCTGCAAAATGACGCGACTGGGTGTGAACGAGATTTCCGTGGCCGGCGCGGCGTTGGGGTCCCAGTTGGCCAGAGCCAGAATATCGTCGCGAGTGACGTCGCGACCATCCTCATGACGCAACAGGTTTTCGAGCAATATTTTGAGCGAGTAGGGCAGCTTCGCAGCATGGCCTTCTGTGACGGCAGTCAGTCGGTAAAGCTCATAGTCGTTGCCGCCGACGGAAATCGAGTCACGTGCGCCGAATGAATTGGTCATGTTGCCTCCAGGTCGCTGGTCGATGCCGGTGCGATTTCTATCCAGTGGGTAATTATATCGAAAGCTTGCGTTGCCGGTACGCGGCAAGTGTTACGCTGCAAGGCGTTTTGTTGGCTCGCAACGGTTACGCCGTTGCTTGCAGCTCGGTCGCCTGATGTGCATTGCCGATCGCATCGATCGCGCCGCCACCCAGGCAGTGTGCGCCATCGTAGACTACGGCGTACTGTCCGGGCGCAACTGCCCATTGCGGCTCATCAAACACCAGTGTCACCGCGCCATCCGATTCAATGCGCACGTGACAAGCCTGGTCGGCTTGCCGGTAGCGCACTTTGGCCGCCAACGGTCGGGCGATGTCGGCGGGTTGACCATCGATCCAATGGAAGGCGTCGCAGCGCACATGCGTGTGCATCAGCCATGGATGGCGTTTGTCTTGCACCACTTGCAGCGTGTTGTCTGCCAGATGCTTGCGTGCGACATACCATGGCGCTTCGCAGGCATTGCGTTGTCCGCCGATGCCTAATCCCTGGCGCTGGCCCAGTGTGTAGTACATTAGCCCGTGATGTTCACTGATGCGCTGACCGTTGGCATCGATGATGTCACCGGGCTGCGCCGGCAAGTACTGTGCCAGAAACTCGCGAAATGGCCGTTCGCCAATAAAGCAGATGCCCGTTGAGTCCTTCTTCTTGTGCGTTGCCAGACCAGCATCGGTGGCCAGGCGTCGAACCTCGCTCTTGTGCAAGTGACCCAACGGGAACATCACGTCGGCTAATTGCGCCGTGCTCACTGCGTGCAGGAAGTAGCTTTGATCCTTGTTGTCGTCGATACCCTTCAGCAACGTTGCGTTATCGCCGATGCGTGCATAGTGACCGGTGGCGATGGCGTCCGCGCCCAGTCGCCGTGCGTAGTCGGCAAACACGCCGAACTTGATTTCGCGATTGCACAACACGTCCGGGTTTGGCGTGCGGCCACGCCGGTATTCGTCGAGGAAATAGTCGAAGACGCGGTCGCGATAGTCGGCCGCAAAGTTAACGTGGTGCAACGTAATGCCTAATCCGTCGCACACAGCGCGGGCGTCTTGCAGATCAGCTGCGGCGCTGCAGTAGGCATCATCGGCCTCCCAGTTGGTCATGTGCAGACCTTCGACCGTGTAGCCTTCACGCTGCAGCAACAGCGCGACGACCGAAGAGTCCACGCCGCCGGACATGCCGACCAGCACCGTCTTGTTCGCATTGTTGGAGTGTGAGCCCATGCCAGTATTGTATGCGATGGCGGTGCTCGACGCAGCGCTAGCTACAGCATGTGCACGTGTGCTTGCACTGTTTCGAGAATGCGGCCTTGGTCAGACAGCGAATTCACGCACAGGCGTGCGCGTCGACCGAGCAGGTAGTCGTCAATGGCAGTGAGCACGACCGGCGCACGTAAGCGTTGCGCATCAGCTGCAATGGCGTCGCGAGAGCGCCAACGGACCGCGACGATGCCGTTGTCCAGCTCTCGTTCGGTCGACTCATGCAAGACGCGGCCGAAATAGATCAGCCGCATCAGTTGCTGCTGGCGTAGTTGGTCGTGCCACAGATAAGCACCGACAAATCCACGCGGTGCGAATTGCCAGCGCGTTTCTTCCATGACCTCACGCACGATAGCCTGTTCGGGTGTTTCGCCCGGCTCGATATGGCCACCGGGCACATTCACGACGATACCAAAGGAGCTATGCTCTTCGATGCACAGGAACCGGTTATCGCGTTCAATGATCGCGGAGACGGTGAGGTCGATGCTGGTGTTGTCGATGTTGCTGTTGCTGGTCATTGAGTCATTTCAAGTCGTTGCAGGCGTTGCGTCGGCGGTTACAAATGCAGTTTGCGAAACTCGTTTTCAACGTCGCTGGCACGCCAGATGTCGTCGAAAGTCGTCAGGTAGTGCCGTGCAATCGGGGGTGAGTAGCTATCGGCAATGCCGTCCCAGCGACCGGCATCGAGGCGATAGGCGATCGCCTTGTCATCGGCAATGCAATAGGCTTCCGGATGATTGCTGTAGTCCTCGTGCACGTTGCGAAATTCGATGAAGCTGTTTAGCCGCCGACCCATCGTGACCAGGCGATGCCCGTTCTTGATGGCGCGCGTCGGATCGGCGATGAGCACGCGTACGCGTGCGAAGCGGCGTGACAGGATCAGTTTCTTAACGGCAGCGACGAAGTCAGGGTGATCATAAATGCCAGGTTCGAGATCGCGGGTCATGATGGAGACCTTGCGCGTCGCCTCGGCGCAAATCAGCGTTGCAGCATCACGCATGTCGCCACGAGTGCTGAGCACCCAGCGTTCGCCTTGTTTTGTGACTTGCTCGGCTGCGCTCATTGATCGCTAAAACCCCACAGACAAAGCCCGGTATCGCCGGGTAAGCATGCGGGTGACGTGTCAGGCGTCTTGTCGACGCATCAGAACGTGTGCAATACCCGCCTCGAAAAATGGCTCGCCCACCGGCACAAAGCCGAATCGTTTATAAAAACCGACAGCCGCTTGCTGTGCATGTAGCCACACTGCAGGCAGTTCATTCTGCGCCGCAATATCCAGCAAGGCATTTAGTACCATCGAACCCAACTGCTGATCGCGCCAAGGCGCAAGTACAGCCATGCGAGTGATCTTAGCGTCGCTTTGTAAACGACCGGTAGCGACTGCGTCACGATTCGTTGTGAGCACCAATACGTGCCAGCTCAGGGCGTCTTCATCGTCCCATTCGTCAGCTTCGCTAACACCCTGTTCTTCAATGAAAACCTGTTCGCGCACGGTACGGATTGCCGCGTTATCGGCGACCCAATCTGCGACACTGACGGTGAATAGCGGTGTGTCCATTATGTCAATCCCGGTGGCTCGCCTGCCGGTTGCAGGGCGCCTGTCGTCGCAACCCAGCGTGTCAGTTCAGGATCGGCGTCAGCCGGCCAAACGTCGTCGCGAACGGCGGTGGCAACAGTGTGGGCGGCTTGTGTGTGCGTGTGCCAATACTGACCGTTCGCGAACACGATACAGTGTCCGTCGACCAACGCCCACGCAAGACGCGCTGCATCGGCGCGTTCCAGCATGCCGGCGGGATCGCAAGGTGGTCGTTGCAGATGTGCTTTGCATTGCGTGACCAGGATACCAAGCGCAATGATCAGTTGATCGATTGTCGTACCGGTTATGGGCAGGTGTGTAACGTCTTCTGGCAGGATTTGGCCGGGCATGCGGGGCGCCAGTGCGTCGTCGCGGTAACGCGCGCCCGCGTCCAGACCGGGATCGACAGTACCGTCGGTAAGCGCTGCGATATCGGACAGCAGAGGGGCTTGCATGCCCAGAGACCAAGTTGTGCACAACGAATTGGCAACACCGTGATGGATCTCCCCGGGTGGCACGTACAGCACGTCGCCGCAGCGCGCTTGAAAGTGCTGCTCGAACGTGACATCGCGACGCAATCGCAACGGATGGTCTGTGACGACGCTGCCTGCACCCGCCGCTGCGGTGTGCCAGGTGCGCTCGCCGCTGCCCTGCAGCAGCAGTACGTCGTAGCTGTCGGCATGTGCGCCGACGGAGCCGCCGGGTGCGGCGATGCTGACCATCAAATTGTCGATACGCCAGCTGGGTATGAATGTCAGATAGCGAAACAACGCACGCGTCTGCGGTACATGTACGTCTACATCGTGCAGCAGCAACGTCCAGTGACTGTCGCCCAGTCGCTGCAGGGTTGCATCCGTGAACGGGCCCTGGCGGACGGCATAGCGTGGTTCATCCAGATCGTTGCGCGTCTCTATCAACGTTGACTCGACGTCTTCGAGCGTTGCCAGTCCTGCGAGATCGTCGACGTCCAGATAAGGGTCGAAGTCGATAGCGGCGGGCATGAACAACGTGCGCTGCTGCCAAAACTGGTCAATAAACGCATCGCTGCCGGCAACGTTGGCGGGCCAACGCAACGGTTGTGCCACCTGAATGCTCACTGCGGGCGGCGCAGCTCCAGCATACGTTTCGTCAAGTGCTCGGCCAGACCAGTGTAGCCGGCCGGCGTCAGGTCAGCGAGCGCCTGCCTGGCGTCGTCGGGAATCGCAAGCGTGGACACGAACGCGTGTAGTGTTTGCGCGTTAATGGCTTCGCCACGCGTCAGCGCTTTCAACTGCTCGTAAGCATCTGCGACGCCATAGCGGCGCATGACGGTTTGAATCGGCTCCGCAAGTACTTCCCAGCTTGCGTCGAGGTCGGCCGCCAACCGTTGTTCGTTGACGCGCAGTTTGCCCAAACCGCGTTGTAACGATGCGGCTGCGATGAGCGTGTAACCCAAGGCGCTGCCAAGATTGCGCAGCACCGTCGAGTCCGTCAGGTCGCGCTGCCATCGGGACACCGGCAGTTTGGCCGCGAAGTGCTCGAGCAGCGCGTTGGCGATGCCGAGATTGCCTTCGGCATTTTCGAAGTCAATCGGATTCACTTTGTGCGGCATCGTTGAGGAGCCTACCTCACCTTCGATACGTTTTTGCCCGAAGTAGCCGAGGCTGATGTAGCTCCACGTATCGCGACAAAAATCGAGCAACACTGTGTTGATGCGCAGCAGCGCATGCGCATATTCGGCAATCCAGTCATGTGGCTCAATCTGCGTTGTCAACGGATTGGCAACCAGCCCGAGTGACTCGACGAAGGCATCGCTGAATGCAGGCCAGTCAATGTCAGGGTAGGCAGCGACGTGTGCATTGAAATTGCCCACGGCGCCGTTGAATTTGCCGAGTGCAGCGACGCACCGCCATTGATCGGTTGTGCAGTCCAGACGCGCAATGACATTCGCCAGTTCCTTGCCTAGCGTGGTGGGGCTTGCGGTCTGCCCGTGTGTGCGGCTGAGCATCGGTGTTGCCGCGTGTGTGCCGGCCATGTCGGCAAGTTGCTCAGTACACGCGTTGAGCGTTGCAAGCGCGACATCATCTCGAGCATCGCGCAGCATTAGCGCGTAGGCGAGGTTGTTGATGTCTTCTGATGTACAGCCAAAATGAATGAACGGCACCAGCGCGTCGCCGTCGTCAAACGCTTTCAATTGCTCGGCGATGAAGTATTCGCACGCCTTGACGTCATGATTGGTGATTGCCTCAATTGCCTTGATGCGCTCGGCATCCTGCAGCGTGAATTGTTCAGCCAAAGCAACGAGACGCTGGCGGGTTGCCGTACCCGGTGCTGCGACATCGCTAAATTGCGGCGAGTCAGCCAGCATCAGAAGCCAGCGCACCTCAACCAGGATGCGGTACCGGATCAAGCCGTATTCGCTGGCGATATCGCGCAAGCTTTCCGTCTTGCCTGCATAGCGCCCATCCAGCGGTGACAGCGCCCGCAATCGCTCGTCATTCATGTGCCACTCCGAAAATCTCCGTTGAGCTTGCCGGCGTTGCGGCTACCGTGCCGAAATCGCAGGCAAATGTATCGCCAACCTGTCTCTGGACAAGCGCGTGCAAACCCCGAATGATACACCGATTACCGATCTGCTTTGGGTGGCATATCGGCGAGCAATCAAGCGACAACTGTAGACGGAGCCTTGGCTAAGACTATGAGCGACAAGCAATTTCGAACCGAGAGTGACAGCATGGGTGAGCTGGATGTGCCGGCTGATGCCTTGTGGGGCGCGCAGACACAACGCGCAATCAACAATTTCCGCATCTCCGGTGAGGCAATGCCGGCCGCATTTGTGCAGGCGCTGGCGCGCGTGAAGTGGGCTGCTGCCGGTGCCAATGGCGAGCTTGGCTTGCTGCCATCGGGCAAGGCGGCCGCGATTCAGAAGGCGGCGGCGCAGATTGTCGATGGCGAGCACAGTGATGCGTTTCCGGTCGATGTGTTCCAGACCGGTTCGGGCACCAGCTCAAACATGAACGCCAATGAGGTAATTGCGCGGCTTGCGTCCGATATCGCCGGCGCGCCGGTGCATCCGAACGATGATGTCAACATGGGGCAAAGCAGCAATGATGTGATTCCGACAACGATTCACGTCAGCGCAGCGCTCGGCGTTAACGAGCGCCTGCTACCGGCGTTACGCCATCTGGCTGACAAGCTCGAGGCGAAGGCTACCGAGACGCAAGACGTGATCAAAACAGGGCGCACGCATCTGATGGATGCGATGCCGGTAAGCCTCGGTCAGGAACTGACGGCCTGGCGCACGCAGATTGTGCAGGGCATCGCGCGGCTTGAGTCGGCAATGACGCGCGTCGTTGCTTTGGCGCAGGGTGGCACGGCAGTTGGCAGCGGCATTAACGCTCACCCGAAATTCGGCGCCAAGGTCGCAACGCTGCTGGCCGAACAAACCGGTATACCGTTTCGGCAGGCGGACTCACTGTTCGAGGCGCTGGCGTGCCAGGACACAGCCGTTGAGCTGTCCGGGCAGATGCGGGTGATCGCCGTAAGCCTGATGAAGATTGCCAACGATCTGCGCTGGATGAACTCCGGTCCGTTGGCCGGTCTTGGCGAGATTGCGCTGCCCGCGCTGCAACCTGGCTCGAGCATCATGCCGGGCAAGGTGAACCCGGTGATCCCCGAAGCGGCGGCTATGGTGGCGGCCGAGGTGATTGGCAATGATACGACAGTCACTGTGGCCGGTCAGGCCGGCAGTTTCCAGCTCAATGTTATGTTGCCAGTGATTGCGAAGAATATACTGCAAAGCGTTGATTTATTGGCTAATGTCTCGCGCGCCCTCGCTGATGATGCGATCGCGGGATTCACCGTCAACGCCGACAACCTGAATCGCGCCCTCGGCCGTAATCCTATCCTGGTGACCGCATTGAATCCGGTCATCGGTTATGAACTCGGGGCGAAAGTTGCCAAACAGGCCTACGCGCAGGGTCGTCCGGTCAAAGACGTTGCGTTGGAGCTGACTGATCTGGATAGCGACGAGCTTGATCGATTGCTGGATCCAGCCGGGCTGACCGAGGGTGGTATCCGCAATTAGTGAGCGGCGCTTTTCGGCGGCTGCGCTGTCGCACGCGATGGCCGGACTGCGTGATGCGCCGGACACCGACGATGTTGTGCTGCCGGTGCCAAAAACCGAGATGCCGACGCAATGGCAGCGTGACAAGCTCAACAACTTGCGGGTTGCCGCGATATTGGTGGCATTTTGCGAGGCCGCGGATGGCACAACGCAGGTTGTGCTGACTGAGCGTGCGCACCATTTACCCGCGCATCCGGGTCAGATCAGTTTCCCCGGTGGCGCGCGGGAGCCGCACGACGTGACGCTTGCCGATGTTGCGCTGCGCGAGGCAGAGGAAGAGGTTGGCCTGGATCGCGCCAGTGTTAACGTTCTGGGTTATTTGCGGCCGCAATGGACGATTTCAGGATACTCGATGACGCCAGTCGTCGGTTTCGTTGATCACGTGCCGGAGCTGACGGCGGATCCGAGCGAAGTGGCCAGCGTGTTCTGCGTCCCCGCAGACTATTTGTTCGACACGGCCAATCACGTGCAAAGCGTGCGCGAATATGCCGGACGCCAGTTTCCGGTAGCCGAGATCCGCTGGGGTCGTCATCGTATTTGGGGCGCTACGGCGCACGTTGTTACGCGCCTCATGAAAGTTATATAAAACAATATTTTATGACTGAAATACAGAAATTACTTGATATTATGGCGGCGTTGCGAGACCCGCGGTCAGGCTGCCCGTGGGACGTCGAGCAGGACTTTGCGTCGATTGCGCCGTTCACACTGGAAGAAGCCTACGAGGTCGTCGATGTCATCGAGCGCAAGGCGTGGGCCGAACTGCCGGATGAATTAGGCGATCTGCTGTTGCAGGTGGTGTTTCATGCGCAAATGGCCCGCGAGGCCGGCATGTTCGATTTCGACGACGTTGCACGCGCGATCAATGAAAAGATGATCCGCCGCCATCCGCATGTATTCGCCGACGAGACGCGCGGCGACGCCGAGCGCCAGCTGGAGCGCTGGGAATCTATCAAGGCAAAGGAGGCCGCGGCGGGAGCTGCGCAACCGACCAGCATGCTGGATGGTGTGACGGTCGGACTCCCGGCACTGCAGCGCGCCGAAAAGCTCGGCCGCAAAGCCAAACGGGTTGGTTTCGATTGGCAGCAACCAGCCGATGTGCGCGCGCAGATCAGTCTGGAGCTTGCGGAGTTGGATGAGGCTGTAGTGGCAGGTAAGGCGGCCGAAAGCATCTCGCATGAGCTTGGTGACGTCCTGTTCAGTACCGTCCAGTATGCCCGTCATTTGGGCATAGACCCTGCAACCGCGCTGCGTTTGGCCAATCAACGGTTCGAGCAGCGTTTTCGCCATATGGAGCGGCAGTTCGCCGAATCCGGCGATTCGCTGGACGCCGTTAGCCATGAACGCTGGGAGGCGGCGTGGGCGGCTGCTAAACAGGCGCTGAATAGCGACTGAAAGCTGTTCAGGCTGTATTCAGCGCCGAGCGACTACTGTGCATGCAACGCTGGAAAACAGCCAAGTGCATTGAGGAGCCGAGTCATGCCTTTCAGGAATTTTGCCACCATTACCATTGCTGTCGCCGGACTTGCCGTAGCCGGCAGCGCGAGCGCCGATCGCCAGGGACAAACAGTCAGTCGCTATACCTACGCCGATGTTGTGGACGTTAAACCGCTGATTCGTACCGTTGAGGTTGAAATTCCGGTGCGCGAATGCTTCGAGCAGCCGCAGCGCGAGGCGCCACGGCGCGAGCGCAGCATCGGTCGTACCATCGCCGGCGGTATCATCGGTGGCCTGATTGGCTCACAGATTGGTGATGGCAGCGGTCGCGATGTGGCTACGGTTGCCGGCACGCTGATCGGGGCGGCCAGTGCCGGTGAGCGCGAGCGTCGCCAGCCGCAGCCGGCACGTTATTGCGAGACCCGCTACGAGTATGAAACGCGCGAACGCGTTGAAGGGTTCCGTGTCACGTACGAGTATCGTGGCGAAACGTTCGTGACGCGCACGCGCACCGATCCGGGTGACCGGATCCGCGTCAAAGTCAGCGTTGCACCGCTGGTCGACTGAGCGTGCGCGCATTTGCGTTGCAATCAGTGGCTATCACAACGAGAATTTAGTGATGTACCTGCGATATCTCATCATTGTATTGATCTGCGCTGCATTCAGCAGCGCGGCCAATGCGCAGGTGAGCGTGTCGCAGCCGTCTGATGTGCTACAGCAAAGCAACGCTACAGTTGACGCATCAATTGGCGAGGAGCGTGTGTTTGCGGACCGTGTCACGCTGGAGCAAGCGGTGCGCCAGGTGCGTAAACAGTACGGTGGCAGGATTGTCAGCGCCGAGACACGCGGCTCGGGCGGCAGTCGCACACATGTGATCAAAGTGCTGACCGAAAAGGGACGCGTCGTCACCGTGCGTATCCCGGCCAACTAGCAGGAGTGAGCAAATGCGATTGTTGATCGTTGAAGACGATGACACGTTGCGAGAGTCGCTCGAGCAACAGTTTCTGGCTGCCGGTTACCGCGTTGAAACGGCCGCCGATGGCGAGGAAGGCTGGTATTACGCAAGCGAATATCCAATCGACCTGGCGGTTGTTGATCTGGGTTTGCCCAAATTGCCCGGCATTGATCTGGTACGGCGGTTGCGAGAAGCGGGGCACACCTATCCGATCCTGATCCTGACCGCGCGTGACAGTTGGCAGGACAAGGTTGATGGTTTGACCGCCGGAGCCGACGACTATGTCGCCAAACCGTTCCACTTCGAGGAATTGTCAGCACGCTGTAATGCGCTGCTGCGTCGCGCTGGCGGATGGGCATCGTCCGAACTCGATTGCGGTGCCATCAAACTGGATACCGCCAAACAGCTGCTCACCGTCAACGATGAGGCGGTTGAGTTGACCAGTTTCGAATATGCCTTGCTAGAGCATCTGATGATGCGCGCCGGTGAGGTTATCTCGAAAACAGAGTTAACCGAGCGATTGTACGATCAGGATTTCGAGCGTGACAGCAATGTCATCGAAGTGTTCGTCGGGCGCCTGCGCAAAAAGCTCGATCCCGATAACACGTTGAAGCCCATCGAGACGCTGCGTGGTCGCGGCTATCGCTTCGCGTTAGCGCGAGCGGCCGAATAACAGTGATGCGATCGCTGCGTTTGCGCTTGTTGGCGCTGACCAGTTTGCTGTTGGCGTTTGCGTTTGGCCTGGCATTTATCGTCATTGATCGTAGTTTCAGCGCGTCGCTTGAAACCGCCGAGCGTGAGTTGCTGGACAACCAGATTATCACGCTGCTTGCTGTCGCTGAGCCGACTGGCAATAGCTCGCTGAAGCTGCCCTACGACATGCCCGAGGAGCGTCTGAACACGCCAGGATCAGGTTTGTACGCCGTGGTTCGCAATGAACAGGGCGAGGTTTTATGGCAATCCCGTTCGGCGATCGGTATCGATTTTGAACCGGCGTTTGCGTTGCCGCCGGCCGGCGAACGTGTGCTCGCGTCAGGGCGCAGTAGCCGCGGCGAGGCGCTGTTGTCGTTGTCGCTGGGTGTTGTGTGGCAATTCGATAGCGTCATCCAATCCGATACTGCCTACTTTGCGCTCACTGTCAGCGAGAGCCGCGCGTCGTTCGAAGCACAGTTGGCAAGATTTCGCGGCAAACTCTATCTCGCGTTCGCCGCAGTCGCTGTGATGATTCTGGTTGCAATGGAGTTGTTGCTCGGCTGGCTGCTGCGACCGCTCGGCCAGATCGCCAATGAAATCGAAGCCGTAGAGAAGGGAGATGCGCAGGCGTTATCGAGCGACTATCCGAGCGAGTTGACGGGCGTTGCGCGCAACCTCAACGCCTTGCTGGATAGTGAGATGAAACGTGCGAAGCGCTACCAGCAAACGCTGGCAAACCTCGCGCACAGTCTGAAGACGCCGCTGGCGGCTGCGCGCAGTGTGCTTGACGATCCCAATCGGCAAGCGCGCGATGCCAGTGTGCGCGAACAACTCGATCGCATGGCAGATATCGTTCGCTATCAGCTAGCCAGACCTGCAACGGCTGCGCCACCGGTTGGTCGCGGTAGCGTTGCGGTATTGCCGCTAGCGGGCGAGCTGCTGGACGGACTGGATAAGGTCTATCGCGACAAACGTGTGCGCGCCGAATTGCAGATCGATGACGATGTTGCGTTTTTTGGCGAATCGGGCGATCTGGCCGAGGTGTTGGGCAATCTGCTCGACAACGCCTACAAATGGTGTCACCAGCAGGTGTTGTTGAGTGTGACGCAGAACAACAGCGAGTCGCCGCGACCGGGTTTGGCGCTATGTGTCGAGGACGACGGTCCCGGCTTTCCCGAGGGCAAAGCCACCGAGGCCCTGCAGCGGGGTACACGTCTGGATGAAACGCGACCCGGCTCGGGTATTGGGCTCGCCGTCGTACAAGAGCTTGCGGAGCTCTACAACGGCAGTGTGCGCATCGAGCAGTCGAAGCTCAGCGGCGCTGCAGTCTGGTTGCACATCGCTGACGGCTAGTGGCAGCTTCGCCGCGGTGCGGCGCTTGTGCGACAATGACCGCGATGAGCGAGGCGCCCGACAGTTCCCCCATTGAGCCAGACGCGTCCACGGGGCTCATGTTGCGCGAGCAGTATTTATTGGCGCGTGGCAAAACACTCGCTAGCGATCGGCGCCAGCGCTCTATTGCCCGCTGTCATACCCGCACGGCGCTGCGACCCGATGTCGCGACCCATGACGATGCCTTGCCGATTAACGCCCATCGCGATGAGATCATCGCCGCGCTGCGCAAGCATCAGGTGTTAGTGGTTTCCGGCGAGACCGGTTCTGGCAAAACGACCCAGTTGCCACGCTTTGCGTTGGCTGCAGGTTTTGGTCGTCGTGGCATGATTGGTCATACGCAGCCGCGACGCCTTGCTGCACGCTCCGTTGCCTCACGCATTGCCGAAGAGACTGCGCTGACGCTCGGCAAAGGCGTTGGCTATACCGTGCGCTTTGATGACCATTCGTCGCCCGACACGTTAGTGCGCCTGATGACCGATGGGATCCTGTTAAACGAGTTGCAACAGGATCGATTGCTGCTCGACTATGAAGTGTTGATCATCGATGAGGCGCATGAGCGCAGTCTTAACATTGATTTTCTGCTCGGCGTACTGGCGTTGCTGGTGCGCAAGCGACCTGAGCTGAAAGTCATCGTCACGTCGGCGACGATCGATCATCAGCGGTTTTCGGCGCACTTCGACGATGCTCCGGTGATCGAGGTGTCCGGTCGCGGGTATCCGGTAGAGATCGCTTACACCGAGGAGGCATTGGACGGGGATGACAGCCGCAAACTGGCTCGGGCGGTGTGTGATGCGGTTAGCCAGATCCAGCGTCGTAAGCTGCCAAAACAAGCACAGGACATCCTGGTGTTCCTGCCCGGCGAGCGCGAGATCCGCGATGCCGAACGCGCATTGCTACGCAGCGGTCTGCTGCCCGAGACGGGGTGGGAAGTCTTGCCTTTGTTCGGTCGTTTGTCTGATCAACAGCAAAACGCTGTCTTTCGCAACGCGACGCGGCGCCGTGTTGTGCTGGCGACGAACGTTGCCGAAACGTCTTTGACCGTGCCGAAGATTGGTGCTGTCATTGATTCGGGTCTGGCGCGCGTCAACCGCTATTCGCACCGCAGTCGAATACAGCGCTTGCAGTTGGAAGCCGTATCACAGGCGAGCGCCAACCAGCGCGCCGGGCGTTGCGGCAGGATTGGGCCGGGCTTTTGTTTGCGCCTGTATTCGCAGGCTGAATTTGATGCGCGCAGTGAATTTACTGACGCCGAAATTCTTCGCAACAATCTTGCCAGCGTGTTGTTGCAGTTGCTCACGCTGCGCTTGGGTGAGCCTGAGAATTTCCCGTTTATTGATCCACCCGATCCTGCGCGTATCGACGACGCTCGGCGCCTGTTATTCGAGCTCGGCGCGCTGAAGGACAATGGCGATCTGTCCAAACTGGGTCGGCGACTTGGTCAGTTGCCACTGGATCCGCGCCTGGGTCGCATGCTGCTCGCGCCGCTGGATGCGCGTTTGCAAATGGCCGCGATCGTCATTGTTGCCGGTGTGTCGGTGCAGGATCCGCGGCAGCGACCGCTGGAGCAGCGGGAGCAGGCGGATGCCGCGCACGCTGCATTCGCTGATGCCCGGTCGGACTTCATGGGCGTGTTGCGATTGTGGTTTACGGTGCAAAGCGCGCGTGAGGGAAAGAAACGTCGTGAATTCGAGCGCTGGTGTGCTCAGTCGTTCCTATCGCCGCGACGTATTCGCGAATGGCAGGAGGTCGCGCGGCAGTTAGCGCGGCAGCTGAAGGTGTCGGCAGCGCCTGTTGATCGGGCGATCGTTGAGCAACCGCCGGCGCGTGATCAATTACATATGGCGTTACTAACCGGCTTGCTAACGCACATTGGTCATCGTGAGGAGAGTGCGCAATATCTGGGTGTCGAGCGTAAACGCTTCGCGTTGCATCCTGCCTCTGTGCTGAGTGCGAAACCGCCGGCGTGGGTGATGGCGCTGGAGATTGTACAGACTCGCAAAAGACTGGCGCGCTACGTTAGCCCGATTGATGCTGCGTGGGCCGCACGCGCAGGTGCCCATCTCATTCAATATGAGTACGACGCACCTTACTGGCAACCGCGTCGGGGTCGTGTGGAAGCGCGTCGGACCGGATTGCTGTTCGGGCTCGTTGTCGAGGCACCGAAGCGCGTTAACTTTGGTGCGGTGAAGCGGGCCGAGGCGCGCGACGTTTTCATCACGCAGGGTCTGGTCAAGGATCGCGTGCGGGTGCGGGCACACTTTATTGAACACAATCGCGAACAGCGCGAGTTGGTACGGCAGTTAGCCGGCAAGCTGCGGCGTGCCGTGGAAATTAGCGATGCAGCACTTGCAGCGTTATACGCTGCGCGTCTGCCCGAGCATGTGTTCGATGCCGGGAGTCTGAAGCGCTGGTCGGGTAAGAAGCCGAAGTCCGCCGAGTCACTGTGTTTTTCGCAAGCGCAGCTGATGAGTGAGGTGCCGGAAACGCTCGCGACACAAACGCCGGATCAGGCAAATGTCGCTGGCAATACACTGGCAATCGCGTATCAGTTCACGCCGGGTCGCGACGACGACGGTGCGTCGGTGACGGTGCCGGAGGCACTGTTGGCGGCAGTGTCGGAAGCGGATCTGGAGCAGGCAGTGCCGGCCTATCTGCAGGAACGGGTTAGCCAGCGTCTGCGTATGTTGCCCAAAGCATTGCGCCGGCAACTACACCCGATTCGTGAACATGCGGTGAAGATTGCCGAATGGCTAAAAGCTACGAAGGATCGGTCTTCGTTGAATGTACGGCTTTCGCGTTTGCTGCTGCGAGAATATGGCATGCAGGTGCCGTTGCAGACCTGGGACGGGTTAGTTGAGGCGGATTTTCTGCAACCACGCATCGTGGTTGTGGACGAGGCAGGTAAAGTGGTGCGAACGGACCGCACGCTCAGTTCGCTACAGCAGGAAGCGCCGCAGCGTGCGACTGCGCGCGCGACGGTGTCGACTACAACAGCCGCAAGTTTGAGTGATTGGCCTGCAGAGCCACTGCCGGTGCAGCGGTCGGTGCAGCGTGGCGGCGTAACGTTGACGGTGTATCCGGCACTTGCACGGCGTGGCAGCCAGTTGATCGTCGACGAGTTTCTTGAACCCATCGCCGCTGACCGTGAGCATGTGGCCGGCATCGTCCGGTTGGCGCAACTCAAGTTCCGTCAACAATTCAAGTTGTTGCGCAAAGCACTGATTGCCGAGCGTCGTATCCAGTTGCTGTGGTCGACGTTTGACGACCCTGGCGGTCAGGTGCTGATCGACGACTATCTTGACGCGATTGTGCTACACGCCATACCCGGCCGATCGGCTCGCGCGCTGGTCGATATTCGCAGTCAAGCCGACTGGGCGACGTTCTGTGATGTGTTTGCCGGCGATATCGTTGCGCGCGGAGACGCCATTCGGACTGATCTGCTGGCAGCGCTCGCGGCGTTTGCCGAGTGTCAGGCGCAGGTGAATCAGATGCCAGACGTTTACGCCGAAGCGGTGGATGACGTGAATGAGCAGATTGCCGCGTTGATTTATCCGGGCTTTTTATCGGCAACACCCGCGGACAAATTGTCGTCATTGCCGCGTTATCTGAACGCAGCGGTATTGCGGTTGCAGCGCATGGCCTCCAATCCTGGGCGCGATACGCAGTCCATGGCGATGATTGCCAGCCTGCAATCGCGTATTCGCGGTGCTGAGCCAACGCTGAGTGGCAAGCAGCAAGTGCATGCAGCGCGCACAATGCGCTGGTCGATCGAGGAACTGCGCGTTTCGCTGTTCGCGCAATCGCTCGGCACGCAGGAGAAGGTGTCGCTGCGGCGGCTTGAGAAACGCTGGGATGACATTTTACGGATGCAGGACTAGCTGATGACAGCTGCGCGTCAGTTCCCCGCGGCTTGGCAAGTGTCGGTGCCGCGCAGGCCGGTGGTCATGTATTCGGGCGCGGTTGGCGTGACGAATCGTCGTGTGTGATGTCTCGACGTTAAAGTCGGGTGTATGATTTGCGCGGCGCGCAATGTGACAGCACTAACAAGAGAGAGTGAGTTTGGAATCAATTACGTTCATCAGTACCGGCGGTACGATCGACAAGGTGTACTTTGATGCGCTCAGCGAATACGAAATTGGTGAATCGGTGGTGTCGCATATCCTCGACGATGCCCGGGTGACTGTGCCGCACGAGTTTGTCGCACTGATGCGCAAGGACAGCCAGGAGTTAACGGATACGGATCGTCAACTGATCGTCGCTAAAGTCAGCGCGCAGCCGTCGCGGATGATCATCGTGACACACGGCACCGACACGATGGCGCACACAGCAGAGGTGTTGCGCAGCGTACAGGACAAAACGATCGTGCTCACCGGTTCTTTGACGCCAGCGCGCTTTCACACCACCGATGCGGTGTTCAATATCGGACTCGCGGTAGGTGCCGTGCAGTCCAAGGCAGCGGGCGTGTACATCGCCATGAGTGGTCAGGTATTCGCGGCCGGCACCGTACGCAAGAACCGCGAGCGCAACTGCTTCGAATCCATACAATCGTAACAACACTATTTGCTAAGTACCGCTTTTGGTGCTGGGGGTTCACCATGAATAGAAACTTTCTGATCTTTGCAACCTGTGCGGCTCTGGTGGCAGCGCTGTGCGTGCCGGCGATTGCGCAAGACGCTGCGCCTGACCCGATGGCCGATGTCGTCATCGACGCACAGCCGGTTGCCGGCGATGTGTATATGTTGACCGGGCGTGGCGGCAATATTGGTTTGTACGCCGGGGACGATGTTACGTTTATCGTCGATGACCAGTTTGCGCCGCTCACTGAACGCATCGTTGCGGCGATTGCCGAGACGACGGATCGGCCGCTCGACTATGTGCTGAATACGCATTGGCATTATGACCACACCGGCGGTAACGAAAATCTGGGCAAGGCGGGCATTGTGATACTCGCACACGACAACGTGCACCGTCGCATGCAGGCCGGTCAGACCATCGAAGCATTCAACCGTGTGGTTCCCCCGGCGCCGCAAGACGCGCTGCCAACGATCACGTTTGACAATACGCTGACGCTGCACGCCGATGATGAAACCATCCGAGGTATCCATGTCCGGCATGCGCATACCGACGGCGATACGCTGGTGTACTTCGAAAACGCCAATGTTATTCACATGGGCGATACGTTCTTTAACGGGCTCTATCCGTTTATCGATTTGAGCAGCGGCGGCAGTATCGATGGCATTATTGCTGCCGGCGAAAAAGCGCTGACGGTCGGCGACGCTGAAACGAAAATTATCCCTGGTCACGGCCCGTTGGCGAGCAAGCAGGATCTCAAAGACTATCTGGCTGCGCTAAAACCCATTCGAGCGTCAGTGGCGAAACTGATTGCTGATGGAAAGACGCTGGAGGAAGTTGTCGCAGCGAAGCCGACAGCGCCGTTTGATGCTACTGCGAATCGCAGGGGTTTTTTGTCGCCGGAGCAGTTTACGACGACCGTTTTTAGTTCCCTGAGCCGATAAGGGGAGCCAAAAAGCGCTGCTCGGCCGACGAACCAACGGCATTGGGCTGATGCTTTTGCTGTCGCGCACGAACGCAGCATAGACGAGACGTCGGAAAGCGTTGCGCGTGGTTGTGCCGAATCGTGACGATGTTTGATCACGTCAGGATCAAGCTGCTATGCCGGGTAGACGGTTTTCGTTGACGGCCGCAGTTTGACTTATGTTCAGTTCGTTTGCAGATCCAAACAGCTGATGCGATTCTTGGATATCAGCCGACATAAATAGAATCAGGAGAGCTGACATGACGAACACGTTGATCAAGTGTTTGGCATTGCTATGCATGTCATTCGCGGCGGCCGGCGCAAGCGCTACGATCATTGAGATCACAGGCACCGAGGGCGCTGATGGATTGTGGTCGTTGTCTACGACGACTTGCGATCGAACAGATCCCGCGTGCATACAGCAATTGGCAGATCAGGTGTGGTACACCGATTTCACGCTCGCGGAAGAATTTGCGACCATATGTCTGGATTGCCTAGGCATGCCAAATGCCGCCGGAAACACCGGAGCATACTTCAACTACATCGTGCCGGATATGCCGGAAGTGAACGACATTGTAGGGTGGGCGTTTAACCAGTTTGTCGGTGTCGCTGCATGGTTTGGCGGCAATCCGACCCAGACATTCGCTATTGCCGAGCGGGTTTCAGTCTCGCAAGCGTCCAGCATTTCTTTGCTGATACTGTCTTTGTTTGCCGTCGGGTGGATTCGCAAGCGCAGAACACGGGTTGTCCCCGGAGCGTAGAGCGTAGGTCTTTATGCGGCTCTGAACAGAGTTTGCCGCAACCATACCGACCTCGGCGAGACTGTAACTACCCCGGTCACTCGGTGAGACAGACCGGGGTAGATGCTCGCCTACTGCACAGCTAACCCAGATCGAAATTGATGCCTTGAGCCAGCGGCAGATCGCTGCCCCAGTTGATCGTATTCGTTTGCCGGCGCATATACGCTTGCCATGAATCCGAACCTGCTTCGCGACCGCCGCCGGTATCCTTCTCGCCGCCAAAGGCACCGCCAATTTCTGCGCCGGATGTGCCGATGTTGACGTTGGCAATACCACAGTCCGAACCGGTTGCCGCAAGAAAGCGCTCGGCGGCCTGCAGATTGTCGGTGAAGATTGCAGACGACAAACCCTGGCGAACATCGTTCTGCATCGCAATGGCTTCGTCTAACGTATTGAACGGGATCACGTATAACAACGGCGCGAAGGTCTCATCCTGCACGATTTGCCACTCGTTGCGAGCAGTCGCAATCGCCGGCGTGACGAAATTGCCGGGCTGATCCAGCATCTCGCCACCGGTGATCAGCGTGCCGCCGGCTTTTTGTACCGCCGCCACGGCTGCGGTAAAGCGTGCCACGGATGACTTGTCGATCAGCGGTCCCATTAGCGTATCGGGGTCCAGCGGATCACCGATGCGAACCTGTCCGTAGGCGCGTTTCAACGTGTCCAGCAGTTCCTGCTCACGATCAGCGTGCACGAACACGCGACGTGTCGTCGTGCAGCGTTGGCCGGCGGTACCGACTGCGCCGAACACGATCGCCGGCACGGCGAGATCCATGTTGGCATCCTTGTCGACAATCAGGGCGTTGTTGCCGCCGAGTTCGAGCAGTGAGCGCCCCATGCGTTGCGATACGCGTGCACCAACCTTGTTGCCAATCTCACAAGAGCCGGTGAACGACATCAACGCAATCCGGCGGTCGTCAACAAACCGCTCGGCCAACGTGTTGTTGTCGTCGTTGATCAGATAGAAAATCTCTGGTAACCCTTGGTCGGCTAACACGGCGTTACAGATTTTTTGCACGGCAATACCACACAACACGGTTTTCGGCGATGGTTTCCAGATACACACATTGCCAGCGATCGCGGCAATAAACGCATTCCACGACCAGACGGCTACGGGGAAGTTGAATGCCGAGATGATGCCGACGAGTCCTAGCGGGTGCCATTGCTCATACATGCGATGTTGCGGTCGTTCGGAGTGCATCGTTTTGCCGTACATCATCCGCGATTGGCCGACTGCGAAGTCGGCGATGTCGATCATCTCCTGAACCTCGCCGTCACCTTCGGCCTTGATCTTGCCGTTCTCCAGACTCACCAGACTGCCTAGCGCGTCCTTGTGGTCGCGCAATGCCTGACCGCACAAGCGAATCGCCTCGCCACGTAACGGGGCAGGTACCTTGCGCCATTGCTCGAATGCCGCTTGTGCCTGCTTGATGACATGCTCGTAATCCTGTTGGCTGCTAACACCGACGCTGCCGAGCAGTTCATTGTTGCTCGGGCTGTACGAGTCGATATAGGTCTTCGGTTCACCATACGGTTGGCCGCCAATGAACGTGCCCGGGTTGCGATCGGCTAACCCCAATGCAGCAAAAATGTCCTGTTTCATATCGTGTAAACCTGTCAGTAATTCGTGTGTTTCGGTTATTGGCCAGTGGTGCCAGTAGCCACCGCGTGCGCTGATGCGCTGCCATCACCGCCATGCGCGTACAAGCGGCCGAACCGGTTGTCGAGAATCTCGCCCAACGAGAAAGACTCCTGAGCGACGAAGCCGGTGTATTTGCCGGCATCGTTCAGCACCTTATCGACCACTGCCGTGACGCCGCTGGCTGTTGTCACCTGAATTGCAGTCCACAACTTGCCAGCAACCATCTGCGGATAAATCTTGTTAACGTAGTTCTCTTCACGCAGCAGTCCGCTCTGTGTGCCGGTAACCGATGCATAAACGATCACAACGTCCTGCAGTGTCTGCGGGATGGAGCTTTCGAGGATACGCTTGAGGGTGCCGCGATCGTCGCGCAGTTTCAGACCGTTCATCAGCAAACGCATTTGCTTGCAATGACCCGGATAGCGCATGGTTTTGTAATCCATGTTCTGCACGCGACCGGCATAAGTTTCAGCCAGCGAACCCAAACCACCCGACGTATTGAATGCCTCGTACTCCGTGCCGTCGATCTGGATGTGTTCCAGACCTTCGAGTGCCAGCACCTCGGTTTTCTTGCCATTGACGAGACTCTCGCACAGGTTGGCATATTCGTTGATGACGCCCTCGGTAGACCAGGTCATCGCATACTTCAGAACGTTGTTCGGGTTCTGCGGCAGAGCGCCGACGCGCAGCTTGACCGAGCGCACCTCATCAAAGTGACCGATCAGCTCATTCGCGGCAATGCTGATGAAGCCTGGTGCCAAACCGCATTGCGGTACGAAGGCGGTTTCCGCGCCTTCGGCATGCTTGCGCACCGCATCAGTCACGGCGACGTCTTCGGTCAGATCGAAGTAGTGCAAGTTGCAGGCGCGCGCGACCTCGGCAACCAGCGGGTTGCAGTAAAACGGCAGGCTGGAAATCACAGCCTCCGGCTTGTGTGCGGCCACGTGCGCCATCAGCGCGTCCTTGTCGGTGGCGTCGAGTGTGAACGGGCGAACGCAGTCGAGATTGTGCTTGCTTGCGACAGCATTGGCGGCGTCTGCACTGGCGTCGCCAATCTGAACCTGGAAGTCCCCTGATTCACCTAGTAGGCCGGCAATCAATGCGCCAATTTTTCCAGCGCCCAGAATCAATACGGTGTGCATAGTTGTCCTTTAAATACGGCGGTCGTGTTGTTGTCCGTGGCGCGCAGTGTGCCAAGTTGCTTGGTGGCACGCCATGAAGCGGCGGATTATGTGCAGCCAAGCTGCCGATCCTGGCTTGCAAAGCGGCTAACGTTTCTGTCGTAACTTAATAAATTTGCGTAACTTTTGCATAGTCTGAAAGCGCTGTGGCACACTCCCGCGCATGACCCATTCAACTGCACAATTAAGCTGGCATCCCGCAAGTTGGGAGAGCCGTGTCGTTAGCCAGATGCCGAACTATCCGGACGCCGAGGCGCTGCGCGGCGCTGTCGCCGACCTGTCGGCGTTGCCACCGCTCGTGACCTCCTGGGAGGTCGACAAACTCAAATCGCGGATTGCGGCTGCACAACGTGGCGAAGCATTTGTGTTGCAAGGTGGCGATTGCGCGGAAACGTTCGCCGATTGCACTTCCGAAAACGTTGTATCGAAACTCAAGATCCTGCTGCAAATGAGCCTGGTCATGCTCTACGGCATGAAAAAGCCGGTCGTGCGTATCGGCCGCTTTGCCGGCCAGTACGCAAAGCCGCGATCTGCCGATACAGAGACCCGCGACGGCATTACACTGCCGAGTTTCCGCGGCGATCTGGTCAATCGCCCGGCCTTTACCGAGGCGGATCGCAATCCGGACCCGGCGCTGATTCTGCGCGGGTATGAGCGCGCAGCGCTGACGCTGAACTTTATTCGCGGATTGGTCGATGGTGGCTTTGCCGATCTGCATCATCCGGAGTACTGGAATCTGGACTGGATGACACATTCGCCGTTGGCGAAGCAATACGCACAGGTAGCAGACGATATCAGCCGCTCGCTCGATTTCTTCGAGTCAATCTCCGGCGACAAGATCCACCAGACCGGCAGCGCTGAGTTCTACACGGCGCACGAGGGGCTCCATCTGCATTACGAGCAGGCGCAAACGCGTCTGCGTCGCGAGCGCTGGTATGACCTGACAACGCACTTCCCGTGGATCGGCATGCGCACGGCGATGCTCGATGGTGCACACGTCGAGTTTTTCCGCGGCGTGTCCAATCCTATTGGTATCAAGATCGGGCAGGGTATGGACAGCGAGTGGCTGCAGGAGTTGTTGTCGGTGCTAAACCCCGACAACGAGCCGGGCCGAATTACGCTGATCCATCGCTTGGGCGCCGGCAATGTGGACGCGCATTTGCCGCGTTTGATTCAGGCTGTGCGCGCGCAGGGTAGCCGCGTGTTGTGGGTGTGCGATCCGATGCACGGCAATACTGAAACGACTGAAGGCGGTTACAAGACACGTCGCTTTGACAATATCCTCGCCGAAATTGAGCAATCGTTTGAGGTGCACCAGTCGCTGGGTTCATACCTGGGTGGCGTGCATCTGGAGCTGACTGGCGATGATGTGACCGAATGCACCGGTGGTGCGCGCGGTTTGACGGATGCCGATCTGAAGCGCGCGTACCGTTCGCAGGTCGACCCGCGACTCAACTACGAGCAGGCGCTCGAGATTGCGATGCGCATCGGCGGTTTGAAGCAAAGCGCCGCACAACGCTAGAGGTGCGCATCGGCTAACGCTGCAAGGACCTCGTTGTCGTCAAGCGGCTGCTAATCGCCGCGGGCGATATCATGAGCGGCGCGATTCGCGTAGCGCTGCGAAGGCCTCGTTATCGTCAAGCTGCCGATATTCGCCTGGCGCGATGTCATGCACGGTCCACGGCCCAACCTGGTAACGAATCAGCCGTAGTGTCGGTGCGCCGGCGGCGGCCGTCATGCGCCGTACCTGACGGTTGCGACCTTCACCGATCGTGATGCTGAGCCAATGATCCGGCACGGTTTTGCGGAAGCGCACTGGCGGATCACGGTCCCATACCTCGTCAGGTGGTGCGATGCATTGCGCAGCAAGGGCGCGCGCCGGGCCATCGTTGAGTGTGACACCGCGAAGCAGTGTGGCCGGCACGTCGAGCTCGGCGCTGCCGTCAACCTGTGCCCAGTAGTGCTTGTGTGTCTTGTAGCGCGGTGACGCAATCTGCGCTTGCAAGCGCCCATTGTCCGTGAGCAACAGCAAACCCTCACTGTCGAAGTCCAGTCTACCTGCAGGGTAGACGCGCGGAATATCGACAAAATCGCTTAGCGTCCTGCGATCGCCATCTGCGCTGAATTGCGACAACACGCGGAACGGCTTGTTTAACAGAATCAATGCCACCCGGCGCGCTCCATTTATGATCAGCCTGCGACCAGACTTGCAGTGAATACGATACAATATCGCATTCGCGCGGGCGGACACCTGCGCTTCGATCATTTTGGGGACACACGATGCAGTACGACAAGATCACGGTGCCGACCGAAGGCGAGCCAATTCGACTTACCCAGGACCACAGGCTTGAGGTGCCGGACTATCCCATTATTCCGTTCATCGAAGGCGATGGCATTGGCATTGATGTGACGCCAGTCATGAAGGATGTCGTCGATGCGGCCGTATCGTTGGCGTACGGCGACAAGCGCAAGATTTCGTGGATGGAGATTTACGCCGGTGCGAAGGCGAGTCAAGTGTATGACAGCGCGACGTTCCTGCCCGAAGAGACGCTGGATGTGCTCAAACGCTACGTCGTGTCGATCAAGGGACCGCTCGCGACACCGATTGGCGGTGGCATTCGCTCATTGAACGTATCGATTCGCCAGACGATGGATCTGTATGCGTGCGTTCGACCGATTCGCTATTTCCCCGGCGTGAACACGCCGATGAAAGACTCTGATCTGGTCAACATGGTCGTGTTCCGTGAAAACACCGAAGACATCTACGCCGGTATTGAATACGCGACCGGATCGCAAGATGCGCAGAAGCTGATTAAGTTTTTGCAGGAAGAGCTGGGTGTGACAAAAATCCGCTTCCCGTCGAGCTCCGGCATCGGCATCAAACCGGTCTCGCGCGAAGGCTCCGAGCGGCTCGTTCGCAAGGCGATCAATTACTGTGTGGATAATGATCTGAGCTCTGTGACTTTGGTGCACAAGGGCAACATCATGAAATTCACCGAAGGCGCGTTTTGCCAGTGGGGATATCAAGTGGCGACCGAAGACTTTGGCGCGACACCGAAGGACGGTGGCCCGTGGTTGTCGTTCAAGAATCCGCGCACCGGCAACGAGATCGTCGTCAAGGACGTTATCGCCGATAACTTCCTGCAACAGATTCTGTTGCGGCCCGAAGAATACGATGTGATTGCAACGTTGAACCTGAATGGCGATTACATCTCCGATGCACTGGCGGCGCAGGTCGGCGGTATCGGTATTGCGCCAGGCGCCAACATTGGTGATGGCGTTGGTGTGTTTGAAGCTACTCACGGCACGGCGCCAGGCTTTGCCGGCAAGGATCGGGTGAACCCGGGCTCGCTGATTCTCTCTGCAGAGATGATGTTGCGGTATATGGGTTGGACCGAGGCAGCTGATCTGATCGTCAAAGGCATCGGCAACACGATTGCGAACAAGGAGCTCACGTTCGATCTCGCGCGACTGCGCGAAGCCATTCGTGCGCCGAAGCGCACGGCGCCGGTTGCGGGCAAGGCCGAGGTCAAGGAAGAGCTACAGCAGCTTATCCCGGGCGCAAAACTGCTCGGCACGAAAGGCTTCGGTGAGGCGATCATCCGGCACATGCAGGATTAGGCAGCACATCCGTTGACCGACGTGTTCGATATTGATTGCACGCGGTGTCCGCGACTGGCCACCTTCCTCGCCGACGTGCGCGAGTCGCATCCTTCGTACTACGCGCGGCCGGTGCCACCGTTTGGTGACCCGGACGCGCGGTTGTTGATTGCCGGGTTGGCGCCCGGCATGCATGGTGCGAATGCCACGGGTCGGGCGTTCACTGGCGATTACGCCGGCGTATTGCTGTACGAAACGCTGCATGTGCTCGGTATCGGTAGTGCGCCAACGTCGGTGTCGGCCGACGACGGGTTAACGCTGTCCGGCACGCGCATCAGCAATGCGGTTAAATGCCTGCCACCGCAGAACAAGCCGGTTGCGGCCGAGGTCAATGAGTGCAATGCGTTTCTCGCGGCTGACATCGCAACGTTGCCCGACGACGGTGTGATCATGGCGCTGGGCGGCATTGCCCACAAGGCAGTGTTGCGCGCGCTCGGCCTGCGGCAGGCGAGCTTCAAGTTCGGACACGGCGCAGAGCATGATCTGGGCAATGGCTTGACGTTGATCGACTCCTACCATTGCAGCCGCTACAACACGAATACCGGTCGTTTGACGACCAAGATGTTTGGCGACGTACTGACCGCGGCTGCCCGCAAGGCGGGTGTCGGGCGCTTTGCATGAGCGCAGCAACGACAGACGGTTTCGATAGCAAGGCATTCCTTGACGGGCTGTCGCACCGGCCGGGCGTCTACCGTATGTATGACGCCAAAGACACAGTGATTTACGTCGGCAAGGCGCGCGATCTGAAAAAGCGCGTTGCCAGCTATTTCAGCGGCCGCGCAAAAGATGCCAAGACAATGGCGCTGGTCGAGCGTATCCACAGCATGCAGGTCACGCTAACGAACACCGAATCGGAAGCCTTGCTGCTTGAGCACACGCTGATCAAGCGCTATCGGCCACGGTTCAACATCGTGCTGCGCGATGACAAATCCTATCCGTGGATCCGTGTGTCGAGCGGCCATCAGTACCCGCGGTTATCGTTTTATCGCGGGCGCAAGCGCGGCAAGGACGACTATTTCGGGCCTTACCCCAGCGCGGCGGCCGTCAAGAACACGCTCAACGAATTGCAGAAACTGTTTCGTGTACGCCAGTGCCGCGACAGTTTTTTTGAGAACCGGTCGCGTCCGTGTTTGCAGTATCAGATCAAACGTTGTTCCGGGCCGTGCGTCGGATTGATCAGCGAGACGGACTATGCCCGCGATGTGCGCGATAGCACCAATTTCCTGAAAGGTCGCAATCGCGACGTCATCGACGGTCTTGTGCAGCGTATGGAGACGGCTGCGGCCGAGCTGGATTTTGAAAGTGCTGCGCGGCTGCGCGATCAGGTGGCGCGCCTGAAGCGCATCGAGAGTGAACAACGCGTCACCATGCGCAACGACGCCGATGCCGATATTGTCGGTTTACATCGCAGCGCATCGACTGTGTGCGTCGCGGTGCTGTTCATTCGCGATGGCAGAATTCTCGGCAGTCGCAGTTTCTATCCGGCCAATGCAATTGGTGTCGACGATGGCACCGTGCTTGGCGGTTTTTTGGGCCAGTTCTATCTGGAGCGTGAGGCGCCAAAGGAAATCATTCTGCCGCAAGCGCTGGATGAGAGTGATTGGTTTGCGCAAGCGCTTGGCGAGCGCAGCGGACACAAGGTCGTCATCAAGCATCAGGTGCGTGGTGACCGGGCAGGATGGCTGTCTATGGCTTTGGACAACGCACGCCAGGGCGCCAATCTTGAGGCTGCTAGTCGCGCCGGTATCGGGCAGCAACTGACTCAGCTTGCCGAAACGTTCGAACTGCCGTCGATTCCCGAGCGTATCGAGTGTTTCGACATCAGTCACACCGGTGGCGAGGCTACCGTTGCGTCATGCGTTGTGTTTGGCAGCGAGGGGCCGATCAAAGCCGACTATCGCCGTTTCAATATAGAATCTACCGACACTGGTGATGACTACGCGGCGATGCACGAAGCCCTGACGCGGCGCTATGCGCGCGTCAAGAAAGGCGAGGTGCCGATGCCTGACGTTGTGCTTATTGACGGTGGCAAAGGGCAGTTGACGCAAGCGCAGGCGGTGATGGCGCAGTTCGAGCTGGAGCAGATTATGCTCATTGGCGTGGCCAAAGGGCGTTCGCGTAAAGCGGGCGCTGAACAGTTGTTTACCATTGACGATTCGCGACCACGTTTGTTGCCACCCGACTCGCCGGTTCTGTTGTTAATCCAGCGTGTGCGCGATGAAGCGCATCGGTTCGCGATAGCGGGTCACCGCGGGCGTCGTGCCAAAGCCCGCAAAACCTCGGGTCTGCAAGGTATCGAGGGTCTAGGGCCGGTGCGACGGCGCGAATTGTTGACACAATTCGGTGGCCTTCAGGGTGTGCGTCGTGCGAGCATCGACGATCTGAGCAAGCTCAAAGGCATCAGTCGCCGACTGGCAGAGCGCATCTACCTTGAGTTCCATCAATCCATCGATGGCGACGGATCGTCGCCGGAAGAGTCCCAGCATTCATGAAATTCAATCTTGCCAACAGCATCACCGGTTTTCGCATTCTGGCAATCCCGCTGTGCGTTGTGATGTTCTATCTGCCGTTCGAGTGGGCGCGTAAAGCGGCAGCGCTGATCTTTGCGGCCGCCGCAATTTCGGATTTCTTTGACGGCTGGATCGCGCGCAAATTCAATCAAATGACCGCGTTCGGTGCGTTTCTGGATCCGGTTGCCGACAAACTGATTGTCGCCGTTGCGCTGGTGTTGCTGGTCGATACCGACGGTCGCTGGATCATGGCGATTGTCGCTGCTGTGATCATTGGCCGAGAGATCACCGTGTCGGCACTGCGCGAGTGGATGGCCGGCCAACAGGCATCGGCAACGGTTGCGGTGTCAATGGTCGGCAAGATCAAGACGACGTTTCAGCTGATCGGCCTGAGCTTTATGTTGTGGGGCGATACGCTGTGGGGCTTGCCGATTTACGAGCTCGGATTCATCGCCCTGTTGATTGCGGCGGCGATGACGCTGTGGTCGATGTGGATCTATCTGAGCGCGGCGTGGCCGGTGTTGAGCCGGGCCGACTAGTTTGCTTGACAGGCTAGGGCGCTCCAGTACAATGCAGCGCCTTGCTTCGAAATATTGAGTTTTTGTGGCAAGTATTGCGGGTGTAGCTCAGCTGGTAGAGCGGTACCTTGCCAAGGTACAGGTCGACGGTTCGAACCCGTTCACCCGCTCCAGGCACGAAAACCCGGTTGCGTTATGCGCAACCGGGTTTTTTATTGCTTGAACGCGGCAACGGGTATGCTATCGTTCGCGGCTCGACGCTCGCATCGGCTAGGTGGCAGAGTGGTTATGCAGCGGCCTGCAAAGCCGCGGACCTCGGTTCGATTCCGGGCCTAGCCTCCATTTTCTTTTGCCCGGGTGGCGGAATTGGTAGACGCTGCGGACTTAAAATCCGTTTTCCGAAAGGAAGTGAGGGTTCAAGTCCCTCCCCGGGCACCAGCGACCTTTTGGCAGGCCGCGCAACGCCGCTAGCGCGATTTCAAATACACGCTGATCCAGGTGCCTTCGCCAACGACGGAGTCGAGTTTGACGTCGCCGTCGTAGCGCATTGCAAGACTCGCTGTGATCGCAAGACCGAGTCCGCTGCCGCCGCTCTCTTCCTGTGACGTGACGAATGGTTGCAAAACCTTCTGTTGCCATTCCGGTTCGATGCCGCATCCATTGTCTCCAACGTTCAGCAGCAAGTAGGGGCCGGGTGTCAATGCTGTGTTGGCATCGCCCTGTGGCGGTGCATCAACCGTAACTTCGCTGATGGTCACCTTGATCCGGCCATGCTCGCCGACTGCTCGAATCGAGTTGTTGATCAGGTTCGTCAGGATTTGCCTGAGATGCGTCTTGTTGGCTCGAAATGTTGCCGGCGCATCGTCCCAGCGCCAAATGACGTCAACACCGGGCGGGATTGTTGGTGCGATCTGTTTATTCAGATCACCGAGCAAAACCGGAAAAGTGATTTTTTCTGCAACGACGGGTCGCTCCAGCAATGCATCGCGCGCATCTTTTGCGAGTTGGCTACCATGATCAGCAGCGGCTTTAATTTGACCGAGATATTGGCGTAAGTCGTCCGAAGCACTTGGGTCAAGTTCCGCCAGCTCGGCGAAACCCGAAATAATGCCGATCGCATTGCTAAATTCGTGGATCAAGCCGGCATTCAGATGCTCGACATGCACCAGCCGCCGTTGCAGCTCGTCGTCTAGCGGCGATCCTGTTTCGCTGCTGTCCGCAGCGCTTGCCCCTTCTGATTCTTTTTTTCGGCGCATCCTGCAGGTGCTTCCATTGCTCGGCTGTCGCCAGCTTTCGCACTTGATCCTCCCCGACCAAATATAAATCTATCACGAATACTGCTCGCGATCGACTATATTTGGTTCAATCGGTATCGACGGGTTGGCGTCCCTGGCGCCAGCGTGCGCAGGGCACGCGGTGCGTGTGCTGCTATTGCGGGTCTGCGGGCTTGCGAAACTTGCTCGATACTAGCGTCAGATCTTCGTCTTCATTCTGGTCGTTGACTTCGATCGAACGCAATACGCGCGTTTCTGACAGCGCAATTGGCGCATCCCCGTTGTCCCGGCGGGCATTCACGTTGCGGTATTTGAGGCGGAACTTGCCGATCACAACCACGTCATTGTGGGCGAGGCGACCTTGCCGCGCTTCGCGGGAGTTGATCGTCATGCCATTGGTGCTGTTGATATCGACCAACGATGCGCCTGTCGGTGTACACACGACAATAGCGTGATGGCGGCTGACCCACTTTGAATCGAGCACGATGTCGTTGTGAGGCGCGCGCCCGATCAGCACCTTGCGGCGCGCGATCGGGTAATGCTGAATCAACGTACCGTCATGGCTCACCATAATCTCGCCGAGCGAATCGGCGGGTGTGCTCGCGTCGTCGGTTGCGTGCGGTGTGCTTGCTGCGTCGGCGTCAGGTTTGTCGGAGGCTCTGCGGATCACAGTGCTGCTGTCATTAGCAAGGCTGCTCACCCGCTGCAGGTGTTGCCGCGCGACGTGGTCAATTGCGCCGGCTACAAGGTTTGCTGTAAGACGGTTGTCGCGGCCGGACTGATCAGCGGCCATGCCTAGCGTGGTCGCCAATGACTGCACAGATCCGGCGCTGGCACGCACAATCGACTCGATCACGTCTTCGTCCGCAACCGAATCGGCGTTTCTGAGCCACTCGCGAATGAAGGTGCGCTGCTCGTTGTTCGTCAACGGGCGGATCGATGCCGAGTAACTAAGCCGCTCGCCGACGCAGCTCATGCCTTCGGCCTTGACGATTCGGCGCAACTGATCGGAGCCGGCCAGAAACATACGGAAGGCGAAGCCATGGCGAAACTTGGTTTCGGCCAGTGCGTTAATCAGAGCCAGTACTTTGGGTGTGGCCCGGTCGACGTGCTCGCAAACGATCAGCGGCGGCAGACCGGCTTCGGCCTGGTGTTGCGAGATCAACCGGGTGATGGACAGCAATTCGGTGTGGCTGGCCTCGGGCAACTCGTAACCAAACGCGCCCAGCAGTTCGCACAGCATGCCGGCTACGGTTGTCTGCGAGACGTCGATGTGCGCAACGTTCAGGTCGCCCAGTTCCGGGTTGCTGGCACGCAGCCGTTCGGCTGCGGTTTGCATCAATGTCGTGAGGCCGCAGCCGCTCGCACCAGTGATAACGGCGAGGCCGTTACGGGTCGTATAGGTATCTTGCAGCGCGCTCAGTATTTCAAGCCGCTGCGCATCTTCGTAAAAGAAGGGTGTGTTCTGGTTATCCGTCACAATCGCAGTCTACCCCAGGCAGTTTTTGTCATTAGCGGTGGCTCAACCCTGGTGCAATGCACCCGGGCGCCTCGCGCACGACAGCCACTAGTCTCGTTGTCCTTTGGATGCAGCGTGGACCCCCCGTACAGCGCTGCAAGATAATGAGTCTAACCAACGCCATTCACTCATGTAAAATAACGCAGTTGCTGCCGACGCGATGTGACAAATATTGTCCACTTGTGGTCAGAATGTCTGTGCATTATTGTGCAGAAACTTCATTCCCTGTATAGAAAAGTCCGTTAACCTTCTGTTATTGATGAATAAAAAAGTGTCTTTTCAAATTTTTCGCGTTTTTCCACCGGTTATTTGCTCTTGAGCGACGCTTGTCTGTCTCTGCGCAATATCAGCGTATTCCGCGGCGAGCGCTGTCTGTTGCGGGCTCTGGATCTCGATGTCTCAGCTGGCGATGCGATCCATCTGATCGGTCCCAATGGGTGTGGCAAAACGTCGTTGATGCGGATCATTGCGGGTCTGACGTCTGCCGAAACGGGCGATGTGCAATGGCTCGGTGCACCGCTGCGTACCGACCGTGACCGCTATGCGCAGAATCTGGCCTGGCTAGGCCACAACGCCGGGCTCAAAGGGGATCTGACATTGCTCGAGAACCTGCGATTCGATAACGCGCTGCGCCGCAACCGGCCGGCCGCGCATGTGATGGCTGTGTTACGCCGCTTTGGCATTGAGAGTCGTGCTGATGTGATGGCGCGCGGTTTGTCTGCCGGGCAACGAAGGCGTGCGGCGTTAGCCAGAGTGGTCTTGTCCGAGGCCTTTTTGTGGCTGCTCGATGAGCCGTTTACGAACCTCGACCAAGCCGGCCAAGCGGATGTGCGCGCCCTGATCGCCGAGCATGTGGGCAACGGCGGTGCGGTGCTGTTCGCCGCCCACCACGATGTTGATATTCCCGAGACGCGTGTGCGTCAGTTGCAATGGCAGACTGTAGATGGGCAGTGACCCGACCGACGATCAACATTCAGTGGTAATCCGCGCCGTCGAGCTGCGGCCACTGACCGTTTTTGCGGTCATGCTCGGGCGCGAATGGCGTCTGGCGCTACGCCGGTTAACCGATGCCATCAATCCGCTGTTTTTCTTCGCGGTCGTCGCCACATTGTTCCCGCTGGCGATCAGTCCGCAACGGGCGGTGCTGCAGACGATCGGACCGGGTGTGGTGTGGGTCGCAGCATTACTCGCGGCACTGCTGCCGCTCAATGCATTGTTCAGCCAGGACCATGGCGATGGCACGCTTGAGCAATACGTGTTGGCAGGCCAATCGCTGGTTGCTCTATGCATCGCAAAAACTGTGGCCTTGTGGTTGGTTGCGGGGTTGCCACTTGTGCTAGTTTCCGCGTTGATTGCGCAGTCTTACGCGATGCCTGTCGAAGCAATGCCAACACTTGCGTTGTCACTGTCGCTAGGTAGCTACACTTTGTGTGCACTCGGCGCTGTCGCCGCTGCATTGACGGTGGGCGTGCAACGGGCGAGCGCACTGATTGCGTTGCTGGTTTTGCCAATGATGGTGCCGGTCATCATCTTCGGCACACGCGCCGTTGTGTTGGCCAGTGGTGGCGAGCCCGCGGCAGGTCCTTTGTACCTGCTGGCGGCGACGGCGACGTTGGCAGCTGTGTTGACGCCGCTGGCGATTGCCGCCGCGTTGCGCATTAGTTTGGAATAGCCCCGGGCACGGGCAGGAACTGTCGTTTTATGTGGAAATGGTTTCATCAACTTGCGTCGCCGCCGCACATCTATCGCCTGGCCGGCTTTTGGGCGCCGTGGATGCTTGCACTGGCGTTGATCGGCGTCGGCGTCGGTTTGTACGGCGGTCTGATCAAGGCACCTGCTGACTACCAGCAGGGTGATGCCTTCCGCATCATCTACGTGCACGTTCCGTCGGCGTATCTGTCCCTGCTGGGTTACGTAATCATGGCCGTGGCGTCGGTGATCGGTCTGATCTGGCGTATGAAACTGGCGCACGCCGTTGCCGTGTCGGCGGCGCCCATTGGCGCATCGTTCACCTTTCTTGCGTTGGCGACAGGTTCCTTGTGGGGCAAACCCATGTGGGGAACCTGGTGGGAGTGGAGCGATCCAAGAATGATGACCGAGCTTATTTTGCTGTTCTTGTACCTTGGCTACATGACGTTGCACTCGGCGATTGAAGATCGCACTCGCGCAGATCGCGCTGGTGCCGTTTTGGCGATTGTCGGTGTGGTCAATGTGGTGATTGTGCATTACTCGGTCGAATGGTGGAGTTCGCTGCATCAGGGCCAAACGGTAATGAACGAGGACGCGGTGATGCCGGCCAGCATGTTGACGCCGCTGCTGATCATGATTGTGTCGTTCTCGCTGTTTTTCGGTGCGGTGTTGTTCGCTCGGTTGCGCTCAGAGGTGCTGTTGCGTGAGCGCAACGCGCGCTGGGTTAAGCGACTGGTCACAGGGGATGCGTCATCGCTGTCGAAGGGAGCACAACATGCATGAGTTTTTTGCGATGGGCGGCTATGCGTTCTACGTGTGGATGTCGTTCGGATTGACGTTTGTTGTGATGGTCGCCAATTGTTGGTTGGCTGCGCGGCGACACGCGGCGACGCTACGCCAGATTCGTCGTCAACTGGATACGAGTGACCCGCTGGGGCCGGCAACGGTCAAGGAGGTTGTGGCATGACACCCAAACAACAACGCATGCTGTCGGTAGGCATGCTGGTCGTCGGCATTGCCGTGGTTTCGGCATTCACGATCGGTGCGTTTCGCGAAGGCACCGGCTTCTATTATGAGCTGGACGAAATCGCGAACGGCACCGCACCGCTGGATCGGTCGATCCGCGTCGGCGGCTTGGTGCAGGAAGGCAGCTTGCTGCGTGAGGCCGGCAGCCTGACGCTACAGTTCACGCTGACCGATACGGTTAACACGTTAAAGGTGCTCTACACCGGTGTGTTGCCTGATCTGTTCCGCGACGGCCAGGGCATTATCGCTAACGGTCATATTAATAACGAAGGGGTGTTTGTAGCCGAAGAAGTGCTGGCCAAGCACGACGAAGACTACATGCCACCCGAAGTTGCTGACTCGCTGGAGCGGCAGGGTTACAAGGCGGACGAATGAGCATTTTGCCCGAACTGGGACAGATTGCGCTGTTGATCGCGCTAGCGTTAGCGGCATTACAGGGCGTGCTGCCACTCGTCGGCGCTCATCGCGGCGACCCGGCCATGATGTCGTTTGCGCGGCCGGCAGCGCTCGCACAATTTGGGTTTGTGCTCATTGCGTTCCTGATCCTGGTCAACGCGTTTGTCAGCAATGATTTTTCATTGCAGTACGTTGCTAACAATTCGAACAGTCAGCTGCCGGTGCAGTTCCGCGTCGCCGCGGTGTGGGGCGCGCACGAGGGCTCGATGCTGTTGTGGATTCTGATCCTTACTGTGTGGACTAGCGCGGTGGCGTTGCGTTCGCACTCATTGCCGTTGGAGATGGCGTCGCGTGTGCTGGGCGTGTTGGGTTTGCTCAGCGTCGGCACGTTGCTGTTCACACTGTTCACATCGAACCCGTTCTTGCGTTTGCAACCAGCAGCGCGCGATGGCGCCGATCTGAATCCGCTGCTGCAGGATCCTGCACTGATTATTCATCCGCCGATGTTGTATGTCGGTTATGTTGGTCTCTCCGTAGCGTTTGCTTTTGCTATTGCAGCGATGCTCTCAGGGCAACTTGACCGTCAGTGGGCACGCTGGACGCGCCCGTGGGTGACGGCTGCGTGGGTCTTCTTGACGCTCGGTATTTCGCTGGGTAGCTGGTGGGCATACTACGAGCTGGGTTGGGGAGGCTGGTGGTTCTGGGATCCGGTCGAAAATGCCTCGTTTATGCCATGGCTTGCCGCTACAGCACTGTTCCATTCGTTGGCAGTGACTGAAACGCGCGGTCTGTTCAAGAGCTGGACGCTGCTGCTGGCGATCATGGCATTCTCGTTGAGTTTGTTGGGCACGTTCCTCGTCCGCTCGGGCATCCTCGTGTCGGTGCATGCGTTTGCCAGCGATCCGGCGCGTGGCTATTTCATTCTGGTGTTTTTGCTGTTGGTGATTGGTGTCGCGCTTGCGCTATATGCGTGGCGCGCGCCGTCACTGGATACACAGGCCGGGTTTCAGGCGACCTCGCGCGAGACGTTCCTGCTGTTGAACAATGTGTTGCTGGTGATTGCGGCAAGCCTGATTTTGATCGGCACACTGTATCCGTTGTTCGTCGAAGCATTGGGCATGGGCAAGGTGTCGGTTGGCAAGGAAGTGTTCGAGCTGGTCTTTATCATCCCGATGCTGCCGCTATTGTTGCTCATCGGTATTGGCATGCATTCGAGCTGGCGCACCGGGAATCTGGCCAGCGTGTTGCGCGACTATCGCTGGCTGATTGCTGCGTCGCTGCTGGTTGGCGTGGTTGGTCCGCTGCTGGTCTTTGGCAGCAATAGTGTTTTGACCGCGTGCGGCATTGTCGCGGCGCTGTGGGTCATGCTCGCATCGGCGGGCGCGCCGCTGAAACTGGTCAGACAGGGTAAGCCAATGACGCGCGCCGCCGCCGGTATGCATCTGGCGCACTTTGGTGTTGGATTGTTTGCACTGGGCGCAACGGTCGTCTCGTCATTTGGTATCGAAGCCGATCGCTCGATAGCGGCCGGTAAACCGGTAACCGCTGCTGGCTACACGTTCGAGTTGAAATCCCTCGAGGAGGGGCAAGGCCCGAACTATGCGTTCCTGCAAGGTGTTATCGAGGTGACGCGCGATGGTGAGCCGGTGGCCACGCTGTTCCCGCAAAAGCGCCGCTATCGCCAACAGGAAAGCTTGATGACCGAAGCGGGCATCGACGGCCGCATTTCGCGCGATGTGTTCGTCGCGCTGGGTGATGCGTTGGGTAACGACGCCTGGTCGGTGCGTTTGCAATACAAACCACTCATTCGATTGATCTGGCTCGGCACCATTGTCATGGCACTGGGCGGTTTGCTTGCCATGTCGGATCGACGCTATCGGGTGCATGTCAAAGCTGGCGCAGCCAAACGCACGGAAGAGGCTGCCGTGGTGCCTGCGGTGACAGTGACGGACTCGGCCTGATGGTACGTTTCATTGTGCCGCTGGGCATTTTTCTGGCGCTGACCGGCCTGTTCGTCGTGGGTTTGAAAAATGATCCGACGTACATTCCGTCGCCGCTGCTAGCGCAACCGCTGCCGAGTTTCACGCTTGCGTCGCTAGCCGACCCGAATGAGCAGGTTAAATCGACAGACCTTGGGGGTCGCCCGACGTTGCTAAACGTCTGGGGTAGCTGGTGTTACAACTGTCGGGTCGAGCATGATTTTCTGATGCAACTCACGCGCAACGGTGTGATCGATATCTACGGATTGAATTGGAAGGACCCGCGCGCCGACGCACAAGCATGGCTTGCGCGCTACGGCGATCCGTATGTGGCGAGCGGCCATGACGAGGAAGGGCGCGTCGCGATCGATTTCGGCGTGTATGGTGCACCGGAGACGTTTCTGATCGATGGCGATGGCACGATCGTCTATAAACATATCGGTCCGCTGTCTGCCGATATCTGGGCGAATGATTTCGCGCCGCGTTTGGCGCAGTTGACGACAGAGGCTGTGCAATGAGCGGCTGGCGCGGCGGTTGTATGGTTTGGTTGGCACTGTTGCTGGTAGCGCTACCAGCGGCGGCGATTGATACCGAGCGCGCGTTTGAAGATGATGCGATGCAGGCGCGCTATCAAAAACTCATAGCAGAAGTGCGCTGCCTGACGTGCCAGAACCAGTCGATCAAAGACTCGAATGCACCGCTCGCCAACGATTTGCGTGCGGTTATCCGCGACATGATGCGTGATGGTGCCAGCAACGACGAAATCTATACCTTCCTGCAAGAGCGCTATGGAGACTTTGCGCTATACAAGCCACCGTTCAGCGCCAAGACCGCGTTGTTGTGGCTGTCGCCGGTGATCCTAATGTTGATCGGCGGTTTTGCGTTGTTCCGGACCGTCGCCGCGCGCTCGCAGCTGGATATTGGAGTCGACGGAGAATGAGTACGGCATTTTTTGCCACAGCCGCCTTGATGGTGGTCGTCGCTTTCGTGTTTTGTGCACTGCCGCTGATTCGGGCACGCCGGTTTGTTGCCACGGGACTGGTGTTGGCTGTGCTGGTTGCCGGCAGCGCAGCGCTGTACCCGATTGCCAGCAATTATGTGCCGCGCAGCGCTGCGTACCTGGCGCTGACGCAAGTGCCTGCCGACGGCACCACCCTGACGCGTGAGCAAGCCGAGGCTGCCGCAGCGACGTTGGCCAGTGAGCTGGAAGCCAACCCCGACGACTATGCGAGCTGGCGTTTGCTTGGTCGCGTGCGGCTGGAGTTGACCGACTACGAGCAGGCCGAACCTGCGCTGCGCAAGGCGATGGCACTCAGCGAATTTCCCGATCCGGAGCTCATGGTCATGCTCGGTGAGGCGCTGTCATACGGCGACGTACAGCGACTGCCGAACGAAGCGATTGTGCTGTTCATTGGTGCCTACGAGATGGCGCCGGGCATTCCGAAGGCAATGTGGTACGGCGGTCTTGCCTACGCGGCACGCGGCGACCATGCGCGCGCAGCGGACGCGTGGGAGCAGTTACTGGCGCAAGGTGCGCCCGATGAGATCAGTGCAATTTTGCGCGAACGCATTATTGCGTTGCGTGCGATGGCCAACCGCGCGGTGCCGGCGGATTCGCAGCGCTCGCTGAGTTTGTCGGTCAGTCTGGCGGAGAGCCTCGAACGACAGTGGCCGGCTACGGCGCGGGTATTTGTGTCCGTGCGCAATCCTGATTCTCCGGGGCCGCCATTGGCGGCCACTCAGCTAGCGCCAGAAGCGCTGCCGTTGCAGGTCACGCTCGACGACAGCAACGCAATGTTACCCGGCCGCAACTTAAGCTCTGCTGACGAATATGAAATTGTCGCGCGCCTATCCATGAGCGGTGACCCGTTAGGTGGTGCTGGTGACTATATTGGCCGGCTGCGGGTCAATGCCGATGCATTAGACAGTCCGCTAGCCCTGCAAATGGATACGGTGCTCAGCGATGAGTGAAGTGCGTAGTGCCAGTGGCGGCGAGGGCTGCTTTGCCTGTAGCCAAACCAACCCGATCGGGTTAAAGATTCACTTCGAGATGCAAGGCGATGTCTGCGTTGGTCGCTTTACGCCCGATGTGCATCATGTCGGTTTCGATGGTGTTGTGCATGGTGGCCTGATCTTCACAGCACTGGATGATGTGATGGCCAACTGGCTGCATTTGCAGGGTGAGGCAGGATTTACGGCGAAAGCCGCTGTGCGCTACCGCCTGCCAGCCAAAGTAGGTGAAACGTTGCGCCTGGAAGGCACACAGATTAGCCGCCGTCGGCGTCACGTCCAACTAAGCGGTAAGGCGCTGCGCGAAGCGGACAGTGTTCTGGTTGCTGACGTGGAGGGTACGTTCATGCTCAATCCTGTCGCCGCCGCTACGGATATGGAATAATTTCGCGTGGCGATCTGTTGGGTTCGTCCGGGTTCAAAATCACAATTTCAGGTTCTACACATGACGCGATTACGTTTGCTGGCCATCGTGCTGCTACCAATGGCGCTAGTCGCCTGCGGCGAAGACACGCCATCCTCTGGTCAATCCGATGCGTTCTCCAGCACCTACACGCCGGCAGCAAGCGAGCCGGTCTTGATCCGCAATGCCACGGTGCTAACCGGCACCGGTGAGCAGCTGGCAAATACCGATGTGTTGCTGTTGGATGGTCGCATCGAGCGGGTTGGACGCAAGCTGGCTGCACCGCGTGATGGCGTCGTCATTGATGCGACCGACAAATTTGTCACGCCCGGCATCATTGATGTGCATTCGCATCTTGGGGTTTACGCCTCGCCGGGCGTACGTGCGCACTCTGACGGCAATGAGGCGACATCGCCGAATACGGCCGAGGTGTGGGCTGAGCACAGCGTTTGGCCGCAGGATCCGGGATTCTCGGCAGCGCTGGCAGGTGGCATTACGACGCTGCAAATTTTGCCCGGTTCAGCCAACCTGTTTGGCGGCCGAAGTGTCACCCTGAAGAATGTATTTTCGCGTACCGTGCGCGGTATGAAATTTCCGGGTGCACCGTACGGACTCAAAATGGCGTGCGGCGAAAATCCGAAACGCGTTTACGGCTCGCGCGGTGGCGCACCATCGACGCGTATGGGTAACGTTGCCGGCTACCGTGCCGCGTGGATCGCGGCCAGTCAGTATCGCGACAAACTCAAGGCGGCCGAGAACGGCGAGGGTGAAGCACCGGATCGGGATTTGCAGCTTGAAACGCTCGCAGGCGTACTGGACGGTGACATCCTCGTTCACAACCACTGCTATCGTGCTGACGAGATGGCGACGATGATGGCCCTGGCCGACGAGTTCGATTACAAAATCACGGCGTTCCACCACGCGGTTGAGTCTTACAAGATTGCCGATTTGCTCGCCGAAAACGACGTCTGTTCGGCAATGTGGGCTGACTGGTGGGGTTTCAAAATGGAAGCCTATGACGGTGTGCGTGAGAACGTGCCGATGGTACACGCCAGCAACGCCTGCGCGATTGTTCATTCGGATTCTGCTATCGGTATTCAGCGACTGAACCAGGAAGCGGCGAAAGCGCTGGCGGCTGGTCGTCGTGCCGGTATCGATATCAGTGACGCCGATGCGATCGCCTGGATCACCGCGAACGCTGCGAAAGCGCTCGGGATCGACGCGCAAACCGGCACGCTTGAGCCGGGCAAGATGGCAGACGTCGTGGTCTGGGATCGCTCGCCGTTCAGTGTCTACGGCAAGGCCGAGCATGTGTTCATAGATGGTGTGCACGCGTTCGATCGCAACGACCGCAGCCGTCAACCGGTGACGGATTTTGCCCTGGGTACGGTAAGCCAGCCAGGAGCTTCGCAATGAACCACAAGATCTGGATAAGTTTCGCCGTTGCAACTGCACTTGCTGTGATGCCTGCTAACGCCGAGGTCATTGCGATTGTCGGTGGCACTGTGCATACGTTGAGTGATCAGGGCACGCTGCCCGAGGCGACCGTGCTGATTGAAGACGGCGAAATCCTGAATGTACAAAAGGGGCGGGTGACGCCGAAAGGTGCGCGGGTGATCGATGCGTCCGGCAAGGTTGTCACGCCGGGTATTTTCGCCGCGCATTCGGGGCTCGGTCTGGTTGAGGTGTCCGCCGAGAGCAGTACCGTCGACAGCGCGCAGCGAGGCGCCGCGTTTGGTGCCTCGTTTGATATTGCTGATGCCTACAATCCCGCATCAACTCTCATTGATATCAACCGCGCCGAAGGGGTAACGCGGGCAGTCGTACTGCCAAACCCTGCGTGGCCCGAAGACGGCCAGCCCGGTGGTGGTGTGATTTCAGGTCAGGCTGCTGTCGTACATTTGGGAGACAGTGATGATTTTCTCGTCGCGCGCGGTGCCGCGATTGTTGCGCATCTCGGCGAATCTGGTGGTTACGTCAGCACCGGGTCACGAGCTGCTGCGTTGCTGGCGCTAACCACGGCACTGCAAGATGCGATTGACTATGGTCAGTATACGGCCGCTTACGACGCAGGTGCGCGTCGCGAGTACAGCGTCAGCAAGCAGGACCTTGACGCACTGCAGGGCGTCATCCGCGGTGATGTGCCGCTGTATCTGAGCGCTGATCGCGCCAGCGATATTCGCGTGGCCATTGACCTTGCTGACCGCTTCGGACTCAGCATCATTATTGTTGGCGGCGCCGAGGCATGGCAGATTGCCGAACGTCTGGCCGCCAGCAACGTTGCTGTGATGTTTTCACCCATTGCCAATTTGCCGGGCTCATTCGATAGTCTGTCGTCGTCGATGGAGAACGCGCGCGTCCTGCAGGAGGCGGGTGTGCGTTTGATCATTGCCGATGGCGATACCCACAACCTGCGCAACTTGAAACAGCTCGCCGGGAACGCAGTGGCGCACGGCTTGCCCTGGATTGAGGGTTTGCGCGCAATCACGGCAACGCCGGCGAAGGTGCTTGGACTCGGTGATCGTTTCGGCACACTCGCAACCGGTATGGCCGCCGATGTGGTTGTATGGGATGGTGACCCGCTGGAAGTAACGACTTTCCCCGAACATGTGTTCATCAACGGCGAGAGCGTCTCGCTCGAGAATCGGCAGACGCAGTTGCGCGATCGCTATTTGAATTTGAAGGATGCGCAACCGCCTGCGTATCGCTAAGCGCATACTCGGACCCGAGCTGATCGCCCGCGCGGGCGCCCGTCGCGTGCGAGTCGGTCGCCGGCGGCTGTTCTCGTTCATTGGGGTCGCAGTGCTTGCAGGCAATGCGGGTGCCGCTGTCAACGTCGAGGGTTTGTCTGATGCGCAGCGCGACAATGTGCTGGCACACCTCGGACTGAACGAACTCGCTTGCGATACACCGCAGTGGCAGGTCCGGCGGCGTTTCCGACGCATCGAAGCGCCAGTGCGCCGAGCGTTGGAGGCACTTGGCTACTATCGACCGGACATTCAATCGTCGTTAGCGTTTGACGACACTTGCTGGCAGATTGCGATCGTCGTCGACAGTGGTGAGCCTGCCCGCTATGACAGCGTGCGCGTGCGCGTGGCTGGTGACGGTGCACAAGACGCACAAATCCAGAGCGTGTTCCAGGCGCAACCGCGCAGTGGTGATGTCGTGCATCACGGTCGTTACACGGCCTACAAAAACAAATTGTTGCAAGCGCTGGCCGCACGCGGCTTTCTCGATTACGACGTCAAGACGTCGCAAGTCATCGTTGACGAGGCCGGTGAGCGCGCAGCGCTGTCGCTGGTCGTCGATAGCGGCGAGCGCTATCGCATTGGTGCAATTACACTCAACAGCAATGCCTACGATGACAGCTTGCTGCAGCGTTTCGTAACGCTCAAGCCGGGTGATTTCTACGATAGCGAACGCCTGCTGGCGCAACAAAGACGCATTGCAGGCAGTGAGCTGTTTGCCAACGCCAGCGTCAATGGTGATTTCGACAACGCGCGTGACGGCGTGATTAACGTCGATATCACGCTGGATGCGGTTACCCGGCTTGGCTATTTTGCCGGTGTCGGCGTGACGTCGGATCGCGGTCCGCGTGTCAGCGCCGGTTACCGGAACCGTCGCGTCAACGGTCGCGGCCACCAATTCCAGGCGGATGGTCAACACTCGCAAGTGTTGAGCCGCTTGTCGACGCGTTACCGGATGCCGCTTGCCGATCCGCTGCTGGAGTGGCAGACGCTCGAAGCGTTAGTTGAGCGCGAAGACACCGATACGTCTGAGAGTGATTCGGCACGCATCGGTATCGAGCGCACGCGCGCACTCGATCGCAACTGGCTGCTGAGCTATGGCCTGCGTCTCGGACGCACGCGATTTACCGTATCGAGTGTTGAAGACAGCGCGACGCTGTTCATGCCGGTGGTTTCGGCGAATCGTCGCGTTGCCGACAACGATACGTTTCCGCGCCGGGGTCATGCAACGGACATTCGACTGCGCGCGGCCAGCGATTCGGTGTTGTCGACAACGAGTTTTGTTCAGGCGTACGCGCGGCATAAACGCGTGTGGCCGGTTGGCGAGCGCAGCCGGTTTTCACTGCGCGGCGAATTCGGCATCACCTGGCGAGATGAGCTGGACGAACTGCCGCCAGACATCCGATTCTTCGCCGGTGGCGACGACAGCGTGCGTGGCTATGGCTTCGAAAGCCTTGGACCGAGCGATGAAGATGGTGAGGTGATCGGAGGCAGTCGGCTTGTCACCATCAGTGCCGAGTATGAGCATGCAATTGCGGCGCGTTTTTCGCTGGCCGCTTTTGTCGATGCGGGCAATGCGTTCAACAGCACGACGGTACGCCTGAAGCAGGGCGCTGGTGTTGGGTTGGTGTGGCGCTCGCCTGTGGGACCGTTACGTGTCTATGTGGGCAAGCCAATCGGCGAATCGGGCTCACCACGCTTGCACGTGCGGTTTGGTGCGGACCTGTGAAACGGCACCGGACACTGCGCTGGAGCGCATCGATTGCGCTGGTCCTGATGCTGGCATTTGTGGCGACGACGACTGTTGTCCTGACAACGAGCTGGGGTGCGCGCGCGGTGGTGCAGCTGGCAGTGCGTTACGCGCCCGTGTTGATCGACGTTGAACGCATTGAGGGTTCGCTGCTGGGCGGTTTGACGCTCTACGGCGTATCGATTGCCAGTGCTGACGCGGACATTCAGGTGCAACAGGTCGCACTGCAGGTGGCGCGCTCAACGCTCTTCAAACCAACGGATATCGTGATCGACCTTTTAGCGATCGATACAGTGCGCATTCAGCAAGACAGTGCGCGCAACGCGCAGAATGACGCGATGCCTTTTTTTAGTGTTCCTGCGTTGCCGGTGTTGTCATTACCGGTAGCACTGCGCATCAAACAATTGTCAGTGACATCTGTACAAACGCAGAGCGCTGCGGATGCGCGTACGGTGCTCGACCGGATGATTACTAGCGTTGCGATTGATGGTGACCAATTGGTGCTTGATCGCTTGGAGGTCACGTTACCCGATGCGTACGTCGCCGGGGACGTGCGCATGCGATTCGCCACCACGACGTCGGTTGATGCGCGTCTTGGCTGGCGGTTGCCGAACGCAACCGGGACGCCGCAAGGTGCGCTGACGGTGGTGGGGCCGCGAGATGCGTTACGTATCACGCACGTTTTGGAGCAGCCCGTTCGGGCAGAAACAGAAGGGGTAATCGCGTTACCGGTAAACGCTTCGGTGGACGCGCAGTTAGTGACGCACGTTGATACGGTGACATTCCCGCTGCAGGGTATGGACAGCACGTTGGAGAACGTGATTGTGCGGGTCGAAGGCGCGCCTGATGCGTGGCAGCTTGCGGCGAGCGGTGTTGCCGGTGCGCCGGAGCAACCGGATGTGCCGGTTGAACTTGAAGCGGGCGGGTCGCTGCAATCAGCATCGGTGAGTTCGCTGCGGGTAGGTACGGCGGCCACCGGCATTGCCGTTGCAAGCGGCAACGTGCGCTGGTCGCCGCGTCTGGCGGGCGAGGCACGGGTGCAAGTTGATGATTTCGCGCTGACAACCCTGACTGGCGTTGATGCGACACTGAGTGGGATTTTGTCGGCGCGTTCGGAAGACGTGCAAGCCGGGGTGTTCTCTGTCGAGCTGGATGCGCTGCGCGGCAAGGTGCTCGGGCATGCAATTGCAGGTGACGGCTCGCTGCAAAGACGCTCTGCACAGGACTATCGCGGCGCACTCAGCGTATCAGCAGGTTCCGACACGTTGCGTATCGTTGCAACGCCCGATCAAGAGACTGCGTCGCTGCGTGCCGAATTCGTCGTCAACGCGTTGTCGGATTATCAGCAGCGCGCGCAGGGTGCAATCAGCGGAACGTTGACCGTCTCGGGCGATGCAACGGATCCGCGGGTGGCGGCTCGCATTACTGGCAAGCAACTCCAGTTGGATGATGGTGCGCAGATCGATGCGCTGACGTTGAGTGTCGATGGGTCGGCTGCTGCGCACCGCATTGAACTTGCCGTCGAAGCTAACGCAGTCGGTACGCTCACCGCGCAGGGCGCAGGCACGTTGCGAGACGGCGAGTGGATGGGTCGTGCGCAGTCGATCGTTGCGCAGAGCAATCGCTTGTGGAGCGGCAGTGCCGCGTCCGCCCTGACACTTGCTGCGCCGGCGTCGTTGCGCGTGTCGCGCACGGCGATTGCAGTGGAGTCCGTGTGCTTTGACTTGTTGGCAGCCGATCAACAGGTGTTGCAAACATCAGCGCTTTGCGTTGCGGCGGATGTATCCGCACAGGCTGCCGAAGTCGCGCTCAAGATGAGCGCCATCCCCGTCGACTACGACATTAACGCGGCGCTGAATGTAGCCGGTGCGGTGTCGTTAAACAGCACCATCACCGGCCCGCTGGACGCGCTGGATGTCCAACTGAACCTGGCGGCAAACGATGCTCGGATCACCGCACCGACCGAAGATGGACAGCAAACGGTGCAGATCGAAACTTTTGCACTCGATGCGTCAGTTGCTGGTGGGCGATTGCAGGTGCAGCCACACATCGCTGTTGCCGAGCGCGCGCGCCTGACAGGGTTGGTTGTTGTTGACCAGTGCTGTGCGCAAACAGCGACTGCCGTTGTCTCCGGGCGTGTTGAACTGTCCATGCAAGACCTTGCATTCGCCAATGCCCTGCAAAACGCGGTTCAGTTCGACGCCGGTAGCGCGCGCCTGACGATGGAGCCTGGTGGTTCGTTGGCACAGCCGACGCTACGGGTTGACGGTACGCTTAGCGCAGCCGACTTTGCGGTGTTCGCGACCGGTGTGCGGTATGCCGACGCAGCCTTTAGTGTGCACAGTGACAGCGCTGGCCTGATCACGTGGGACGGTCAGGCGGGCACAGAGGACGGACGGATTACATTCGACGGTCAGGTGGCGCAACCCTTGCGGTCAAGCCGCGAGATTTTGGCGCAGGTCACGCTGCAAAATGCACAGCTGCTTGATTTGCCCGACATGACGGCGCGCGCGAACGCCCAGATTGACATCCAGTGGTCTGCCGATGCGCTGAGCATGTCCGGCGACGCAGCGTTAACGCATGCGCGGATAGCGTTGCAGGAACTCCCGCGAGACTCAGTGGCAGTATCGCCGGATATTCGGCAGGCTGGCACCGCGCAAGAAGACACGTCGACGGTACGCCTCGATCTGGCGATTGATCTTGGCGACGATGCACAACTGCAAGGCTTCGGGTTAAATGCGGGTATAGCCGGCGCGCTGGACTTGCGCAAGCGGGTGAATACACCGCTGTCCGGATACGGCGAGCTGCGAACCCGGGATGCGACCTATCAGGCATACGGGCAAACGCTGCAGGTCACGCGCGGTCGCCTGCGCTTTGATGGCCCGTTGACGCAGCCGGCGCTCACCATCAGGGCCGAACGTACCATTGATGAGCAGTCGGTCGGTGTCGACATCACTGGCTATCCAGGTGACTTGCGCTCGACGTTGTTTGCAGCACCGAATTTGCCGGACGCCGATACGCTGAGCCTGTTGTTGACCGGCCGACAGCTCGCGAGCGCCAGTGCGAGCGAAGGCAATGCGCTTGCCGATGCGGCGATTACGTTAGGCCTGCGACAGGCCTCAGGTGTCACTGGTGCCATTCGTGACGCCGTTGGTTTGGATACGCTCACCGTGGCCGGTAACGGTCGGGATGGCAGATTGTTGGCAGGCAAGCAGATTTCGAACGACATCTATTTGCAATACGCGTATGGCGTTTTCGATCAGCTCAGCAGTGTGCTGTTGCGCTGGCAACTGAATAAGCGACTCGCGCTGGAATCGCGCTCCGGCGATACCCAGTCACTGGACCTGATTTACCAGGTGGGCAACCCGCGCCAGTAGCGCGGTAATACGTGCGTTAGCCGCTAAGCCCCGTATAATGGTGGATTGGATCACTCATCACACGCAGGTTTGTCTATGTCTTTGCCACCATGTCTTCAGGATCAACTCACCATTCCGGTCGTCGGCGCGCCGTTGTTCATCGTGTCAGGCCCGCAGTTGGTGATCGAGCAATGCAAGGCAGGGATCGTTGGCGCCTTTCCGGCACTCAATGCACGTCCGCAGGAGCGGCTGGGTGAGTGGCTGTCAGAGATTACCGAGACGCTGGATGCCGAGCGCGCGAAGCATCCGGACAAGAAGATTGCACCGTATGCCGTGAACCAGATTTGTCACGGCAGCAACGATCGATTGATGGCCGACATGATGACCTGTGTCGAACACAAGGTGCCCATCATCATCACCAGCCTACGGCCGCCGAAGGAAGTCGTGGACGCCGCGCACAGCTACGGTGGCGTTGTCTTTCATGATGTGATTAATTTGCGCCATGCGCGCAAGGCAATTTCCGAAGGCGTCGACGGCATCATTGCCGTGTGCGCTGGTGCAGGCGGGCATGCGGGCACGCTAAGCCCGTTCGCGCTCATCAAGGAAATCCGTGCTGAGTTCGACGGCACGTTGTTGCTGTCCGGCGCCATGACGCGCGGTCAGGACGTGCTGGCTGCGCAGTCTATCGGTGCCGACCTTGCGTATATCGGCTCGCGGTTCATTGCGACGAAGGAAGCCAACGCAGATCCGGCCTACAAGCAAATGCTGGTTGATTGCGTCGCCTCCGATATTGTTTACAGCTCACTGTTTACCGGTGTGCTGGGTAACTACCTGAAGCCGAGCATTGAGCAAGCCGGAATGGATCCGGACAACCTGCCAGGCGCCGATAAATCGACGATGAATTTCGGCAGTGGTGGCAACACCAAGTCGAAAGCATGGCGCGATATCTGGGGTGCCGGGCAAGGCGTTGGCACCATCGACAATGTGCTACCGGTCGCCGATCTGGTCGAGCAATTGCGCGACGAGTATGACGCGGTGCGCACACGTCTGTTGGGCGCCGCCTAGTCGTTGCAGCGTCGATGTGAACGCACTAGCGTTTTTCTGGGTTGGTTGCGGGGGCGCTGTCGGCGCCTGTAGTCGCTACGCCGTTGCGCTAGCAATGGGTCGCAATCTGTCCTGGTTGGCAACGCTCGGCGTGAATATCGCTGGCTGTCTGTTGCTTGGCATGCTTTGGCAGTATTGCACTGAGCGCTACCCGATCTGGTGGGCAACAACCGGCGCACCGTTATTCGCAACGGGGTTTTGCGGTGCGTTTACAACGATGTCTGCGTTCGCGCTGGAGACGCGCAACCTTGCGACGCAATTTGGCACCTTGCAAGCCGGTAGCTACGTCATTGCCAGTGTGACACTGTCGCTAGTGGCGTTACTGATCGGCATCGTGATCGTCAAAGCAATCGTCTAGCCGCTGCTGCAAGCCGTTCCGCAACTACAGGGCAGCGGCTTACGCCTGTCGCGCTGCTGCAGGCAGCTCGGCCACGGCAGCTTGCACCGCGTTTGTGAGGCGCTGCCAGATCTGCGGTACCCACACCAGATGTTCGGGTTTCATCAGGCAGCTGCGCAAGCACGTCACCGGGCCGGCGCCCGGATCGATATTCATCGATGGCGGCAACTGCGCCGCATCGACACGGATCAGTGCGAGGTGCAGATCGTTAACTGCCGCAAGGTCGAAGACGCGTTGCGCCAGCGACGATGCCGTCGTCGCATCGGCAGCATTGACCGCCCACACGATGATATCCAGTTCGGGCGTGCGCAGCGGCGTGAACCATTCACTATCGCTCAGGTGTTGGTGCAACGTTTGCGCCGCGTCAAGGCAGTTATCGAGGCTGGTCGCAAAAGCGCCGTCACGAACCAACGGGAGTGTTTGCTGCGTTGCCCAGAGTGCTACTGCAGCAGCGCCGGCACGCGAGCACTCCAGGCTGATTTCACCCAGGTGCAGATCATCCGAGGTGAAATAGGTGTAGGGCGAATCGTGTCGGTAGTGGCGGCCGACAGCCGGATCACGAAATAACACACATCCACAGCCGTAAGGTTGCAAGCCGTGCTTGTGCGGATCGATAGCAATGCTGTCTGCGGCGCTAATGGCGTCGAAGTGCCTGGCCACCGTCGGCTGCAGACGTGATGCGAGTCGGAAATAGCCGCCATAGGCTGCATCGACGTGAACACGAAAGCCATATTCTTGCGCCAACTCGACGATGTCAGCGATCGGGTCTACGTTGCCAAAGCTTGTCGTTCCCGCGGTGGCGATAACAGTGCCCAGTTGGCCGCGCTTTGCCAACGCCTCCAGCGCCGGCAACGACATGCGACCTTGGTCATCGGCGGGGATGGTTTCATGTACCAAAGCCAGCACTGACGAAATCCGGGCATGCGTGTAGTGTGCTTGCGCGGAGCTGGCAACACACAGTGATGGGTGTGTTTCGCGCGCGATCCAGAGCGCTTCAAGGTTGGCCAGTGTGCCGCTGCTGGTGAGATGCCCTAAATGCGTGTGCAACTCGAACATGGTGGCGATGCCAGCCACAGCCTGTTTTTCCAGGGTCGAACTGGCGCGCCCTCCATCCAGCGCGTGATTGTTCGGGTTTATCCACATCGCTGCCTGGTAGGCAATCCGCGCGACCGGGTGGGGTGGCTTGAGCATTTGCCCAGCATACAACGGATGCGCATACGGATAGTTGTCATGCATCAATCGGGCAACCTGCTCCAAGGTACGGCGCATCGCAGTTTGATCCGTTTGCATGGGTTCGGCGTGCGGCAGATTGTTGAAACCTTGCGCAAGCACGGCGAGCATTTCCGTCAGCCGATCAAGATCATCTTGTTGTACCAGTGCGAAATCTGTCACGGTGATGACTCAGGTAGTGGAATGAACTCATTGTCGCCGGCGACCGGCGGAAATAACCGCTCACGCCAGCGATCTTTTGCGGCAGCGATTCGACGCTCATTGCTGGATACGAAATTCCATGAAATGTAGCGTCGTTCGGCAAACGGCTCGCCGCCCAGCAGCATGACGCGCGCGGGACCGTCCGTCTCTATGGTCACGTCTGTATTCGGTACCAGTACCAGCATACTGCCGCTCTGGAACTGGCGACCGTTAACGACGATCTTGCCCTGGGCGACATAGACAGCGCGTTCCGTGTAGTTACAATCCAGTGTTAGCGAACCCGCGGCGCTCGCATTGCAGTCAACATAGAACAGCGGCGACAGTGTATTGACTGGGGAAAGCTTGCCGAACGCTTCACCGGCAATGAGTCGACACGTCCAGGCGCCCGATTGCCACTGCGGTAGCAGGTGCGCCGGGTAATGCTCGAAGCTTGGTTCTACCTGTTCATGACTGACCGGCAACGCGATCCAGCATTGGATGCCTTCGATGTCCATGTAGCCGGCGCGTGATGTGGCGCTGCTGCGCTCCGAGTGGGTAATACCGCAGCCCGCGGTCATCCAGTTGACAGCGCCTGGCTCAATGTTTTGCGCAGCGCCCGTTGAGTCGCGATGAAACAGCTCGCCGTCGAACAAGTACGTAATCGTGGCGAGGTTAATGTGTGGATGCGGGCGGACATCGATGCCTTTTCCCGGCGGGAAGTGTGCAGGGCCCATATGATCAAAGAAAATAAACGGGCCGATCATTTGTCGTTGCAGCGCCGGCAATACACGGCGTACGGCAAAGTCACCCAGATCACGCGCCTTGGGCGTTACAACGGTTTCGACGAGCATTGGCGTACCTGTTCTGTAGCTTTGACGGAGCTACGTTAGCACGGAAAACCGGCCAATGGCGGTCCCTGGTCAGGCTGTGTTTTGGTTACTGTCGTCGCTTGCCTGAACATCCGGCAGCCAGTCGCCAAGCATCGTTTGCAGTTGCGCGATCGTAAACGGTTTGGTCATGTAGTCATCCATGCCGGCATCCAGACAGCGTTGATCGTCACCCTGCAAAGCGTTCGCGGTGAGCGCAATAATCGGCACGCGCCGCGCACCGGTTTCGCGCTCTTCCTCGCGTATCCAAGCCGTTGCGGTAAAGCCATCCATGACAGGCATCTGGCAATCCATCAGAATCAGTCGATAGTCGCCTGCGGCATGCATTTTCAAAGCCTGTGCGCCATCGTCGGCGATGTCATACTCAAGGCCGGACTTTGCGACCATAGCACCGGTGACGCGCTGATTGACGGCGTTGTCCTCAACGATCAGTATGCGCCCGGCCAATACCGGCGGCGCGATGGGTTGTACGATCGCCTTACGCAGGGTCGTCGTCAGACCCGCGTTGCGCTCGGCACGGGCTGCACGTTGCAAGCCTTCGATCAATTCGCGTTGCAGCACAGGCTTACGCACTATGGCGGAAAAACCTGCGGCACGGACCGCCTCATCATTGAGCGAGTCGTCTGAGCTGAGCAGCAGCATTTTGGGTTGAGCTGTTTCGGCGATCTGTGCTTGAATTTTTTCGGCCAGCATCAAGCCGTCGATGTCCGGCATGCATGCGTCGATTGCTGCGATGTCATAGCGGTCACCATTGACTGTTTGCGCCTTGATTGTGTCCAAGGCAGTGCTTGCATCGCTGACACTATCGACATCAATTTGCCAGCTGCGTAGCTGCGTTGCGATCACTTCAAGATTGACGCGGTTGTCGTCGACTAGCAGTATGCGCATCCCGGCAAAGTCGATATCAGGACTGTCAATTTGCATATCCGCCGCTGCCAGGCTGATCTCGAAAAAGAACCGCGAGCCACGCCCTTGTTCACTTTCTACCTGTAACGTGCCTCCCATCAAGCGCACGAGCTGACTACTGATGGCGAGACCCAGTCCGGTGCCGCCGAATCGTCGGGTCGTGGAGCCATCTTCCTGAATGAAGGACTCGAAGATCGCGGCCTGCTTGCTATGTGCGATGCCGATACCGGTGTCTTCGACCTCAAAGCGATACCTGAAAGTGCCGTCAGCGCCGGTTGGCGCAATCGTTTGTTGGATGCGCAGCACGATGCTGCCTTCCTGCGTGAACTTGATTGCATTGCCAACAAGATTGGTCAGGACTTGCCGTAGGCGACCCAGATCGCCGCGTGCTGGACGACTGATTTGTGGGTCGATATCGAGCGTGAATTCGAGTCCGTTCCGTTGTGCGTTGGCGGCCAGCATCGCAGCGACATCTTCGCCGACGGTGCGCACCAGGAACGGCTCTTCGTCGAGTTGCATGTGACCTGCTTCGATTTTCGAAAAATCGAGAATGTCATTGATGATGGCAAGCAGCGCGTCGCCGGACTGGCGTATTGTTTGCGCATAGCGTCGCTGCTGGGACCCAAGTTCGCCCGCCAGCAACAGTTCTGCCATACCCAAAACGCCATTCATTGGTGTGCGAATTTCATGGCTCATCCTGGCGAGGAACTCGCTCTTCGTCCTATTCGCCATCTCTGCGCGCTCTTTTTCTTCGAACAGTTGATGTGTGCGCTGGGCCACGCGCTGTTCCAACACTTCGCGCGTGCGCACTGATTCCCGACGATAGTGTCGTAGACCGTCCACCATGACGTTAAAGCCGTTGATCAGCTCCTGCAATTCGCGGCTGTTCGCATCGGGCAGTTTTTGCGAAAAATTTCCTGATGCGACTGTTGTCAGACCATCAATGATATCTTGGACAGGACGTAGAATACGCGCAGAAATCCACAGGCAGAGTGCACTGGCCAGCAGCGCAATGAGTGCACTGGCGATCGCAGTAAAAATGATACTCAGCTTTAAACTGTTTTTCAGTTCGCTGATGTCGACAATCGTTTCGACGTAGCCGATGTTGCGCAACTTCGCCGCGTTGGTACTCGATATCAGGAACGGATCGTCGATGCTGCGCATGTAGACCGGCATCTTCATGGCAAACAGTTGATTCTTCGAGAACGGGAACAGACTGACATCGTTGATGCCCTGGCGCATGTTCGCACGTTCATAGCTCGGCAGCGCCGTAAACATCTCTCGATAGATTTGCACACCGTCACTATTGCGAATCTCGATGCCCGCAATGATATTAATGTCTTGCAGGAAGGCGACGGCTTCGGCAAGTTCGGCCGGGTTGCTGGTATACAGCCCGGTAGCAACTGCACGCGCTGCGGCTTCGGTAAACACAGACGCCGACGCTTCCGCCTGCGTTCGTGCATTGCGCAGTGTGGCCGACAGCGTCAGATAGGCGGTCAGTAGTGTCGTCAGCAGGATGAGTAGTACTGCGACCACTGAGAGCTGGGTTTGCAAGCCAAGTTTGCGCAGGGGTCGAATCATTGGGCGTTGGCTGCCATTCAATAGCTACTTAAGGGTAGCGGCCACGGCAGGTGGTTCTTTAGCGCCGCGCACGGTGAACTGGGCTATCATGCAATGCCATCGAAATGGCGAGCGGTCTGTGTACGTCAGTAAACTTGCAATCTATCCCGTTAAGTCAATGGCACCGCTATTGCGCCAGCGGTGTATTGCCGAACCACGTGGGTTAGCTGGTGATCGGCGCTGGATGGTTATTGATGCGGATGATCGCTTCGTTACCGGCAGGGCGCTGCCACAGCTGGTGTTGTGCCAGGTGTCGACTCACGATCACGGCTTGACGCTATCGATGCACGGTGACTCGATTCAGGTCGCATTGCCCGCGGCCAGCGCAGCGACACGCGATGTTGTGGTCTGGCGCGACACCGTAGCGGCGCACGATGCCGGCGACGCCGTCGCTGCCTGGCTGAGTACTCAGTTTCAGCGGCCGTTGCGATTAGTCTGTCAGGCGGATGATCAACATCGTTGGCTGGCCGAGGGTAAGGCGCTCGCGCGCGGTGATGAGGTCAGTTTCGCCGATGGCTATCCGTTGTTGCTCATCGGCAGTGCATCACTGCAGGATTTGAATGACCGATTGCGCGCAGCCGTGACGATGCAACACTTTCGGCCCAACGTCGTTGTCGCTACCGATACGCCATTCGTTGAAGACACCTGGCGCAGCGTCGCGATCGGCTCCGCTGTTTTTGACGTTGCCACGGCGTGCTCGCGCTGTATCTTCACCACAGTAGATCCGGTTAGTGGCGCGCGGCGCGAGGATGGCGAGCCGCTGCGTACGCTGCGCGACTATCGGCGCTTGGAGGGCGAGGGTGGTAAGATCATGTTTGGCATGAACCTGATTACGCGCGTAGCCGGCACGCTGAGCGTTAACGACGTGGTGCGAGTGATCGCGCGGCGAACCGAGTGATTAGCTCGATAGTTGTTTGTGCCTTCGGCGTTCCGCGAGCGTACCACTGAGTTTCATCGTCAGCCGATAGATCATCGGGATGACAAACAGCGTCAATAGCGTCGCAACGAGCAAACCGGATACGATGCTGGTAGCGACAGGTCCCCACAGCAGTGATTTACCGCCGAGGCCTGCCGCCAGTGAGAACAGGCCGGCAATCGTCGTCGACGTCGTCATCAGAATAGGGATAACGCGCCGACGCGCCGCGTAGACAGTTGCGTGTAGCGGGCGCATGCCTGCCTTGATGCGCGCGTTACCGGCATCGATCAAAACGATCGCCGAGTTGACTGCGATGCCAATCAGTGCGACGGCGCCATACATGGTGTATAGGCTCAATGGATTGTTTGTGAGCCACAGTCCGAATACGACGCCCGTCATCGCCATCGGAACGGTCAGCAAGATCAACAAGGGTTGCCAGTAGCTTCGGAACAAGGTTGCCAACACCAGATAAATCAGACCGATACCGAACAGCATCAATGGGCCGAGTGCGTTCAGGCTCTCCTGGATATCATCCAGCGCACCTGAGAATTCGAGGTCAATCTCCGGAAACTCTGCGGCTTGCGATGCCCACGCCGAGACAATCTGCGCATTGGCACCGACTGTGTCAACGCTGCCCGGTTCCAACTCGGCCGTGACTTTGAGCGCCCTGCGGAAATTGAAGTGCTGGATGACGCCGCGTCCGCGATCGGTATCGTAGTCGACCAGCGCACGCAGGCTGGTGCTGCCGCCGCTGGGCAAAGAGACCGGCACATCCAATACGGCTTCAATATTCTGCAAAGTGTATTGGTTGGCGCGTACCCGTAGCTCGACCTTTTCGCCGGCTGCGCGCAGAGTGGAAACGATTTCGCCGTCTGTATGCAAGCGGAGCAGGCGAGCGATATCGCTTGGTTGCAAACCCTGCTCGAGAATCAGCGCCTCATTGAGGCGCACGACAAGCTGCCGACGCCCCAACACTTCGTTTATCTGGATGTCTTTCGTGCCGGGAATTGCGGCGACAATTTCGGCGACCCGTTTCGACGCTTCGCTGATGGTGTCGAACCGATTGCCGCGAACTTTGACCTCGACGGGTGGCGTGCGCGGCGGGCCGCCGGAGATTTCCAGAAAGGTGATTTTGGCGGGAGACGCCATCGCTGCCATTTGCGGGCGCAGCGTCTCAACGATCTGCGCCACGCTGCGATCAGTGCTGCGTTTTTCGTTAAGGCTAATTTGCAATTGCGCCCATTGATCGCCAATCAGAATTTCGGTCTCGGTGAATTTTGTGCCGGCCTGCACAGTGATCGCACGCGTTTCGGCTTCATTCAGATTGCGCTTGACGATACGTTCGACATCTTCCGCTGCGCGCAACGTATCCTCGATGCGCGCATCGGGAGGCATCTGCAGATGGACGTAGAAGATGCGCACCGGATCGAAAGTGAAAAACTCGTTGCGGATCTTGTTGGTTGCGACGAGCATGACGGCGCTGAGCATGATCGCTAAACCAGCGAGGCCAAAGATCACCGGGCGGCGCATGACACGCGTCAGCATTCTGGCGTAACCCAGTCGTACCTTGTGGGTTACCCGCGTTCGCAAATCGCGTTTGGTGTGTTGCCGAATCGCGCGGGCGCTGGACTGGCCGATAACATGCGATGGCAATATCCAGAATGCCTCGATCAGGCTCACCAAAAGTCCGACGGTGACGACGAACGGAATCACGAACATGAATTTACCGAGAATTCCGGGCAGCAACATCAGCGGCAGAAACGCACTGATCGTTGTCAATACGGCGGCAGTGACGGGCGTGCCAACCTCGCGCATGGCGCCAGTGGCGGCATCCAATGGCGTCGTGCCACGTTGCAGCCGGTAATACATGGCCTCCACAACAACGACGGCATCGTCGACCAACATGCCCAATACGATGACGATGCCGAGCAGCACCGACACGTTCAGCGTGTTGCCAGTAATGTTCAGGATTGAAAACGCACCAGCAATCGAGAACACAATGCCCAGCGTGACCATCGCTGCGATTCGGATGCCGAGAAAGGCCCAGCAAACGAACAATACCAGCGTCAGACCCAGCAGTGAGTTCGTCTCCATGATGCCAAGCGCCTTGCGCGTTTGCAGCGTCTGATCGTCGGCGAGCAGCACCGAAATACCCTGTCTGGCAACGATGTCGTTGGTGCTCTCAACATAGGTTTCAATGTCTTGAATCAGTTCGATCGTGTTGGTGTACGCAACTTTGGTAACCGCGAGCGAGACAGCCGGCTGGCCGTTGTAACGAATCAGTTGCGTTGGGTCCTTGCGCGCGCGCTGGACGCTGGCGATCTCGCCGAGTGGAATGCTCAGGTCGCTGCCCGGCACCCCAATTTCGACAGCGGCAAGCGCTTCCGGCGATGGATCAGACTCATCGACACGTATCAGCCAGCTATTGTCGCCAACATCGACGGTGCCAGCCGACGTATCCTTATAGCCGCTGCGTAACGTATTGGCGATCTCCAATGCCGTCAAACCACGTGCCGCGAGCGCCTGGGGATCGAACGACACCAGCAGTTCGGGTTCATGTAACCCTAACGCGGTAACGCGATCTATGCCGGGCAGGCGTTCCATCGCCAGCTGGATGCGTCGCGCATTGCTGCGCAGCACTTCGTCATCGGCCTGTCCTGCGACGACAACTAAAGCGGTCGGGAAGCCGGATGACGTGTCCAGCTCGGTAATGTCTGGATCCTCAGCGTCTTCGGGCAACTCGTCATTAAACTTGGCTTGTATTTCGCGACGCAGGTCGGCAAAGCGTTTGTCTGCGGTGCGCTCATCGAGATCTTGCAGACGGATCAGAATGTTCGACAGTCCCTGACTGGACTGGCTGCTGACAAATTTCAGGTTTTGCACGCCGCGAATGGCATCTTCGAGCGGCGATGTCACCAACTCCTCGACATCTTCTGCCGATGCGCCGGGTAACAGGGTCGTGACCTGCAACCAGTTGAAACTGATTTCCGGGTCTTGTTCGCGTGGCATCATCGTGTAGGACAGCGTGCCCATGACGACGACGACCATGAACAGGATGTTGACCAGCGGATGGTTGGTCAACAGGCGTTGGTAGAACGTCATTCGCCCGCTATGGCGATACGATCACCGTCATTGAGTTTTTCGCGACCGCCGTCGATGACCTGCGCATCGGCGGCCAGCGCCACCTGCGCGGGCCGGCCTTCCTGCGCGCCGTCGATCAGCACGAAACGAGCGGTATCTGATGCGCTCGCGGATACGATGAATACGCCCAGGCCACTGGCCCTGCGTTGAATGTACGCGGCGGGCAAAAACATCTGGCCGCTGCGAAACTGTAGCCGGCCCGCCTGGCCCGGAGTCGCGGTGGCGCTTTCGGCGGCGACCAGTCGCACGCTGTGCAAGCGGGTATCCGGGTCCAGCACGCTGCCTGCGCGCATCAACGTCAGGTTTGTCGTAGCAGCACCTGGCACCACAAACTGAATACCCGAGGCGTGTTGCAGCGCTGCCAATTGCGCGCTGCTAACGCGAGCGGCAACCTCTGTCGCATCGGTCTGCGTTAATGTGATCAACGACTGTCCGGGCGTCACGAGACTGCCCACTTGTGCCTCTCGCGCTGTCACAACGCCATCGAAGGGCGCGGTTATTGTCGTGTCGCTAAGCCTCTCCTGCGCTTGTTCGACACTGACAGCTGCAATGGCTAGCTGCGCATCGAGCATCGCAACCTGCGTTGCCAAATCGGCCAGCTCATCCACTGACATGAACTGCTGGTCAGCAAGCTCCCGGCCCCGCGACAATCGCCCCGCAGCAAGCTCGCGTTCGCTGGTCGCACGATCCAGTTCCGCTTTCGCCCGCGCAAGCGTTAACTGTGCGTCCTTGCGATCCAGTCGAAGTAGACGCTGGCCTTTGTTGACCGTAGCGCCAACGTCGGCGTCAATACTCTGCACGGTGGCAGTGACCTCAGCCGCCAGCGTCGAAATATTTCGGGCAATGCTTTGTGCTGCAACGTCATAGGCGACGGTCGTCAGCACTGTATCCGGCGCAATCACTGTAACAGGGACTGGATCATCGCCGGCGCCGTACGCGGACATGGACAGTCCAAGGACTGCGCAGCCCAGCGCGACTATCTGGTCAGGTCGGCGACGTGGATGGCTCGCTGGTGTCATAACTGTTCAGGTACTCGATCAACGCGGACGCCATTGAGTCGGCACCCTTTGTGAAGCCATAAGCATGCACTGCGCGCGCGGCCCGATCAAACCAGATTTGCACCGGTTGCGGTGCTTCCGGCATTGCCGCCGCCAACCAGATTATGGTGTCAGCGCCCTCAGCGGCATTGCGTAACAACGGTCGCAAGATCTTACGAAAAGTCGGTAGGCTTTGTTGCACACCGGCGGTATCCACCCAGCCCGGGTGCATTACATGGAATTGGCGGCCGGTCGGCCCAAAACGCTGCTGCCAGTAATCGGTCAATACGACTTGCGCGCGCTTCTGCACGGCGTAGGCGGTTGTGCCATCGTGTTGGTCGGCAGCGTCGGTTGCCAGTTTGGTGATCGTCAGTGGCGCCATGTACATGCCGCCGGACGCAACGGTGACCACTGCGCCATCGGCTTTCAGAATATCGCGCTCGATCAGCGCTTGCGTCATCAGGTAAGGGTTGAGCAAGTTGGTGGCGAACTGCCTATCGATGCCGGCTGCATTCGTCGCGTAGTCGTGCAGCATGACCCCGACATTATTGACGAGCACATCAACGTCGCCCACGTCTGCGATAGCGTCTACCCAGTCAGAGACGGTGTTGGTTTCGGCAAGATCGGCACAAATTGTTGTCAGTCGCGGATGCCCGTCGGGCACTAGAGCGTCGAGTTTTTGTTGATTGCGGGCGATTGCGGTGACCGATGCGCCGTGCTCGAGGCAGCCTTTGACAACAGCGCTGCCAATACCGCCACTAGCGCCGGTGACAACGACATGTCGGCCGACCAGTGCCTGGCCGATGGCGTTGAACCGACGTTTGCGCCACCGATAACCAATGCGCGTGAAGCTTGCGCCGAAGCGACCGTAAAACAGGATGATGCCAAGAAGAAGTCGCATGCGATGAGCCTAAAAAAAGGGGAACAATGGCGCAATGAGCGCTTGCCGGTTGGATTCGCTGTGCATCGTCAATCGGACTCACTGCCAAACGCAGGCGTTGGGTCGGGTTTGCGCTCAAACGCCGCGATCGTCTGACCGGCGCGTTCGTAACCGAACTCAATCATTTCCTCGGCGCGGTCGAACTCCCAGAATTGACACAGATCGCGCGGCAAACGAATGACCATGTCAGGCTTGTACGCGGCCATTTTCAGTCGCGCAATGCCGTTTTGCATGACTTCGATCGTTTGCGTCGTCATGTCCAGGAAGCCAGGTGAATCGGTCTTGGGCTCACCGTCTTTGTTGGGGCGTAGCTTATCGATAAACGCGCGGATTTTTTGCTGATAGGGCTTGATGGGTTTTTCGGGGCCGTTTTCGCCCTTGCTGTCTTTTTTGGGATTGTGGCGCAGACCTTCGCGCGGGCCATTGAGGTCAACGGCGACCGTTAGCGTGCTGGGATGGTTGAGTGTCGGTGCAATCGGGATCGGGTTCACGAGGCCGCCATCGGCCAAAATTCGGCCATCAAGCGTTAGCGGTGATAGTAGCGTAGGAATTGCCGTTGATGCCCGGATTGCGCTGAACAACGAACCGCGGCTTAGCCAGACTTCCGACTGCTCGCGAATATCTGTTGCAACTGCCGTGAAACCGATCGGCAATGACTCAATGCTTTGATCACCGATCAGTTCGCAGATCGCGTCAATGACTCTGTCGCCTTTGATGATTGACCCGCGGGTGAAGGAAAAGTCGAGCAAACGCAGCATGTCACCGCGTTCGAGCTCGCGCGCCCAGACTTCATACTCATCCAGCTTGCCCGCCGCATAGATGCCGCCAACGAGCGCACCGATCGACGTGCCGGCAATATAGCCGATGTTGTAACCGGCTTCCTCGAGACGCCGGATAACGCCGATGTGCGCCAACCCGCGGGCGCCGCCGCTACCCAACGCCAAAGAAATTGATGTGGTGGTTTCGCTCATCGGCGCCAGTGTGCCAAACCCGCCGCGGCGGCAACAGGAAAATGTGTCCGCCAAAGTGTCCGCTTGTGTTGCAGCGGACGTTAGTGTCCGTTTGTCTGAAGTGAGAAAAATAAATTAGTGATCAAAAACAATGGTTTATGGATTTTTCAAAGTTGGCACATGGCTTGCAGTTACTTTCGTGAACGTAATTGGAGCCTTGTCATGCAACTCGAAACCCGCATCCGAATCAAAGCCCTTGCTTTTGGCGCGCTACTGGTTTTCGCTGAAGTCGCTATTGCTGCAGCGATGTCCTGGTGGCAGACACAGTCAGGCGCAGGCAACACTGGTTTTGCTCAGGTGGCGGGTAGCCTTGTCGAATTCGGCTGGCCCTATGTGCTGCGCATCCGCTGTGAACTGCCTGGCCTGCTTGCAGAGCTGTTCTGATGGCCGTCCACCGATTGAGCGATATCGATAAGGCCAGTGCAGGCGCTATGCGTGATACCGCCGCACAGGATCGACCCATCGAGCGTCGCGGTCGCGCGCGCTGGCAGTGGACTGTGCTCATCGTTGTTGCGCTTGCCGCTGGCATTGGCCTGATATCAAGCGCCAACACGTGGTTGCGCACCGACGTATCGGTGCCCAAAGAGCGCGTGCGCACAGCGGCCGTGACACGCGGGCTGTTCGTGCGTGATGTCGCTATTCAGGGCGATGTGGTCGCGGCGATTAAGCCGACCGTGTTTGCGCCATCGGCCGGCCGTGTCCGGTTGCAGGTTCGCGCCGGTGACCGTGTGACTCACGGGCAGGCGCTAGCCGAAGTGGCAAGCCCCGTGCTCGATGCCGAGCTGAGTCGCGCGAAGGCAGCGTTGGCCGAGCAGCAAACGCAGGCAGAGCGCGAACAGATTCTTGGTAAGCAACAGGATCTCGCTAACCGGCAGGCCGTGGATCTTGCCGAGGTCGCGGTTACCGCGGCAGCGCGTGAATTGCGGCGTGCTGAAGCGTCGTGGGAATACAAGGTGATCGCGTTGCAGGATCTTGAACAGGCCAGGGACGAACTCGCACGTGCCCAGCTCGAATATCAACACCGGCTTGCGGACGCGGAACTTTATCGCGAGCAACGCGCGTTTGAGCAGCGCACGAAGGCCCTGTCTGTTGAGCAGCAGGCGCTCGCCGTCGCCGAATTGCAGCGCCAACGCGATGCACTGAACATTGTGTCGCCAGTCGATGGCATCGTCGGCGACTTGAGCGTTGAAGACGGCGCCGCCGTAAGCGCTGACGCTGCATTGATGACGATTGTCGATTTGTCGCAGATGGAGCTGGAAGTGCCGTTGGCACAGGGCTACGCGGACGACATATCGGTAGGTATGGGGGCAACGGTGAGTTATGCCGGTCAGATCTATCCGGCCGTAGTGGCTGCGATCTCGCCCGAGGTCGCCAACAACTCGGTACGCACGCGCTTGCGGTTCGCTGACGCTCAGCCTGTCGGCTTGCGCCAGAACCAGCGCTTGACGGGCCGGATTGAGATTGAGCGACTCGACGATGTCCTGATGGTGCCGCGCGGTCCGTTTTTTGACAGCGGCGCCGGTCGCACCGTGTACCGGATCGATGGTGACTTTGCGGTGCGCACGCCGATCGTCAGCGGCGCTGCGAGTGCCGGATTTATCCAGATTATCGACGGACTGTCGGCGGGCGATGAGATTGTCGTCTCAGCGACCGATGAATTTGACGGGCGGGATCAGATCCTGCTCACCGAGTAGACGTTACGCCAGGGAGCGAAAGCATGTTGAAAATGAACGATGTAAGCAAAATCTATACTGCCGGATTGATAGAAACGCATGCGCTGCGCAGCCTGTCATTGCAAGTCGACGATGGTGAGTTCGTGGCAGTGACCGGTCCTTCCGGATCAGGCAAGACGACGTTCTTGAACATCGGCGGGTTGCTTGAGGCGCCCAGCAGCGGTAGCTACCATTTGGATAGTGTTGACGTGTCGAAACTGAATGATGCCGACCGTTCGCGTATCCGCAATGAAAAAATTGGCTTCATATTTCAGGGATTTAATTTGATCCCGGACTTGAACATTGCCGATAACGTGGATGTGCCATTACGGTATCGCCGCTTGCCAGCAGCCGAGCGCAAGCGCCGCATTGATGAGGCACTCGAACTCGTCGGCTTGACGTCGCGTAAACAACACCTGCCGTCGCAACTATCAGGCGGACAGCAGCAGCGTGTTGCAATTGCACGCGCAATCGCCGGTGAGCCGAAATTGATTCTTGCCGATGAACCCACTGGCAACCTTGATTCACTGATGGCACGGCAGGTCATGGAATTGTTGGAGAGCATCAACGAAGCGGGCACGACGATCATTATGGTCACCCATGACCCGGAACTGGCGCGACGTGCAGGTCGCAATATTCATTTGCTGGATGGCCAGGTGTCGGACTTCCAGCCGCTCGATCCGCCGCCGGAAGAAGCGGACAAAGATATTGCCGACGTTGCCTGAGGTCATTGCCATGCTGAAATATTACTTTCGCCTTGCCTGGAGCAGCATCCGGCGCAATCCGTTACTGACGATGTTGATGATTGGTGCGATCGCGCTGGGCATCGGTGTATCAATGACAACGCTGACGCTGTACTACGTGATGTCGTCCAATCCACTGCCGTTCAAAAGCGAGCAGGTCTACGCCGTGCAGCTGGACGCGTGGGATCCTGAGGAGCCTTACTACGACGACGACTCGCCGCCACCGCAACTGACTTACGGCGACGCCGCAGCAATGATGCGATCGGATATTCCGACCTATCAGGCAACGATGATCAGCCGCGGTTTTTCCGTTAAGACGGATCAACCGGAGGCACGCCCGCAACGGGTCTCGGGGCGTGCAACCTATGGCGATTTCTTCGCGATGTTCGACGTGCCGTTCGCCTATGGCACCGGGTGGGATCGTGCGGCAGATGACGCCGCCGAGCGCGTCGTCGTGCTCAGCAAGGATGCTAACGAGAAATTCTTTGGCGGCACCAATTCGGTTGGGGAGGTGATCTACATGGACGAGCAGCCGTTCCGCGTTGTCGGTGTTTTGGCCAGTTGGCGCCCGGTGACGCGCTTTTACGATCTGAACACAGGCGCGTTCAATGATCCTGAGGATGTGTACGTGCCATTTCTTGTACCCATTTCGCTGGAGTATGGGGCGTTCGGCAATACCAATTGCTGGAAGCCGGAGAATATCGAATCGTACGAGCAGTTCCTGCAAAGTGAATGCATCTGGGTACAGCACTGGGCGCAGCTGGACTCTGCCGCCCAGAAGGCCGAATTCCTGGCCTTTATGGACGGCTACGCGGCAGAGCAAAACGCGCTGGGCAGATTCGCCCGGCCGCGCAATAACCGGTTGAGCACAGTGACGGAGTGGCTAGACGCGCGTGAAGTGGTCAGTGCCGACAATACGTTGCTTGTCGTCTTGTCATTCATGTTCCTGTTGATTTGTCTGCTCAACACCGTCGGCTTGATGCTGGCGAAATTCATCAACCGAGCGCCGTTGGTCGGGGTGCGCCGCGCACTCGGTGCGAGCCGCCTTGATGTGATCAGTCAACATGCCGTTGAAGTGCTGATTGTCGGTATTGGCGGCGGGCTTGTTGGTTTGTGTTTCGCGTACCTCGGTTTGCTTGCTGTTCGCAGCTGGTATGAGGGCTACGAGTATCTTGCGAAACTCGATGTGACGATGATGTTGGTTGCGATTGCGCTGGCGATCAGTGCGGCATTGCTAGCTGGCTTGTATCCGACCTGGCGAATCAGCCGTATTCAACCGGCTGTACATCTGAAAACGCAATAACTGGAGGATCAAACATGGAAATCAGACCTATTCTCAGTACGTTGATGCGTAACCGCACAGGCGCAATCCTGATTGCGCTGCAGATCGCATTGACGATGGCCGTCATCATCAATTCGGTTTTTATCATTCTTGAGCGCCGCGATACGATGGCAAGACCCACAGGAATCGATATCGATGAACTCGTCATCACCCGGGTGTCTACCGTTGGAGATGACTTGAACGTTCGCGAGTTGATTGAGAATGACATGCGCGTGCTTCGCGGCATCGACGGCGTGTCGGCGGTGACGAAGATATCGACCATGCCGTTGAGTGGCTCCGGCAGCAGCACATCATTGCGGTCCGGTGATCAGCAAGACAGCCCGTCATTCAATATCGGCTACTATCAGGGAGACCGGCATGTGCTGGATACACTGGGTGTCGAGATTACGCGCGGCAGGTGGTTCGCGGAAACCGAAATTATCTACGACCCTGCGCAAGGTTTGGATCCCGCGGTGATTGTCCTCGCGGATTCAACCGCTGAGGCCGCGTTCGGTGATGGCGACCCGATCGGTAGATTTATCTATACGAGCACCGGCAATCCTATCGAAGTCATCGGCACCTATGACCAGATGTCCCGGCCTTGGTACAACTGGGGTGATTTCTACGATACGGCAATCTATCCGCATGTTGAGCTGAATTACTTGTATGCCCTGCGCGTGGCGCCCGGCCGCGCGGATGAGTTGGTGCCGACCATCGAGCAAACGTTGGCTGACGTTGATCCGGATCGGCTGGTCGGTGGCACGCAAACCATGCGCAGCGTTGTCGACGAAACCTACCAGCGGGATGTTGCGATGAATCGCATGTTAGCGATTGTCATGTGTCTCGTCGTCGTGATTACGGCATTGGGGATCATAGGCTTGGCTAGTTTCAGCGTCGCGCAAAGGCGTCGTCAGATTGGCACACGACGTGCTGTCGGCGCGCAGAAATTTCATATTCTCAGATATTTTCTTGTCGAAAACTGGCTGATTACAACTGGTGGTATTGTGCTGGGGCTGGTGTTGTCTTTTGTCATCAACAATCATCTGGTGCAGACCTATAATTTCGCCAAACTAGACGCCGTATATGTGCCGGTTGTGGTGCTGGGTTTGTGGTGCGTCGGTTTGCTGGCAACGTTGGGTCCGGCGCGCAGCGCGGCGCAAATTGATCCTGCCATCGCGACTCGTAATGTCTGACGCCCGATAACTGTCAAGCAGGAGAAACGAATTACTTATGTCCAACGTACTGATCATTGATGACAACGACGGTGTGCGCGAAGCGCTGCAGTTGCTACTTGAGTTGCATGAACTCACGGCGTTCTGTGCAGCGTCACCGCGAGAAGGTCTCGCAATCCTGTCGCGTGAATGCATCAACCTGGTCATTCAGGACATGAATTTTGCCGAGGAGAAGACCTCCGGCGCAGAAGGTGTTGCGCTTTTTGGAGAGATTCGTAAGCGTTGGCCGGATGTGCCCGTTATTTTGTTGACCGCATGGACCAGCCTGGAGACTGCCGTTGATCTTGTTAAAGCGGGCGCGGCCGATTATTTGGGCAAGCCCTGGGATGACAACCGTCTGATAACGACAGCGCGTAATTTGCTGGAATTGCAGCACACGCGCGAGCAAAACCGGCAAATGCTGGCAGAACGCAATGCGTCGCGCGCGGCATTGGCGGAACAGTATGAGTTGTGTGGCACCGTGTATCGCAGTCAGGCGATGCACGAGTTGATTGCACTGGCGTGTCGCGTTGCCCCCTCTGACATTGCCGTGATGATTACCGGTGCGAATGGTGCGGGCAAAGAGAAACTGGCGGAGATTGTCCAAGCGAATTCGCTGCGCCGCGCGCAGCCCTTCGTGCGCGTTAACGCTGGCGGCCTGCCGGGTGATCTGTTGGAGGCCGAATTGTTCGGTGCAGAGGTGGGCGCCTATACCGGTCTGACCAAGGCTCGCATTGGTCGATTTGAAGCGGCCGATCAGGGGACCTTGTTTCTGGATGAAATCGGCAATCTGTCGGCAGAAGGTCAAAACCGCCTGTTGCGTGTCTTGCAAAGCGGTGAATTTGAACGTCTTGGCAGCTCTACAACACGCAAGGTCGACGTGCGCATCATCAGCGCGACCAACGCGGATTTGCGCAAGGCGATCGACGAGGGCAGTTTCAGGGAAGATTTGTACTACAGGCTCAATGTTATCGAGCTGTGCGTGCCATCGCTACGCGAGCGCCCAAGTGATATCGCTGCGCTGGCTGCCACCTTTCTCGGCGAAGAGCGACAGCTCAGTGATGCTGCGGTGCGATTGTTGGAGCAGCAATCGTGGCCAGGCAACGTGCGCGAGTTGCAAAACCTGATGTCGCGCGTGGCGGTTTTGGCTGATGGTAATGTCATTGACGCAGACGTGCTGGGCTTGGCGCCGGCGGAACGCGAACACCTGTTGCCCGAACCCACTGAGGACGACATTCGTCGCGCGCTGATGCGCAACGGCGATGTGGTCGCGCGAGCCGCACGCGAGCTAGGCATGAGTCGACAAGCGTTGTATCGACGCATGGTAAAGTACGGCCTGCATGACAAGCGCTCGCCAAACCGTTAAATATTTGTTCAGCACCGAGGGTCGGTTAGTCGTCGTGGCTCTGGTCGGGTGTGTCGTCGCGCTGTTCACCTATCACGCGCTCATGCGTGGCACGAACAGCGTTACGTTGGCAGTTGTCGTTGCACTCGGTGCAGCGGTGCTGATCACAACGCTCGGTGTATCACAAGTGTTTCGACCGCAATCGCAGCGTATTCGCGCGCTCATCGACAGCGCGGACAGTCTGCGCGACGCAGACTTCAGCTTCACAATCGCTGCTGAGCGTGATGATGAGGTTGGTGAGCTGGTGCATGCATACAATCACATGGTGTCAACGCTGCGCGAGGAGCGGCAGAATTTGCATCAACGTGAGTTGATGCTGGATACGGTGCTGCAAGCCTCGCCGCTGGCATTGGTGCTGTGCAATGACGCCGGGCACGTCATCTACGCGAACAGTACGGCGCGCGACTTATTCTATGCAGGCAAGCGCTTTGCCGGCTTGCGTTTTATCGATGAGGTGGTTGCGCATCTGCCACCAGCGTTGGCGGAGGCGCTTGCCGCTGCCAACGACGCAATGGTGACGGTGGAAGGCCGGACTCAGACTGATCGCTATCATTTGTCCTGCAGCAATTTTACGCTGAATGCCCGACGGCACAGGCTGTATCTGCTCAAGCGGCTGACGCACGAGCTCAACCGCCAGGAAGTGGCGACGTGGAAGAAGGTCATCCGACTGATCGGTCATGAGCTCAACAATTCGCTGGCACCGATTTCGTCGATGGCGCATTCAGGTGCAGTGCTCTTTGGGCGACAGCAATACGACAAAATACCGGGAATTTTCACGACCATCGAGCAGCGCAGTGCACACTTGAAGAGCTTCATTGAAGGCTATTCGCGCGTCGCGAAACTACCGGCACCGCAATTTGAAGAACTGATCTGGGATGCGTTTCTTGAGCCGTTGGCGAATCTGCACGGGATTCGCTACCAGGCGCTAGATTCCGAAGCATCTGGTTGTGCGGATCGCAAGCAGCTCGAGCAAGTGATTATCAACCTGTGCAAGAACGCTCTGGAATCGGGCTCGGCACAAGAGGATATTGTGCTTTCAATCGCGGCGCAGGGCGCTGGTTGGCAAATAACGCTTGCCGATCGCGGCAAGGGCATGAGCGACGAGAGTCTGGAGAGTGCGCTGCTGCCGTTCTACAGCACAAAAAAGTCAGGTTCTGGGCTAGGCCTGTCGCTGTGTCGTGAGATTATGGATGCGCACAACGGACGGATTGGCTTGCACAATCGTGCTAATGGCGGGCTTACCGTCAAACTCTGGTTGCCAGGGGCAACTGCGCAGGGGATCAACGATGTCAACTAACACCGTTTGTTTGATCGGCGCGCCACACGATGCCAACTCCAGTTTCTTGCGCGGCACTGCCAGTGGCCCCGACAAGATCCGCGCGACGATGCACAACGGTGCCGCAAATCTTACCGCTGAACAGGGGCTGGATTTAACGCATGAAGGGGTGTTGCACGATGCTGGCAACATGCAATTGCAGGCGGACCAGGCTGGCGTGATGGGTGTCGAGGGCGCACTGCGGCAAGTGCTTGCCAATGGACAGAAGCCGCTGATGTTGGGGGGTGATCATGCGGTCAGCTATCCGGCATTGCGCGCAATCCATGCGCATCATGGTGTTGTTGACATCCTGCACTTTGATGCCCACAGCGATACTTACCCGGACTTCGACAACAATCGCTACTCGCATGCCTCGCCGTTTGCGCGCATCCTGGAAGAGGGCTTGTGCGGGCGGCTAGTGCAGGTCGGCATTCGCACGCTGACGGCTGTGCAAACAAAGGTTATCGAACAGCATGCCGTGGATTGTCAGCCCTGGCAGGGCGACATCGCCCTATGGCTTGGTCTTGAGTTTGCGCGGCCGTTGTACATTTCCATCGATATTGATGCGCTGGATCCGGCGTTTGCGCCTGGTGTGTCGCACCATGAGCCGGGCGGGCTAAGCAGTCGCGATGTACTGCGGGTGTTACACACCCTCAAGGCTGATGTGGTCGGCGCCGACGTCGTCGAGTACAACCCAACCCGCGACGCCCACGACATGACCGCAATGGTCTGTGTCAAATTCGTCAAAGAACTTGCTGCGCTGCTCTATAGATAGACAGAGCTTGTCGAAGTTATGCTGCATGTATAAGCTGTATGAGCTGGTACAAACCTCGACGAGCCGTATTTTTCGCCATTGTCTAAAAAACTGTCGAGGTTAGCATTGCCGGCTGAGAAGATCGCACAACATACGACAACATGATTCAGGCTGAGGGGTAGAAGAATGGGTATGCGAAGATTACAGCAGGCCGTGCAACGCGCCTGCGGCACCGTTGGTGTTGCAACACTGGCAACGATGGCAATTCCGGGTTCGGTTTTAGCTCAAGCAGCGCTTGAGGAAATTGTCGTAACAGCACGTAAACGAACAGAAAGTCTTCAAGATGTGCCGATCTCAGTGACGGCAATTACCGAGTCGCAGATTCGCAATGCGGGTATCGAGAGACCGGCTGATTTCATTAACCTGATTCCGAACGTCACAATCGTCGACTCCGCAAATGTCGGTGATACCCAGGTGAGCATCCGCGGTATCGTCTCCACGCGCGACGCCGAGTCGACGTTCGCATACGTCGTGGACGGCGTACTGATCACAAATCCGAATGCATTCAATGAAGAGTTGCTCGATGTGGCGCAAATCGAGGTTCTAAAAGGCCCGCAGGGTGCGCTGTACGGGCGCAACGCCGTTGCCGGTGCCATTCTGGTGACCACCAAAGCGCCCAGCGATGAATTCGAGGGCACCTTTACGGTCGGAGCTGGCAACGTCAATACGCAACGCGCCAACGGGGTCGTGAGCGGGCCGTTGAGCGAAAACGTCAGTGGCCGTGTCGGTGTGAGCTACCGCAGTACGGACGGTTTTTACGAAAACGTTTTTCGCGGTACCGATGATTCAGTCGATTACCTTGAAGACACGTCGATCAAAGGGCGGCTGAATTGGGATGTGAACGATCGCCTGGCGCTGGATTTTCGTGCCGGCGCCAGCAAGGTTGAGGGCGGCGCCATCAATTTTAATGCCGTTTTCGCGATCCCGGGTTTTGAGGCAGCGTTCAATCAACCGGCGTATTTTGCAGACGTGAACCCGCAAGAGTTCATATTCTCGTTTAACGTGCCGGGCGAAAACGAGCAGGAAACACTCGACTTCTCCGCCAAAGCGGATCTTGATTTCGAGCGCAGCACGTTGACGGCGATTTTTGCGTACAACGATCTTGAGGAGTATCTATTGTCGGATGGCACCAGCGCCTCATTCTATGGCTATGAAGTGACGCCGGCCTGCCAAAACGATCGCGCAACGCTGAATAATTTGCCCACAGGGCTCGGCGGAGCGGGTCGCGATGATCTGTTTGGTCCGTTTTTCGCACCATTCGGCGTCTTGCCGTCGAGTGCTGCAACAGACTTTACCGGGGTTTACGGGCCTTACACGCCAACGGCCTGCGATGGTTTTCAGTACCAGGAACGCAACCAGTCGGACACCAGTATTGAGGTTCGTCTGACCTCCGATGACAGCTATGCGGCGCAGTGGATCGCCGGCCTGTACATCGCGGACATTCAGCGTGATGTGGTTGTCGCTTATGGCGCTGACACTGGGCAGGGCTTCTTGCGCCAACCGTATGTGGCGCCAACGGGTCCGAACCCCACCGATTTGTTGTTCGATGATACGTTCGATACGTTGGTACTGGCGGCGTTTGGTCAGGTTGAGTTTGATTTGAGTGACACCGTTGAACTGTCTATTGCCGCGCGCTATGACCATGAAGACCGCGATGTCAGCAACAATGTCCCGAACGTGACGGCTTCGGGGCTGAACGTCAACACGCTGGATCCGGTCACTTTCCAGCCCGGACCGATCAACCCGGCATTCGTCGCGAACCCAAATGGCATTCCCGATCGCAACGCAACGTTTGAGCAATTCCAGCCTAAGGTCAGTCTCAGCTGGGCGGCGAGCGATACCGTGAATTTGTTTGCAACCTATGGTGTTGGCTTCCGCAGCGGTGGTTTCAACTCCATCGGTAGTCAGGCGACGTTGGATTTCTGGTTGAACAACAATGCTGACGGCACGAATCCGGGTGCGGCGGTTGATGCCCAGCTTCTGGTGCGTGATGAATATGACAAGGAAGTCACGACCAGTTTCGAGGTGGGCGCGAAGGGCGTACTCCTCGACCAGCGATTGCGCTTCAACGCGGCCGTGTTTACCAACCAGGTTGATGACAATCAGTTCTTTGAGTTCTTCGCAGGGCCATGGGGCTTGTTGCGCGTCGTCACGACGATCGATGAGCTGCGCATTCATGGCTTCGAGGCCGATTTCGACGCTGCTGTGACCGATTCCCTGAATGTGTTTGGCGGCATTGGCTTGCTGGATAGCGAAATCAAGGAAAACCGTAATCGACCGCTGACCGTAGGCAACGATGCGCCGCAGGCACCTGAGGTCACCTATAACTTGGGTGCAAACTTCAATGCGCCCATTGGTGGGCTGGAATTCAACGCACGCGTTGACTACCAGTTCGTCGGTTCGATGTGGTTTCACACGCTGCAAGGCGAGGCGACACCAACGGTTTGGCAGGTGTTCTTCGGGCCTGGATTTACACAGGATTTCTCGCAGACCAAGCGTGATGAATTCAGCACAGTCAACTTGCGGATGAGCTTGTCCGGTGAGCAATGGACGGCGGCTGTTTGGGGGCGCAATCTGACGGACGAGCAATACTTGCAGGAAGTCATACCGGCGCCCGAGTTCGGTGGCTCCTTTGTACACCCAAGTGCCCGTGACGCTTACGGCATAGATTTCACCTACCGATTCTAATTGGCTACTGGGTCGCCGCGATCGCTTGCGGCGAGATGAAAAGCGAAGGGGCGTGCGGCAACAGCGGCACCGCCTTTTCTTTTTTGTGCCTCAGTCGTGCCACGACTGCCGGTGTCTTTGATGTCGTTATGGGTCGACTCGCAGCAACGAACGTCTGTGCTCATCGCATTGCATAGTGCGTTGCGAGGCGGATTGTGTTGCAACCATTAGCAAATGCTAAGCTGCAGCGCAGCTATCTTGACGCTGCAATATCTTTAGCTTCCCACGCAACCACGGGGTTGACAATAAAGTCGATATGGACCGAAGCGTGTGAGGTATGGGACGCGCACGACGGCGATACCTTCACCTGCCGACGCGACGATAGCGCAACCGAGATTTTGCCGTCAGGCAACGGCCTCTTCGCCGATCTTGCGCGGCAGGCGTAGATCCGTAATCAGTCGTACGGCAGCCATTAAGCGCAGCACGATCCATGTCAGATCAAACTGCCACCAGCGCAAACCGTGGCGAGCTGAGTACGGGAATTTATGGTGATTGTTGTGCCAGCCCTCGCCAATCGCCAGCAAGCCAACAATCCAGTTGTTGGTGCTGTCGTCTTTGGCGTCATGTGGTTGGCCACCCCATCGATGGCAAACCGAATTGACCATGAATGTGGCGTGCCACAGCGCGACGGTGCTGATAAAGAAGCCCCACACCAGCATCTGCAGGCCGCTCGTGCCAAGTGCTGGATCAAGCCAATTCAGCAAAGCACCGAGCCCGAACATGACGGCCATTTGCGAGTAAACGATGATGACGTAGTAGCGCTGCAGAAATTTCAGTTCCGGATAGCGATGCAGATCACGCGCATTAGCGCCGTTCTCAAGAAAAGACTCGGGCTTCATCATCCACCCCATATGCGCGTTCCAGAAACCCTGCGTGCGCGGTGAGTGGATATCTTTGTCCGTTTCGGTGTAGCGGTGGTGGGTTCGGTGATGCGCAACCCACCATAGCGGTCCGCCTTGCACCGCCAAGCTGCCGAACAGCGTCAACACGAATTGAACCGGCCGCGACGCCTTAAACGAGCGATGGGCCAACATGCGGTGAAAACCGGCCGTAATGCCGAATGCGCGCACAAGATACATGCCGACGGCTACCGCCACGGCGACGCTGCTGATGCCAGTGAAAAAGGCACCAAGGCAGGCAACGTGGAAGACGATCATCGCAATCTTTACGTTCTTCGCCTGTCGCGTCGCAACGCGTAGGGATGTCTGTTCACTCACCGGGTAATCTCCGCTATCCAAAGCCCGCTCACAGTAACAGAAAACGTTTTGCCAAGATCAAGAATCGAGCGTTGCCAACGCTGTGTCGAGGCGCGCATCCGGGTGTTGTCAATTGCCTGTAAACGATACTATGAAAGCCTGTTTGCCAACGCCTGAAAAGTAACCCGATGCCAACTACCAACATGACAAAGTTTGAGCCTGTATTTCATGCTGCGATCGACACGCTCTTCGCGCATCTGCAAGCTGAGGAGCAAGGCGCAGGGCGTGCCAGCGGCTATGCATCGCTTGCGCAAGTTCTGGACACGCTAGAGATTGACCGCTGGTTGCCCGCCGGTGGTTTGCAGGGCAAGGCGTTTGAGTCTTTCCTGGAAAACTATTTACATCATTCGGTCAAATTGCATCACCCGCTGCACATTGCGCATCAGGTGTCGGTGCCTGACTACCCCGCGGCATTGGCCGCCATGGTTAACGGGCTAACGAATAATCCGATGGCTATCTACGAGATGGGTCCAGCAGCCGCCGCCATTGAGTTTGCCGTCATTAACTGGATGCTAGGCAAAATTGGTTGGTCCGGACAACCATTGCGCAGCACCGGACAAGACAGCGATGACTACGCGGCTGGTGTACTGACCCACGGTGGCTCGCTGGCGAATCTGACCAGCCTGCTGGCCGCGCGCGCGGTGATCGCGCCGGATGCCTGGGAGCGCGGCGTGCCGGGTGACCTTGCGGTACTGGTTCCACCAGGCTCGCATTACTCGGTTGCACGTGCAGTCGCAATCCTCGGGCTCGGTGAGAATGCCCTATACGACTTGCCGGCAAATCAGTGGGGTGTTGTTGACGCCGATGGGCTTGCCGATGGTTTGGCGCGCGTTCATGCGGATGGTCGTCGTTGCATGGCGGTCATGGCGAATGCCTGCTCTACGGCGACCGGGCTGCATGATCCGATTCGTGCAATGGGTGAATTCTGCCGCGCGCACGAGCTGTGGTTTCACGTGGATGCATGTCACGGCGCAACGGCTTTGCTAAGTGCTGAGCGGGCGCATTTGCTCGATGGTATCGAGCTTGCCGATTCGGTCGTTTGGGATACGCACAAAATGATGCAAGTGCCGGCGATCGCGGCCGCAGTGTTGTTTCGCAAAGCATCGAGTTTTGAAAAAGCATTCCACCAGGATGCCAGCTACCTTGCATACGGGCAGGACGTTGACAGTTACGACTCCCTGCCGCGAGCAGTCGAGTGCACCAAAGCGGCACTAGGTTTCAAGATTTTCATGAATGTTGCGTGGCGCGGTGAGAAGACGCTCGGCGAATACGTTGATGAACGCTACAGCATGGCCAGTCGCTTTCATGATCTGATCAACGCGCGTGATGGCTTTGCAAGCCCGTATGAGCCGGAAACCAATATCTTGTGTTTCCGCTACGGCGATGATTGTGAGTTGCAGCAACGTATCCGTGACCGCATGGTTCGCGATGGCTCGGCACACATCACATCAGCAATCGTGGCAGGCAAGCGCTGGTTACGGCTTACCGTGATGAACCCATTGACCGATGAGATCGCGTTACACCGGTTGCTCGATATTATCGAACGCACCGCCGTGCAATGTCAGCAGCCCTCGTAGGCGTACTCAAATGCGCTTCGACGTGTTGCGCGCTCACGCGACGCGGATATCCTGCGTAGCGTCAGTGTGAACTGGCGAGGGTGTCGTTGTAAAAAGTCTCGCGCCTATGTTTCACAACATACGATGTGAATCTAAAATTTTGTGCCTGCCTTGTTTGTCGTATGCATGCGACGCACGTGTTGCGCGTATACATAGTTGCTTGGCCGACAACGAGGTCCGCGGTTTGCCAACTGCGCGCAAGCAATGCGCCAAACCACTGTCTTGCTGTGGACATAATCTACGCGTTCGTTCGCTGGTCGCAACGGCGCGATAGGAGTATCCTTAACGTTCTGAGCAGGTATTGATCGACGAGTGACAGCATTGATCGAATACGCTGAATGAATGACGGGGGTCATCACTTGATTATCGATTTTCCGACTGCGGAAGAGCTTAAAATGCGCCGCGCCGATACGTATCAGCAGTGGAAGCGGGCAGCTATTGCGTACGACAAGAAATACCGGCTGGATCGCTGGAAAAAAAAGGACTACTCGGAGCGCTACGATTTCGTCTCGATACGTGATCGGCTAACGCAACTGGTTGCGCATCGCGAAGCGCGCGATAACCATGGTTTGCTGTTTCATCTGAACGAAGGCATTCATGGCAACCTCGGTGGTATGGGTCGACCGGAGCTCTATCGCAAAGCGAAATTTGGCACCAAGCAATTGATCGTTGACTACGTCGACGAAATTGTTCAGTCGCTTGGTCACATTGCCAGCACAAAGGTCCGGGATATTCCGTTCGAGGAGAAACTCGACTTTTTCCAGCGCGCCAGTCATTGCTACGGGCGTTCGGCTTTGTTGATGAGTGGTGCAGGCAATTTGCTGTACTACCACCTCGGTGTTGTTAAAGCATTGTGGGAGCAAACGCTGCTGCCGAATATTATTTCAGGTTCCAGTGGTGGTGCATTCATTGCGGCGATGATCGGCACTCGCGCGGATCGCGAGATGAGCGAATTGTTTGATCCCGCTTTCATGCAGGCAGAAGCTGCTGATCAGGAACAAACGCTAGCTAGCCGCTGGGCGCCGTTCTCGCGCAGCAGAATGCCAGCCGAACAGGTTTGGGAAGCGATCGAACGGCTGGTGCCGGACATGACGTTCCAGGAAGCGTACGAACACAGCAACAGGCATATCAATATTTCTGTCGCTCCGGTTGAGCATCATCAGGCGTCGCGCTTGCTCAATGCGATTACATCGCCCAACGTCATGATTCGCGAGGCGGTGATGGCGTCGTGCGCGGTCCCTGGTGTTTATCCGCCAGTCTCGTTGGCCGCGCGCAATTCTAACGGCAAACGGCAACGCTATCTTGCGTCGCGCAAGTGGGTTGACGGTTCTGTCGCAGAGGACTTGCCGCTGAAGCGGTTGTCGCGTTTGTATGGCGTCAATCATTCGATTGTCAGTCAAACCAATCCGCTGGTGTTGCCGTTTATCAGTGAATACAAAGGCAGCCAGAAGATCTGGGATATCGTGCGCCAAACCAGTTTGCGTACCGCGAAAGACTGGTCATTGGCCGCAGCTCGCGTGATTCAAAAACCGCTGGGGCGCCAGTTTGGTTTGAATCGCCTGATCAATACGTACGGTTCCGTGTTGTCGCAAACCTACACGGGTGATATCAACATTCTGCCTGAGACGCGCAGTTTTAATCCGCTGCGTTTGTTGTCTGCGCGTTCGCTACGCGAGATTCTCGATTTGGTACGCATGGGCGAGCGTGCGACATGGCCGACGATTGAAAAGATTCGCACACAGACCAGGATCAGCCGCGAACTGGATCAGATCCTGGAGCGCTATGAAGACAAACTGGTGACGATTGCCCGCAAGCAACAAATCATGCTCGACCGGTCTGCATGATCGCAACGTGCAGCGCGTTTCTTAAGCTTCGCTGAATGGGTATGTTTTTGTTGTTGCTGGTTATTCTGGTTGGGCTGTATGTATACGCCAACACGAATCCGGCGCAGGCGACCCGTGCCTGCATGCGTGCGGCTCGTTACCTGTGTGGATTTCGCGCCGTTACCGTCATGGTCGACGGATTCGAGTGGCATTTTATTGATAGCCTAAACCCGCATGATGCGCCGAAACCCATCGTTTTGTTGATCCATGGTTTCGGTGCAGACAAGGATTCGTGGTTAGGCTATGGCCGATTGTTGACTGCTGACTATCGCGTGATCGCACTCGATCTGCCGCCGTTTGGTGACAGTGAGCAAGTATCCGGTCATGACTACACACCGAGAGTGCAGGCGGCACGCGTCGCCGCGTTTTGCCACGGTCTCGGACTGACGCAGTTGCATGTTGCCGGCAGCTCGATGGGTGGTTATATCGCCAGCTGGCTCGCCGTTGATCATCCACAGCTACTCAGCAGCATGACCTTGATGAATCCGGCCGGCGTGTTTGGACGACAGGCGTCAATCGTTCAAACTCAAGCTGAAGCCGGAACTAATGTGCTGAAGATGCGCAACGACACCGAGTTCCGTCAGGTGATGAACATGCTCGCGCCCAAACCACCGTTTGTGCCCAGGTTCGTGCGCCGCTATGCCATCGAGAGGAACTTGCTGCGCGAGCAGATTCAGGACGAAGTGTTTTGGCAAATGGCGCATGCGCAACAAGAAGACAAACTACAATTGGCTTTGGCAAGCGTTGTGGTGCCGACGCTAGTCGTTTGGGGCGATCAGGATGCAGTGATTGACGTCAGTTGCGCTGAAGTCTTCGCCGACAGTATTAGTGACAGCGAATTGATGATCCTGCCAGGCAAAGGGCACATCCCAATGTTCGAGGCACCGGTCGCCACCGCGCGACGACATCGTGAGCTCATGCAGCGAGTCAGTTAGTCGCGCCAGGCTCGTGTCTCTGGCAGTGACAGTGACTGCAGGGTCGCGATCAGCGCCTCCGGCTGATCGGCTACAGCCAGCATGTCGCGGTGTTTCGCTTGCACAAACCCTTGGGCGACCTGTTCATCAGCGAACGCCAGCAGCGTATCGAAGAAGCCGTCGATGTTAAGCAAGCCTAACGGTTTGCGGTGCACACCGATTTGCGTCCACGTCAGAATTTCAAATGTCTCATCAAGTGTGCCGAAGCCACCGGGCAGCGTCACGAAGGCATCGGCGAGCTCCGCCATGCGCTGCTTGCGAGCATGCATTGAATCAACGATGTCGAGTGTTGTTAGCCCTTCGTGGGCGATTTCGCGATCGGCTAATGAGGCCGGAATGACGCCGGTAACCGCGCCGCCCGCCGCCAGTGCCGCGTCGGCGACGGCGCCCATCAGACCTTTCGAGGAGCCACCGTAGACCAGTTCGATGCGCTGTGAGCCGAGCAGGGAACCCAGCTCACTCGCCGCTCGCAGGTAGGACGGTAACCTTCCGGGGTTAGCGCCACAAAAAACGCCAATCCGATGCAAAACCCGTTCGGTCAATTTACCAGCATTCAGACACAGGTACGCTCGTACTGACCCCGCGCGTGCTCGCTTGGTTGAGCGTGAGGTTGCCGCACTTGTCGCCAACCTGTCCGCCATTGGGCGTGGCTGTTATCGTGAAGCTCTGATCATCCGGTGTGGCGACAACCATATTGTAGAAAATCGTCGTGCCTTCGCGCGGAGATGCCAGCAGTATCGGCGGTGGCGCAACAGCAGCACCGGCCCGATCCTGGTCATAGCGGCCGTTCTCGGTATAGAACCGCTCCATCCACTGCGCCAACTCGAGCATGACAGCCTGGCTGTCCGCACGTCGTGCTTTGCGAACACTGTCCTGATAACCCGGCAGTGCAATGCTGACGATAATGCCAAGGATGACGATCACGAGGAGCAGCTCGATCAGCGTCATGCCGCGTTGCTTCATCGCTAAGCTATTCATTGATGATTTGCTCCCAGGACAGGCGACCATCGAGCAAATCTCCGCCAACGCTGATTGCGCGCGTTTCGATGTTACCGGTGCTACCTGGCGTGTACTGTCTATCACCCAGAATGGATGACTGCCACGGCAAGCCTTCCGATGCGTTGAATCGTTCGCCGCCCGGTGCGCTGCGCAGCGGATTGCCGTCGCCGTCGGTCAATGTCGGATCGGCAACCAGGTCACCGTTGGTAATGACAAAGTCGCGGTTCAAATCGAACGCGGCCTCATCAGGACGACCGCCATCGCATACGTTGATCGACATCAACCAGCCACCGCCACCAACAACACATGGGTCACCGGAATCGGGGACAATCGTGTTGAAGAAAACAATATCGCCGCGCACCAGCGGATTTGACACGACGCGCTCACCAGCTTCAGGCAGGTCCATATACCAACCGGTCACACTGAGCGGATCAAAATCGAAATCCGTTGGAATACGCAGTTGCGTCGTATCGAAAGTCAGGCTCGGATCATTGGCAAATTGCTCGAGCAAATCACCACGATCAAGCTCGTTATCCCCTCGATCCCAAACGCCGTAGAACGTTTGCGTTTCGGTGGTGGTCTTGTCGCCTTCAGTCAAGTATTGACCGGTACCAAACAGCACCATGACGTCGGGCACGACACTGTTGTCGAACGGGCACCGTGCGAGTACCGGTTTGCTGGTGATCGCCTGCAGGTCGCCATTGTTATTGCGCGCCCGGAACAACGGCCTTGGGTTAAAGCCCGCGCGATAGGCGCTGTCCCAAGAGTTTGCGTTGGTGCTGCTCAGATCGAAAGCCCACATGTTGCCGCGCAAGTCTCCGGCGTAAGCACGATCGGGAACACCGTCGTTGTCGAGGTCAGCCAACTGCGGCGTGGAAAGCCCATTATTGTTCGCCGGCAGAATAATCTTGCGATAGTCGCTACCGAGCGTCCATGTACCGTCCAGACCACCGTCAAGATAGACAATGAACAATGCAGCGCGGCCGGAGCCGAGATTGTTATAGCCGTTTCCGAACACAGCGGCCCAACGACCATCGTTCATCAATGCGATCGTCGGTTCGCTGAACGTGTAGCCGAGATCGTTATCGTCCGAGTTTGTGAACTCCCACAATACGTAATTCGCCGCGTCAGATTCAGACATGGCTGTGGGGTCGGTGATATCGAGTGCATAGAACCCGCGAGCGCCGCCGCGCATGCCACCCATCAGAACGGTGCGCCATGATGGGCTTGCGTCAACGCGACTAGAGACGTAAACGTCCGTGATCGCCGGTGTCAGATCGGTAAAGTATTGGTGCACGTAATTCTGATTTGCCAGCTCGTGCAAGCCTTCACCACTGGTCGCACTAAAGCGCATGTTCGGCATGTAGGCCATGAACTCTTCGCCTGAGCCAGGTTGATCTACGTCGGCCCAGAAACCATGGAGCATGCCATCGTTCGAGCCCACGTAGACTGCCTCACGGCGCGCGGCAGTTGCGCCAAGCTGAAAGTCAGTATACGCGTTGGCGCCGCCCGGGAATGGTGCAACGGATGGCCAGTTGCTTGAGGGCTCTGCAACCAGTACCGGACCGGAATGCACGATGTCGCCCAGAACCGTGCGCGCAGAGCGCTCACGGAAATCGCCAGGATCTTCGCCTTCATTGCCGCGATCACCGCGCAGATAATCCAGCAGGTCCTGTGCGCTGCGCCCGGTCGGTAGATTGGTGTTCAGATCCGCCTGCTGGTTGGCAGGCAATGCTGCCGCTGAACGGAACGGTACACCGACATTGGCAGCGGCATCAAAGGTTGAAATTTGGCGGGCTCCCGGAGCAGGTAAAAGATCTGCTGCATCCCAACGGATGGTGGCGGAAACATCACCGGTTACCGGGTCAAGTTCGCTCGCTGTCAAAAATCCGCTCCAGTCTTCCGAATCCAGCTTGGCCTGATAGACGAGACTATCGCTGGACAGCAGGCCGGTGTTAAACGTCACCGCAGACGCCGTACCTTCGGTTTCGACAACCGTTGCCAGTACGCGCGACATCTGCGTTGCGATTTCGGCCGGTGTGCGTGCGTTGAGCATGTCGCCGCGACCGTTAACCGCAGCGTGATACAAATCGTCAACCATCAGCGGACTGCGTTGCGTGAACGGTGGTGGCCACACGATCGGCGGTGCGAGAAAGGCGTCCGTCGCTGAGTTGCGGGTGACACCAAAAATTGTGCCTTGCGCGTTCAGGGTGACGGCCCATGTGGACATATGCAGGTCGTCTTTGCAGTCCAGCGTTGGATCCGGCGTGACGTTCGCACAGGCAGCAGGTACAGGCACCTGACCGCTCGCAAACCCGCCGGGCGGCGTGAAGTTCTCGTAGTACTCCATGGCGATATCCGCAAGCGTGCCCGTGTGCGTATCCGCATACGGCGCGCCTTCGCCACCATCGACGTTACCAATGAAGTTAAAATTAGAGTTGTTGGCAAAACCATCCGTAAACGCAATGCCATAGTTCTTCTGGCAGGCGGCGATGATCGGCTTGTTGGCATCGGTGCGCTCGAACTGCTCACCCAGGTGGTTTAACGATTCGCGCAACGGCGTGCCGCCAGTACCACGCGACGTGTAGATATCTTCGAGTACGTCGACGCGATCGGTGGTCAGGCTGCGCATGGTGACCGTATTGCGGTTATTGATGCGGAATGTGCCAACGCGAACGCCATCAATCTCGCTAAAGGCTTGTGTGATGCCGCCGCGCAGCGCCTGATGACGTTTGCGGTAATAGGTGAACCAGTTGGCGAAATTCTGGATTTCTTCTGCGTAGGTGCGACCGGACGGATACACCGCAGGGCCAGCAGGTGCCGGGCGGATCTCGATACGTCGCAGACAGGCGCCATCCGGCCCAATTGCATCGGCCGTGCCAGCGACGGTGCCGGCTGCCAACGCATCACGAAACAACTCATAGTTAGCAGGGTTCGGCAGGGCGCTGCAGACAACGATGGTGCCGTTCAATACAGACGTTAACGTCGTGTCGGTGATGTAGTAGGTCGCAGGAAAGTAGTTAAAGTCCTCGAACACCGCTCCAAACGGGAACGTGCCGGGTTGCACCGTGCCGGCATTGTTGATCATTCCGGGCAAAACCAGGAATCGCCAATTGTTGTCTGGCGCTGGACCCACGTTAGCGGTCAGGTTCAGCGTACGGGTTGCCGTATCGGCGATTGCGTCATACGGGGCGTTTAGCGGATTGATGTCCGTGAAGGTGCGGGCGCCGTTGCTGATCCATGGCAGATAGTCGATGCTTGGATCGTAGTAGCCGCGGTTGTAGTCAGGGCTGCGAACAAACCCGAACTCATCGGTTGGCGGGATCGGGAAATGGCCGCCACCCAATGTGCGGCGGGCGCCGGTATCGCAACAGCCGTTCGGAAACAAATAGACGTACTTCGTCCAGGTGACATTCGAGCCACCAGTTGTATTGAAGTTGATCACGCCCGGAACAGGGTTGTTGTTGACATCGCGGCCGACGAAACTCCCGTCGACCGAGTTCCACCACAGCGCGCCATCGTTGGTTGGCATCAGTGTTTCGAAATCCATGCTGCCGGAGTCGTCCAGCGCCATGATAACGTTAGGCTCAACAGCATCCGACAGGAACAGTGGCGAGTCCGACAGCGCTAGCTGCGCCTGAGCGCTGGACGCCGTTGCCATCAAAAGCAGGGCACTGAATAGGGTCGTGCAGACTGTGGTCATTCGAGTATTCATAACTGAAAACACCTTGGTGCGTTTTTCTTGGCAAACTCGCTTAGAAGCGACGTGCAAAATTGGTTCTTAAGACGACCTGCGAGTTGTCGGTCAGGCCGGTACCACGTGCGTGGATTTTGAAAATGTAGACATCGCCAGCACCGCTGCTGACGCCGTAGCCGCCACTGAGGTTCAGTGATGCGTTGGCGGATTCATCGACCGTGCCGCGAATTTCGATAATGTACTGAGGTGCGCTACGAGTATCAGCGAGCGCGCCAAAAGCGCCACCGGTAAATAGCCGCGCTGTAACCGGCCACGCACCGTAGACGTCGGGTGCGTCGCCCGTTCGATACAGGCCCGTCGTGTTATCAAATTCGGCGAGCGTTGTGATGCCGTTAAGGTATCGTTCGGCGTCATGCAACGCGGCTTCGGCGGCCTGGAACGCAATGTCCTGATCGCGCAAATTGCCCGAGATTTTTTCCTGCATCGTTGACGTGCGCATCGCGTTGGTGCTGACCAGTGACATCAACAGCAGAGCAATGAGCGCGATCACCATGACAACGCCGCGCTGTTGCCGCGCGCTTGCATATCCGTGCCTGAGATACTTCATAGGATTGCCCTGTTGCGAATCGCGGTAGTCGCCGAGTAGACCCGACGCAAACGCCGATCACCCGGGTTAACGGGCAGCGCACTGCCCGGCGTGCCATCGAAGAGCACGTAGGTTTGTGTTTGGTCAGCGATGTTGTCTTGCCCTGACTCGAGCAGCAAGTTGATCTGTACGCTGAGAACCGCATTCCAATCAGCCGGCGCCGCGAATGCGGAGCTCACCTGATAGGCATCGACGGCACCATCGCCGGTAGGATCAAGACCGTAGACCAGTTGCATGTCGACCACACCTTCGGCCAGTTCAACCGGTGCATTGAGTGTGCCGTTACGATTCAAGTCCATCCGGAATAAAGCATTGCGACCGGATGCACCGACGCCAATGTAATAGGCTCTTGCAGTCAGGCGCATCACGAACGAATCGGTGTCGTACTGATACGGCGTGCCGGCGGCAGTTGAGCAATCCAGCGGGCTACCTAGTCCGGTCGTGCAGTTGCCCGGAGCGCCTGCACCGGCAGTGTGCACGATCGTCGTTGCCGTATTCGCGGGATTGGCGTTGGTCATCTGGAACACAGAGGTATTCAGGCAATCGGTAATCGCAAGCACGTCACCCTGTTGAATATCGTGCGGACCCTTAAGCGTAATGGTGGCGGTTGCGGGGACATGCGAGAGCACAACATAGTCATCATCCGGAACAGCGCGTACGACAATCAGTGCGTCTGTGCCCGGAACGACACTCGCCGCGAAATCTGCGGGGAACCCTGCAATTGCGCCTTCAAAACCGCGCAACGGTTGCGCGACATTCAATTCCCAGTTGAGCGCGCCGTTATTGAGTACGTTGACGACCTGATTGGCATCGCCACAACCCATGAACCCTGCCATGCGGATGTCGCTGATCATCGACGTAACGCTGAACCGGCCGACTTCCTGTAACTCAGTTAAAACGGACTGCGTGTTGTAGCTCTTCTTGCTACCGATATAGAGCTGCAGCAAACCACCGGTCAGGAACGCACCGATGGTCAGTGCGATCATCAGCTCGATGAGCGTATAGCCTGTGTTCTTGTTCGCCATAATCAAATGTCAGTGGTAATGGTGAAGTCAACGGTGTTGCCGACGTTTCGGTCGTCGACCCAACGCACCGTAATCTGAAAGCGCGAAGGCACGTCTGGCGCAGCGCCAGGCAGACGGACAACACCGGCTGTGCCGCCCGGCAGGTTATATTCGATGGCAGTGCGCCACTGGAACAGGTCGATCGACGGTACATCTGCACCCGCTGCAGGTGTTGCAGCGCCCACCGCAATATCGTAGGCCCCGGCTCGCGCATCGACAATGTTCGCGCGCATACGATCAACGATGTCGTAGGCGAGGATCGTTGCCTGGCTGCGCAGATATGAGCTGTTGTTCAAGCGTGTACCGTTCACTTGCATCGTGGCCAGGCCAATCAGGCCCGTCGTCAACAGCAGCGCCGCAACCAGCACCTCAAGAAGTGTGTAGCCGCCCTGTGTGCGTTGTTGTCGCGTGTGGCTGGCGGGTAGGCACGTTATGGACATGCGAGGGCTCCCTTGGCAGTTTTGGCGTAACCAATTAAGCCCACGGTGATTGTTCGACCATCGGCGGCCACGGCTCGTTGGTCGCAAACGCTAAAACTGTCGGTGTTGCCTGCGCCACCGCGCGTCTCGCCACTGGCGATGAAGGAGACGAAATTCGCGAATGCGCCGCCGGCGCGAATCGTTGTGCCACCCTCTAGCGGCAGCCAGACACGCAGGATCTCCTCGCCTACGTCAGCCACGCCCGGATTAGCTGGATCAACGAATACGATCCAGCCTTGTTCCCAGAGCCCGCTGTTGTTGCAGCTGAGCTGATCCGGGCTAGGGCATACGGTGACCCGCGAACCGCGCTTGATCGCTTCGGAACGCGCCAGCGCCATTGCTGACACTAAATCGTTGTTCGCACTAACTGTCCGGTTGATTCGGACTGTCGACAAAAAAGACGGCACAGCAAAACCGGCAATGACGCCAACGATACCGATTGCCAACATCAGTTCCAGAATGGTGTAGCCGCGCACCCGGCGCGGTTGGGCAGCCCGATGCGCTCGCGGTTTGTCGGTCGTATGGACAGCTATCATTCGCGTATTCCAGTGAGGTCTTCCCTTCATCACGTATTATCCTGAATTCAGCAGCATTTGCGACGTGCACAGGTCACAAATAGTGTCGCAGCAAAAAATGCGCTTATATCCCCTAAAACAAGAAGTTACCAGATGCGAAGAACCAAAGTACGGGAATTGATCAAAGTTATAAATCACAGAAAAATAGCCGAAAAACCAAGCTCAGAGCCAGTCGCCAACTTCTGTGCGGCCAGCAGCCGGCGCGACCGGGCGCGACGTGCACCGATTAAGTCGCCGACGGTGATGTCAAATAGGTCAGCGTTATGTAAAAGCATTGTCAAGGTCCTGGCACTGGGTTTTTTTTGCGCGCTGCCGCCTCTAGCGGTTGCACAGGTCGTTATCGACCATGACGTAGTGGAGCAGGTGCAGCGGATCGCGCAATCGGTGGCCCTGCAGGATGCGCGCCGTAATCTGCAACTGAGGCGGGAGAAGACCAACGCCCAAATGGTACAACTGACTGAATTACCGGCGCCGCCGTTCGCCGAGGACAATCGTGCTGCGCTTTTTACTTCGATGCTGCGCGAGGCAGGAGTCGACGATGTTAAGAGCGATGCTACGGGTAATGTCATAGGGCGGATTCGGGGTCAGATCGGCGCGCGCCGCGTAGCCGTCGTTGCCCATCTCGATAGCGTTTTCCCGATCGAAACGGATGTGAAGGTCAAGCGTGACGGTGACGTTTATCGTGCACCTGGTGTTGGCGACAACGCGCGCGGGGTTGCGATGCTATTGGCGCTGGGCGAGGTTATCGTCAAGTCCGGTGTGACATTGCAAGACGATCTGCTGCTGATTGGCTCTGTCGGCGAAGAGGGCTTGGGTGACTTAAGAGGTATGCGGGCAGTGATTGCTGACGAGGCGCGCGCGATCAATGCGCTGATCGCCATCGATGGTGGCCAGACAAACCGGTTGGTGACAACGGCGGTCGGCTCAAATCGCTATCGAGTGACGTTTGTCGGCCCTGGTGGTCATTCCTACGGCCAGTTTGGGCGCGGCAATCCGCATCATGCGCTCGCCGACGCAATCGCTGGTTTCACGCAACGTGCGGCCGCCATTGTCGATGCAGCTGATGTCAAAGCGACGTATTCGGTTGGTCGCATTGGCGGCGGAACGGCGATAAATGCCATTGCGTTCGAGAGCTGGATGGAGGTCGACATGCGCAGCGCAGACGCCGATAGCCTGCAAGCGCTCGACAGCGCGCTGCGGGCTGCCGTGGCAGATGCGCTCGACGAGCAGAATGCGGCGCGCTCGAAGGGCGACCCGCTGACGGTCAGTGTCACGTCGGTTGGCCGCCGTCCGGCAGGTACGCAGGATGTCACGCTAGGCCTCATTCAACGCGCAATGTCTGCGCTACGCATTGCGGGCATCGAGCCCCAATTGAGCGCCTCTTCAACCGATGCGAACGTTGCGATCGCAGCCAATATCCCGGCCGTGACGATCTCCAGAGGCGGCATCAGCCGCAACGCCCATGCTTTGAATGAGTCTTGGCAAGACACGAACACATTGCAAAGCGAATGGGCAGCGTTGCTGCTGATAGCCGCCGAAGCGGGACTCGACTAGTTGGATCTGGCGCGCAGTCCAAGATGCAGGGACTGACGCGGCAACGGCACAAACGCTGCGCGTGTAGTCCTGCGCGGCGATAACAGCAATACACAGGCGGATATTGTGCTGCGACTTGTCTCAGCGCTAATGGCGTTCAAGGGGCGGGCAACCGTGTCGTGGCCGCGCTCGCGATTCCCGACAGCGCGCTGTCGATCTTTGCCAACCAGGCATCGCAGCCACTGATCGTGTGACGATCGAACAGGTAAGCGGGATCGTTGTACGCTAGCCAGACGCTGCCGTCGTCGTCCTCGTAGATCAGCATCTTTTGAGGTAAGTCCAGGGCGACTGACTGGGCACAACGCATCAGTGGCGTGCCAACGGCTGGATTGCCGAACACGACTACGGTGGTAGGCCGCAACGTCTGGCCGACCGACGCAGCTCCGTTGGCATGTCGAACGATGGCGAAAACAGTGAATCCTTTTGCGCTGAGGATCTGTTCCAGCTGCGCAACTGTGCGGTCGACACTATGGGCACTGCGCTGCATCAGCACGCCGTTGGTCTGCGCGGGTCGAACCTGGTGCGCACACCCCACCAAGCTCGTTAGTGTCAACAAAGCGATGATCATTCTCGGTATCATGAGGCCTCCTGATGCGACTATGATGCTGGCAACGAGCAACGGTGCAGTAAGCGCCACTGAATGGCGTGCCGAACACCGTGGCTGACTCTTATCCGATTAGTCTAGCTGCATAGGACAGGGGAAGCACTCGGTTTTGGCGTAACGGGAATGTTCGCCGTGCCTTGATGAACTGACGGGAGATTGGCGGTATGTTTACAACGCTTGCGTTGGGGTCAATGATGATGTTGCTCACTGTCGTTGTCGAATCAGTATTCATTGCGACAGCTATCGCTGCGATGAATCGGTTCGGCCCGCGCCTGGTCAACGTCAACATGCTGCTGCGCATGATTGTGCTGCTGAGTTCGTTGGCGCTGTGGCTAATGGCGGCCATCAGCGCTGCGCTATGGATGTGGGCGTTACTGTTTTTTTGGCTTGGTGAATTCGACACCATCCGCCAAGCCATCTATTTTTCGACTGTCTCGGCGACCACCCTTGGTTTCGGCGATGTGTTGCTCAGTGAGCGTTGGCAATTGTTGTCAGGGTTCATCGCCGCGAACGGTTTGGTCATGTTCAGCCTGAACACCGCGTTCTTGTTTGACGTGCTGCAACGTCTCGAGCGCGCAAGTCGTGAAGCTGACGCACCGACGCCGCAAGAAACAGGAGGCGCGCGGCAACCATGACCCTACAATACTGCCATCTGGATTCGAGACGACAGGGGCAGGGTAGCAACGATGAATACACCATCCGCAACGCACGATGGCGACGTTATTGCAGCATTGGTTGCCCGCGTGTGCCGACTTATTGAGGCGTCTGAACAGATGCCGGATCTGTCGAGCCTTGCGCAGGCGTCGGCGATGAGTCCGCACCAGTTACACCGCCGTTTCAAGAAGGTGACCGGGCTGACGCCCAAGGCCTACGCCGTTGAGTGTCGTGCCGCCAAGGTGCGCGCTGAGTTGTCGCGTGGCGCCACTGTTATGGACGCGGTGTTTGACGCGGGCTATAACACCGCGAGCCGTTTCTACGAAGAGTCTCGCACGCGCCTTGGCATGTCGCCGTCCGCGTATCGCGATGGCGGTCGCGGCTGCACCATTCGTTTCGCCATTGCGCGCACGTCGCTGGGTGAGCTCGCCGTCGCAGCAACGTCAATCGGCGTGTGCAGCATACAGTTGGGTGTGGATGCTGACATGCTGCTGCAGGATCTGCAGGATCGTTTCCCAAGCGCAACCATTATCGGTGGTGATGCGGCGTTCGACGCAATGGTTGCGCAGGTATGCGCGTATATCGAAAGTCCGTCGCAAGCGTCTGCACCAGCATTACCGCTGGATGTGCGTGGCACTGTGTTCCAACACAAAGTGTGGGCGGCGTTGCAGCGCATACCGATTGGTGAAACGCGAACCTACGCGGAAATCGCCAACGCGATTGGTGCACCAACTGCGCATCGTGCTGTTGCGCAGGCGTGCGCGAACAATCCTGTTGCGATCAGCGTACCGTGTCACCGTGTGATTCGCAGCGATGGCAAGCTGTCTGGGTACCGTTGGGGTGTAGATACAAAACGCAAGCTGCTGCATCGCGAGGGGGCATTGCCGCAAGTCTCGCCCGGTCGCAAAGCGATTCGTTAAAAGCGCACCAGAAAAAGATTCGCGTCGGCGCGTCGCAGTAATTCCTCGTCGCTGAGTTTGGACTGCTCCCAATCCAGACGCGCATCCTTGTCCTCGGATTTGTGAAACAGTAACAGCGTATCGTCAATGATTTTGAAATTGGTTGGATCGAGGTCCATCACCCGACCCAGTGCTAACGAGTAGGAGCAACTGCGGTGGCGCGGCCGGTAGCGATCCGGGTTGGCGTTGAACAGCTCGACCTGATCGGCTGACGTCAAATAGTACAATTGCTCGTTATGCACGACGCTGAACGCAGGATCGCCGCGTTCGGCGGCATTCTCGGTGAAGTAGGACACTGGGCTGTAGCCACCGATGGCCGGATTCGCAGGCTCTGCGTGCGCCCACGAGGAGCTCAGTAAGAGGAGGACAGCAACGATAGATCGGAAGGTTTGCATAACGGTGACTCGGTAGCGCGATGTGATGTTCCAATAGACCGCAAGGCTTGTGCTTTTATTTCGTTACGCTTGCATAATCGTGTCGTGTCGTGTTGCAACAACCAACTAGCTATTGTGTTTTGGCACTTCGCGGTTGCGCCGTCACACCGGCAGAGTGGCGTGGAAATCCGCTGGCATCGATGGTTTCGAGATAGCCATGCCATGCGGCGTGTCCAATCACTGGCAGGATGACAACGAGTGGCACGAAACCGGTAACAATGCCGAGCGCTGTCCCCAGCACCGCGACGAGCAGCCAAACCGCCATCACGCGCTTGTTACGCAGCACCGCGTTAACCGACGTGACGACGGCAGTTACTGCATCTACCCGTCGGTGTACGATCATTGGCAATGCGAATGCGCTGGCTGAGAAGGTCAGCGCAGCAAACACCGCTCCGACAGCGGTGCCGATACCGAGAAAAACAACAAACTCGGACAAACCCGCATCGCTGTTTGCCGGGAAAAACACGTGCACCAAAGCGCCAGCACGGGCCCAGACCAGAAACAGCACCAGCAGCATCAGGGCGAATACCATCTCATTGCCGAGATAGCGTCGAAAACCAGCACGCAACGCGCGCCGCAGCGACACCGGTTCATTCCGCTCGATCTGCGCGCTGATTGCGTAGAGGCCCGTGCACGATAATGGCGCGACAAACACGAAACCGCCCAGCATCGCAAACACAAACGTATAGCTGCCGAACTGCCAGGCCGCGGCACAAGACAAGGCAATGAGGATAGCCATCGCCATGCCATAGACCAAACTGGCGCGCCAACCGATACGGAAATCGCGCCAACCTGCGCCAAGCCACCGCAACGGTGCGCTTAGCTGCAGTGTTTTGCACGGCGCTGCGAACGGCAGTTCGTCGAGTGCGTCAGTCGGTTGCGGATTCGACACGGTGTTGACCTCCGGTTGGTCAAAGTCTAACAGAGCGTCAAGCGACGCTTGCCAGTGTTCGCCAACACCAGGCGGCGCCAGCGCGCCTCACAGCAATCTGTTGCCCATTGGTGTTTGTCTTGCGGCTTGCACGCATGATTCAGCGCCTGCGCCGAACAAACTTCAAACCTGACCAGTGTGCATCGACCGCGCACACTTTCACGTCCACCCATCCGGTGGGCAGAATGACTTCGCGTAGCATGCCTTCCGTCAGGTCCTTGTATAACGGTGACGTCTTCTTCGGCCATGACACCCAAAGCGCACCAGGGTCTGCGACGCGTTCGAGCGCAGGTTGAACACGTTGCTCAAGAACACGACGTGTCGGGCAAAACAAGTGCACGACATCGGCGCCGCGCAAGCGATTGCTGATGCGCACGTGTGATACGCCATCGACTAACTGCAGATAGTTGGCAGGTCCGTTGATGACCAGGCAACGCATGCCAGGCATAAGTCCCAACTTCAGATAGAGGGGCTTGCCGGAGTAACCGTGCATGTCAGCTTTGGTCATTGGCGCTTGCGCGACAGCGGATGCTGACGCATGCCAGTGCAGATAAGGCGCGCAGCGGTCGCGCAGACCGCTGCCATTGGCGCAAGCGGCACATGCAGCGTTGACGTTGCCGCGAGGGTGCATTCATTGCGCCTCTTCCTGCTGGTGTGCACTGCTGTTATCGAGCAGTGCTGGTAGCGATCGGTTCAACAGGTCGCGCATTTTTAACCCGGCGCGGCCGACGCCGCTTTCGTCGATCTCGTCGCCCGGTACGCTTGTGCGCGCGAGCAGCGTGAACTCTCTGCCGGTGCCGCCAACGTTTGGCAGGCACACATGCGCGAGCATGACCAGTTCGGAGGTTCCGCGCGTCTCGCTCGGTCCCCAGCCGACCTTCTGATAAACGCGCCAACGACCATGCGTCAGTCCATCCAGCGTGGTGGCTGCAGCCTGCGTTGTCTGCGGTTGCAGTGCCTGTGCCAGTGCGTTCGGCAGCAAGACGGAGATGCCCGTAAGCATACCGCCGGTGCTGCCCGGGGGTAGTTCAGATCCGCCATACAACAAAGTCTCGACGTCGGCGCGCGTCAATTGCGGGTGACGCGTCGCGGGTTCGCGGTCGTGGCTTGCAAGGCGCTTGAGCCATTCAGTTTGTGCCAGAGCCGTCATTGCCTTGTTGCCATCGGTGCCGCATTGCGTGCATCGATAGGGCAGGTAGCCCGGATCTTTGCCAGCGTCGACAAACACCGGCGGCGTATAGCGCTTGTCACCATCGCGGGATACGAATTCGTTAGTGCCCGGGTCGAGCGCCGTTGGGCCGTAAGCACCGCGAAAGCGCACCTGCGTGTTGCCAAGCTTCAACCAGGCATCGTGGAACAGCGATGTTGCAAAGTCTCGCCCGGCGATGTTTAGCAAGTACGTCGCAATCGCGTTCGAATTACCGTTCGCGTTACCGGCTTTGGCGTAGCTATTGATACTGGTAGCCATATCGCGCAGCGTAATCCCGCCGACCGATGCATCTGCGCCGATGCCGTGCTGCCGCAGCGTCGCGACTGCTGCGGTAAATGCAAATATTTTCGATGAACTCCACGGTTCGTACAGGCTGTTATGGCTGTTGTCGTTGGCGAGATAGCGATAGGCCAGTTGGTCGCCGACCTTGCGAAAGTCGATCACTGTCAGCCAGCCCTCGCTGGCCGGCGCATCGAAGTAGCGCCAGTCAGCGGCAATGCGATGTTCCCAACCCGATTGGTCGTATTTAACGGCGCTATGGGTTTTATAGCGTTCGCTGGCCGGCTGACTGCGAATGGCGCAGTTGGCGCTTTGCGCTCCCAGATCGGCAGGTAGCAGGGGCGGCGCCAGCAGCTCACTGTTCAGGAAACGCATTGGATCTTGCGGGCTGATTGATGCGGGTGATTGAGCGCTGTTCTGCGCACTGTGCAGGCTGCAGCCGGCGGCAGCTGCCAGTGTGGTCATAAACAGCAGGTTTACTACGCGCAAAACGAAAAACTCCTGATGACGACCGCACATCCAGATTGCTGCGGCACCCGGCGCAGTGTGGTTCGAGGGCGCTGCTTTGTCCAACCTATGACGATAATCGTGGGAAAACAATCACAGATGCGTTTGCTATACTCACGCCAGGGTGTGTGTTTGAGCATAAATATAAAAACGCTAAGGGAGAAATACATGATCCGTTCACTAATGCTGATGTGCCTGTTCACGGCAACAGCAGGTGCGCTCGCCGAACCGTTACCCCTCGAGTACTTCGCGCGATCTGGTGACTATCTGGACGTGTCGTTATCGCCGTCGGGCAAACGGCTGGCGGCCAGAGCGCAGGTCAATGACAAGGTCGTTGTGGTTATCGTTGATCGGGCGTCCGGCGACCTGGTTGGCGGCATACGCACGCGCGACAACAACGCCATTCACAGCGTGGAATGGGTCAATGACGAGCGTCTGGTGTTTTCCTATGCGCAAGAGCGTTTCGATCTGGATCGACCAGTCTCGACTGGTGAGCTTTACGCAATCAATTTTGACGGCACGGATCAGGAGCGATTGGTGGGCTACCGTGCCTCGAACAGCACGACCGCCTCCAGATTCAAATCGAAGGAAAGCGACCGCTCGAGCTTTGAGCTGGTTGACCGGTTGGAGAACGACGACAAACACATTCTGGTGATCGAGTATCCGTGGGTTCAGATTGGCCGCGATTGGTACGACAATCGTGAGAGCGCACCAACCGTTCATCGGCTGAATGTCTACACCGGCCGCAAGAAAAAAGTGGAGGCGTTGTCGTTCAACAGCGCCGAGCCACATACCACGAAAGATGGCAGCATCAGATTCGTCACTTACCAGAAGGCCGATGGCTACTGGTCCAGCGCCTATCGTGCAAGCGACGATGCGCCGTGGCAACCGCTCGATGACGTATTCGATTTCTCGGGTGCGGAGATGATCGTTGAAGGTATCAACGAGGCGGGCACGGCAGCGTTCTTGTCCGGTCGCTACGGCAGTCAGGAGTTTCGCAACATTTTTCGGCTCGATTTCGCGACCAAAACGTTTGAACCGGTCTTCACCGATCTTGATGCCGACATCTACAGCTGGCTCGTTGATCCGGAAAGCGGCGAAATCGCCGCGGGAAAATCCATGCGCAACAAGCCGCGCTACCACTACCCGGAGACCGCGAGCAAGATGACGGCGATCCACAAGCAGCTCGCCAAGGCTTTCAAGGGGCGCTCGATGGATATCACCAGCGTCACGCAGGGCGGCAACGAACTGATGTTGCGCATCACCAGTGATACCAATCCGGGCGAGTACTATATTTTCGACACGACGAGCAAAAATGCATCGTTTTTCTGGGCGAACATGTCGTGGATTGATCCGCGCTTGCTGCGTCCCATGTTGGTTGACGAAGTCACCACAGAAGATGGCTGGAATTTGCCGGTGCGATTGACGCTTCCCGATGGTGACGGTCCAGCGCCGTTGATTGTGCATCCGCATGGTGGGCCGCATGGATACGCCGACGTTTGGGAGTTCAATCGCGACGTGCAACTGCTGGCCAACCGCGGTTACGCGGTGTTGCAGGTCAACATGAGGGGCAGCGGTGGCTTTGGTGACAAGTTCATGCGCGCCGGCTACCGCGAGTGGGGCGGCAAAATGATCGATGACATCGCGACGGCGACGCGCTGGGCGATGGCGCGACCGGAAATCGATGCGTCAAGAGTGTGTGCGTACGGCGCAAGCTATGGTGGTTATGCCGCCTACATGCTCGCGATCCGCGAGCCGGAACTGCTCAAATGCACGGTTGGCTACGTGGGTGTCTATGATTTGAACCTGATGTATACCGACGGCGATATCCCGAAAAACTGGGGTGGCGTGGGTTATCTTGAGCGCGTGATCGGCCGTGACGAAGCGCAATTAAATGCCTTTAGTCCCGTCAACCACGCGGCGAAGATTCAG
>JBCBDU010000009.1:0-23619 GCA_038529355.1 Pseudomonadota bacterium
GATGAACTCGAAGCCGTCCAAACCCATTGGGTTTTCAAAAAGATCTGCCATAGCGGTCTTCAGCGTATGCGGATATCAATAGTCGGCCAGTCAAACTAAGTAATTTTGGTTGTTATTGCAACCTTTTTCTGGCTTCATAGGGGCATGACCAGCACAAAACCGCCCATCATCGCGTTAGACAGCTTCTGGCCCTATCAGGTAACAGTGCTGGCCGACCGCGTCAGCCGCTACACGCTGAGCGTGGTCAAAAGCGTCGCCGAATTGAACCAGAGCCAGTGGCGCGTGCTAGCCGCCGTTGCCGAAAAACCCGGGCGCAGCGGCGCCGAAGTCACGGCGATCACACCAATGGACAAGACGCTGGTCAGCCGCGCAGTGCACTCATTGATCGAAATGGGCTACATCACGAAAACCGCTGATCGCGGTGACAAACGACGCTCGTCACTGACGCTGACGGCGCGGGGTCTGGCCTGCTACGAACAAGTGGCCACAAAGCTCAATGCCACACTGGTCGAGCCGTTTATGCAATCTATGCTGCCGGACGAGCTGATCCGTACGCTGAAGCGCTACAACCGCCTGCTCGACCAAGTCGCCCCGCTCGATGACACCACCGATGAGTGACGACAGCTCGGGCGCGCTGCACCTTGAAGGCGTGCCAGAAACGATGCTGTGGATTTTGTGGCATCGCGCCGCCGAGCAACGTCGCCGCCGGCCGCTCATTGACGATCCAATGGCCGCTGATCTCGTCAAGCGCATCGACTATGACTTTCGTGGCAAATTCGGCTGGCCCAATGCGCTACCGGTCATCCGCGCGCGTCTCAGTGACGACCTGATCAGGCGCTATCGACGCGAAACGCCGGGCGCGGCCGTCGTCGTGTGTCTCGGTGAAGGGCTCGAGACGCAAAGTTGGCGCATCAACGACCAGGCAATACGCTGGATTAGCGTTGATCTGCCCGAGGCGAGTGCTGTGCGCGAGCGCTTGCTACCATCGCATCCGAACACGACGCTGATCGCAGGTTCAGCGCTTGATGCGCACTGGATGGATGCGGTGCCTGAAGGCGCATCGCCATTCATCTCCGCCGCAGGCCTGTTGATGTATTTCCGCGAAGACGAGGTGCGCGGGTTGCTATCGATGATCGCCCGGCGATTCCGCAATGCGTGGCTGTACTTCGACACGGTACCGCCGGTGCTGCAACGCTTGGTGCCGGACGGCTTCTACGTAACACCACGCTACAAGACACCGCCGATGCCGTGGGGCATCGCGCGGCGCGACACAGCGAACTTCTTGCACAGCATCGGGCAACTCGAACTGGTGCAGCAGTGGCACTATGCCGAGCCTTACCCGAAACGCACGGCGCTGTTGTATCAATTGGCCAAAGCGCCATTGGTCAGCAGCTACTTTGCACCGGGTCTCGTGCTGGCAAAATCTGCAGCTGCCTGACGCAGCTGTGCCAGCAGCAGGTGTTTGTTGCGCCCAGCGCTGAACGACGTGATGACGTTCCATAGCCTGCTTTAGCCGCGAGATCTGTTAAGAAACTCAACAACGTCAAACGCACTGCTGCGCGCACACGCACCCTGAACAGATACGCAGCTATCGCAGCAAGGTGCGTACGAGCAGCCGTTTGAACCCATCAAGGTCGCGCCAACCCACGGCGCAATGCACCGGCCTGCCGCGTTCGGCGTCGATGACAGTGTAGCCATCATCGGTCACCCGAATCGGCAGCGTACGCATCTCCAGTAGCGCATCATCGGCGGCCAAACAAATCGCGACCGCATCGAACAACGTCGTACTTGTCTTGCTCGTATCGAGCTGCGGATCGACAAACGGTGCACCGGGTAGCCAGATCCGGTAGTTGTCCATCAGCGTCTTTAACCATGGGTCATCGCTGCTATGCAGCTGCGCGTATTGCTCGCCATCGAGCACCACCAGCCCACAGGTGTCGAGCGGCGTAATCGTACAATCCCACGGCGCGGCGAACACCGCCTGTAGCGAAGCCGGGTCGGTCTTCACATTCCATTCCGCCGATGGCGTAGACGCATTGTCGTAACCCACATAGATCGAACCGTGCATGCCGACGAAGCGCGCATTGTCAGCAATGGACGGATCGCGTCGCAGCGCTTCGGCGATGTTCGGCACCGGCCCGATACACACCAGCGTCACCGGCACCGGCGAGGCGTGGATAGTGTCGATGATCGCCTGTACGCCATCCTCGTGCACAACACCCGGATAGTCCGCCAGTTGGTAGTCGCCGACCCAGCCGCTTTGTTGCCCGGCCTCGTCCTTGCGACCGACGCCGATACCGACCGGTACATCCGTGCGCCCAAGCGTGTCGAGCAATTTCGCCAACAAGCGGCCGCGGTAAATCGCATTGCCATAGTCACCAACCGCCAGTTTGACATCGAGACCGGGCGTGCGCAGCAACATCATCAGCGCCCATGTGTCATCAATGTCGTCGCCGATGTCGGTATCCAGAATAACCGGTCGCGTGCGCTGGCAGCCGGACATCGCTCCAGTCACCGCACCCAACGACAGCGCGGCTCCGGCTTGCAGCATCTGGCGGCGCGTTGCGCCTCGCGTAGTGTTTCCGGACATCCGTTTAGCTCCTGACGATAACGGTAAACCGCATGGTAGCGCCGCAAAGCGTTGCGACACAGTAGCGAATGCTGCGACCATGGGTTGCGGGACGTTAAACAGCGCCCAACACAGGCGTGTTGCGTCGCGCGGCTTCAGGTCAATACATTGCGATTTTTTTCATACAAAAACCGACCGGTTCACCAGGGGCCATTCCCGCTTGAACGACTGGCACGCTGCGATACGGGCGCCGATCTGTCACAGGTGCCGCCGATGCAAGCGGTACGTTATCGCGATGACAACAATCCCGACAACTTGATCAACGCGATGCAGCCCTACGCTGCGATGCTCGATGTGATCCGCGACGGCATGGTCAAGAAAGAGCGCGCCGAAGTACCCGACGACCGCACCGAACGCGCCAATCACGTTAAAGCATTTGCCTATTACCATGACGCCTCGCAGGTCGGCGTGTGCGCGCTCAGCGACAGCATGTTGCTGCCGCAGCCGATCACTAACCCGGACACCGCACAACTGGCAGAAGACCTGCGCACTAAGCAAACGGCAACGCTTGCGTCCGGCATTGATGTTGTCATGGCCGAACTGAAAGAGACGATGAACGCGCCGCCGCAATCGATGGCGCACCATACGCATGCATTGGTTGTGTTGTATCAGTTTGCGCGCGAGCCGCGTGCCGACGAACCTGGCACAGACTGGTTTCAGCAAGCACAAGCGCAGCGCGCCTGCGTGCGCGCCGCCGAAACAACCATCGTGCTCTCCAATTACCTGCGGCTGTTAGGCTTCGATGCGCGCAGTCACAGCGGCTCGTGCTCGGATGTTGACCTGAATCAATTGACGGTCGCGGCCGGGCTCGGCGAGGTTGTCCAAACCAGGCGCGGCGCAGTTGTGCACAACCCGTTTGTCGGCACACGGTTCGCCGTCGGCGCAGTAACGACGACGTTTGCGATGGCGTGCGATGCGCCGCTAAAGCCGACCGCGCAGCAACGTCTCAGCGAGCGTTTAAACAGTCACGGCCCGCGCTGGTGGCTGGGCGCAGGTTTCGCCAAGAACCGTTTCAATGCGGTGCCGTACGCCCGGCGCGCGTTCAAGGATGGCGCGTATCCGTTCGAGCGCAGCAAACGCGTCGCCACGCCGACAACGCTGATGGACGAGGCGCGCATTCCGCGCGTACCCAAGCGGACCGACATGTTCGCGCGCGCTATCTTCGGTGACATGGGCAAACAGGTTCAGGACAACGCACGCAACGGCAACTACATGCGCAAGAACCCGGCAAGCTTCGGCGCACGTCGTGCACTGGCCGCGTTTGCACTACTGCAGGATGGTGACGTTGCGTCGCCCGCATCTCCCACCGCCAACGACGCACAGCGCAACGCCGACAATATTCATGCGGCGCTGTACTTTCTCGGCGCCGATGCGGTTGGCATCTCGCGCTGCCCCGACTGGGCTTACTACTCGCACAACGCGTTGGGTGAACCGCTAAGCCCCTATCACCCGAATGCTATTTCGGTCATCATCGATCAAGGCCACGAAACGATGGAAGGCGCCGCCGGGGATGACTGGATTGCGTGCTCACAATCGATGCGCGCCTACCTGCGTTTCTCTTTGCTCGGCGGCATTGTCGCGCAACAAATTCGCAACCTCGGGTTCAGTGCAAGAAGTCACACTGTCATTGACGGTGAAGTATTGCAGCCACCACTGTTGCTGCTGGCAGGGTTAGGCGAAGTCAGCCGCATTGGCGAGGTCATTCTGAACCCCTACCTCGGACCACGCTTGAAGTCCGGCGTCATCACAACCGACATGCCGCTGGCGCATAGCAAGCCGATTGATTTCGGTCTGCAGAATTTTTGCAACAACTGCAACAAGTGCGCGCGTGAATGCCCGTCCGGCGCGATAACAGCTGGCCCGAAAAAAATGTTTAACGGCTATGAGATTTGGAAATCAGACTCGCAGAAGTGCACGCAATACCGCATCACACAAAAAGCCGGTGCGATGTGCGGCCGCTGCATGAAAACCTGCCCGTGGAATCTTGAAGGATTGTTCGCCGAGGCGCCGTTTCGCTGGCTCGCCAGCAACGTACCAGGGATCGCGAAGTCCCTGGCAACGCTCGACGACAAGTTGGGTCACGGCAGCATTAACCCTGTCAAGAAATGGTGGTGGGATCTGGAGATGGTCAATGATGGCGCTTACAAGGTGTCGGCGCATGGCGCCAGCACCCGCAATTTGCAGACAGAACTGGATCTCAAATTCGAAGATCAGACGTTAGCCGTCTACCCGGCCAATCTGGCACCACCACCGTATCCGTTCCCGTTTCCGATGGACCGCGAGGCAGGTATTCAGGCGTACAAGCGCCTGCTCAGTCCAGCAACTTACAAGGCGCGCCTCGCAGCCGGCGATACACAAGATCTGGCGCATCAGTATCTGCACCGCGATAGTGACGAAGCGCCTGTCATCCGGGTACAGGTTGCCAACGTGCAGCATGAGGCCGACAATATTAATAGTTATGAATTGCGCTCGCTGGACGGCGAACCCTTGCCGCCGTTCACCGCAGGCGCACATCTCGACGTGGTCGTTGCACCGGAGTTTTTCCGTCAATACAGTCTCGCATCCGATCCTGCCGACCGGAGCACATACCGCATTGGTGTACTCAACGAAGCGGACGGACGAGGCGGCTCACAACTGTTGCACCGCATTTTCAGTGAAGGTCGCAAAGTGTTTGTGTCGCGACCGATCAATCACTTCCCGCTTGACGAATCGGCAAGTCATTCTTTGTTGCTTGGCGGCGGCATCGGCATCACACCGATGATCGCAATGGCGCACCGCCTGCATGCGATGGGCAAATCGTTCACGATGCACTACTCATGCCGTGCGCGCGAGCAGGCGGCGTTCCTGAACGATGTGCAGCAAGCGCCGTGGGCCGATCGCGTGACGCTGCATGTTTCCGATGAAGGCACGCGCGCTGACTTCGGTTCGGTGCTCGGGCGCTATCAACAAGGTTGGCATGTTTACGTGTGCGGCCCCGAGGGTTACATGAGCAAGGTGCTCGACACGGCAGCGAAGAACCACTGGCCCGATGCGGCAACGCATCACGAGCACTTTGCCGTACCTGAGTTGCCAGAGTACGAGAATCACCCGTTCACGCTTGAGCTTACACGCTCCGGGCGCACGATTGCCGTGGCAGCGAACGAGTCTGCAACTGATGCGCTACAAGCGGCCGGCGTGCCGGTGGATGTGAAATGCAGCGATGGCATCTGTGGCGTGTGCCGGTGTGGTGTCGTTAACGGTGATGTAGAGCATCGTGATTTTGTGCTCTCCAATGCACAGCGGCAGGACAGCATGATCTTGTGCCAGTCACGCGCAGCAAAAGCCGGCGGCGTTATCGCCATCGATCTATAAGTACTGTATGGGCAACGATGTAACCGATCCGCAATCGCTGCCGGTCATGCTCAACATTCGAGCGGCCGCGGCCATGTTGAATGTTTCGCCCCGTTATCTGACCAGCCTGCTTGAGTCCGGACAATTGCCCTTCGAGCGCGCCGGTCGCCGGCGCAGGATGGCGCGTGCCGACGTGCTGGCGCTCAAGCGCACGCGTGACGCGCATCGCCGACGAGTTCTGGACGAGCTTGCGCGTGCCGATGGAGAGCTGTTGTAGATCGTCATGAATGTGCAGCTCACCATTCTTATTGACGCCTGCGTGTTGTGCAGCACGCTGAAGCGACACCTGCTGCTGGCGTTGGCCGATGCGCAGCTGTGCTCGATTCACTGGAGTATGCGCATTCTCGAAGAGACCGAGCGTGCGATCATCATCATTCTAAACAACAACGGTCGAATGGATGCTAGCGAGCGTGCCAGCCAGACCGTCCGATTAATGCAGCAAGCGTTTCCGGAAGCAGCCGTTGGTGCCTATGAAAGACTCGAACACGGCATCGGGAAGCTGCCCGACGAAGGCGACCGTCACGTTGTTGCGGCGGCGATCAAATCGGGAGCCGACATTCTCGTTACTGAAAATCTGCGTGACTTCCCGCGTAAGACACTCGCGCTGTATGGTATCGAGCCGCTCTCATGTGATGCCTTTGTTGCTGACGTCTTTGAGTCTGCGCCACGCGCGGCTCAACGCGCCATCGACCGGATGCTGACGCGCTTTGCCCGACCGGATCTCGACATGCCATCACTGTTAGCCACGATGCGAAGAATCGGCTTGCGGCAATCAGCGCAACTGCTCGAGGCGCTCAAGGACGAAGCTGGCGAGAATGGTGAAAGCTGCGAAAGCGCCGACTAAGCTTTCATAGCGCCGACGCCTTCGTACCGGCAATGCATCATCATCGCAGCACCAATAGCGCAACCTTCAGCGCGCCGTCCAGCCACCATCAACGACAAGACTGTGCCCGGTCACCATCGCAGCGCCGGGCGAGAGCAAATACAGCACAGCGTTGACGACATCATCGATCGTCGCCACCCTGCCACTGGGAATCATGCCCAACACAAACTCGCGAAACTGCGGGTCGTCCAGCATCGGCTTGGTCAATTGCGTTTCGACAAACGTGGGCGCAACGCTGTTCACGCGAATACCGCGCGGCGCAAGCTCGACTGCGGTCGCTTTTGTTAGCCCCTCAACCGCATGTTTGGTCATGCAGTAAACACTTCTTTACGGACCACCGACATGACCCATCTGGGACGACATGTTGACGATGCTGCCACCGCGCTCACCGCTCAGCATGGCGCGCGTGGCGGCTTGCGCAACCAGGAACGCCGCCCGCACGTTCAGATCGATTATGGAATCGAGCGACTTCGTATCCACCTCTTCAAACGCCTGCGGTCGGTTACCACCGGCATTGTTAACGAGCAAAGTCAGGCTCTCAATGCCGCTGATGCGAGCATGCAGTTCAGCGTCTGTGACATCAGCAGGCCACGCGTCGATCACGCCATCCGACTCTTGCGCAAGCGTTGCCAGTTCATCCGCTGATCGTGCGATGGCGATGACATGCGCCCCACGACCGGCAAGTGCCAGTGCACAGCCGCGCCCAATGCCGCGACCGGCGCCAGTCACAACCGCGGTGTGCCCACTAAAGTCAAACGTCATCGCCGCGCTCCTCGAAATTGCAACTGCGATCAATGTTGCCTAGCATCCAACCACAATACAAAAGCGCAAGGCTAAGCCCATGTCGACACCATTTCGATCTCCGTCCGATGTACTTGCGTCAACCACGCCGAAGCCCAGCACCGGCCTTGCTGCCTGCCCTGCGCATTTCGTCTCACGCACTACACAGGACACCAAGACATGAGCGCGCCGTACGTTGTGTTTCTGCCGGGTATGTTGTGCGACGAGCGACTGTTCGCCGCTCAAACGGCGAGCCTGACCACGCCACACCATGTGGCGGACGTAACCCAAGCCGACTCGATAGCAACCATCGCCGAGCAGGTGCTTGCGGGCGCTCCCGACCGTTTTGCCGCAGTGGGCCTTTCAATGGGCGGCATTGTCGCGCTTGAATTGTGGCGGCAGGCACCGGAACGGCTCAGTCTCTTGCTGTTGATTGATACGACCCCGGAGCCCGGACCTGCAGACCAGCGACCGAACAAGCTTGAGGCGATCGCAGCAGCCGCAGCGAATGGCCAACGAACCGAGGCCGGCGCTGTGATGCGACCGGTCTACCTTGCCAATGCCCGCCAGCAAGATGATGCGCTGCTCGAAACAATGCTGGACATGGCCGAGGCTCTGGGGCCCGAAGCATTCACGAGGCAGGCACAGGCATTGCGTACACGCGAGGATAGTCGTGACACGTTGCCGACAATCAGCATTCCTACGGCTGTGATCTGTGGCGCCGAAGATCGCATCTGCACACCGGACGTACACCAGTTGATGGCCACGCAGATACCCGATGCAACGCTTCACGTGCTACCCGATTGCGGGCACATGGCAAGCATCGAATGTCCGGATGAAGTGACCGCAATCATGCACGCGTTGCTGGCGCGTTAGCCTACCCAGTCACGACGGCAGTGCGCGGCTGCAATACGCAGCTCGCAGCTGCAACGCGCGGTGATCAGCCCGCTCCCACAGCGCGGCGCACCTGTCGCAATCCGGCCTTCCGGGATGACACTACGGGTCGCGCTGCAACAACTCGAGGTCACGCAAAACCTCCGGCCTGATCATCAGCTGCGGCTGCTGCGCCGGATTGTCGATGACGTTTCGCCGAACCAATTGTTGTTGTAGCTGCTGATACGCTTGCGTCTGTTGCGCCGTGACATCGCCGAGCGCCACGACGGTACTGCGTAACCGTAAATTGATTTGCTCCGCCTCGGCCAACTCAGCCGTGGTTTGCTCGATGCGTGACTCTGCCTCATCGAGCCGACGCTCTATCGCTGCCAGCTTCAACGTGGCGCCATCCTTTGACACCTCGAGCTGCACGTTCTGCCAAATTGTCAGACTCATTAATAGGGTGCCGATCACACACATGCCGAGACCGCCGAAACCGAGCACCTGTTTACGCAACCAGACAATCGCTACGGAAACAATCAGGACACTGCCAAGCACAATGCCAACGACTTGAGTGATTTCGATGTCCATACGAATGCTCCGAAAAATGATGAGATCATATTGAGATGCTGTTACCGCCCGGCAATCTGTCTCACATCTACTGTGCTCAGAACGTCCAAAACAAAGCGTCTGCGCGCCAGCAACAACACCTGGCGCACACAAAACACTGTCGATTTAACCGATTGCTTGGCACACTAACGTTTTTGCGCGATCAGGTGCCTTGCCCATGAAAACTCCTTCTGTTGCCTGCTTTGGCGAAGTCTTGTTGCGCATCGGCGCACCCGACAAGGAGCCCCTGATGCAATCACCTTCTTTTCGCTGGCATGTCGGCGGTGCAGAAGCCAACGTTGCGGTGGGATTAGCGAAACTCGGCGTGCAGGCGCATATGGTGTCGACGGTGGCGGCGAACCCGCTCGGTGATGCGGCCATCGGAGAGCTGCGCCGGCATGGCGTGCGTGACAATCATGTGAAGCAAGCAGACGGTCGACTGGGTCTGTATTTTTATGCGCCCGGCGCAGGCCAGCGCGCCAGCAGCATCACTTACGACCGTGCCCACTCCGCGTTTGCTGCAGCGAGCGCCGCAGACTACGACATGGAGGCGTGCCTCGACGGGGTAGATTGGCTGCATATTTCGGGGGTTACACCAGCCATCGGCGCCAACGCAGCGGAAGCGGCGTGCAGCATGGCAGAGGCGGCGGCAGCGGCGAACATCGACGTCTCCTACGACTTCAATCATCGCGCCAAAATGTGGGCCGCATGGGGCGGTGATCCTGCGAGCTACATCAAGCGCCTGGTCAACGCATCGACGTTGCTGTTCGCCAATGACCACGATCTGGGTATGGTGCTGCCACTGAACGAAAGTCAGCGTGGTCGCTCGCTCAATCAGGCATTGCTTGCGTTCGAACATTTGCCGAGACTCCAATGCCTGACGTCCGCTTTCCGCACTGCGCACTCGGTAGAACACCACAGCCTCAAAGCCGCTCTGGTTACCCGCGCTGAGCGCGTTGAAGCCGGACCCGTCGAGATGCCGCAAATTGTCGATCGCATCGGCGGTGGCGACGCCTATGCAGCAGCCGTCATTGCCAGCCGCCTGTCCGGGCACTCGACACAGCAGACTGTCGACTACGGATTAGCGGCATCAGTCCACAAACACACGTTGGTGGGTGATCTGCCCAACGCGGATTGGGCCTCACTTGACGCGATCGTCGGCGCCGACAGCATGGATGTACAACGCTAGCTCACTAACCACAGTTGGCTAGCGCTAGCGAAACCACGTTATGTAATACCAAATACAGGTGCAGCCTTGGCAGGCAGCGCCGCAGTGTGAGCTCACTCCCAAAACGCGCTTACAGCTTAAAGCCTGTCGGCATCCGGTCGATACCCCAAAGGTAGTTCTGACTGGAATGCTCGCATGCTGAAGAAGAAGCTCAAGTTCGCTACGGCGGCGCTCGCTGGCCTACTCTATGCCAACGTATCTGCCGCAATGTCACTCGACGAGGCCGTAGCCGCCGCACTGAAGTCGGATCAACGGATTGATGCCGCGCAGTCGATGGTCGAGGCGCAAGAATCGCGTGTGCGCGAAGCGCGTGGCAGCTACTTGCCAACAATTACGCTCGATGCTGCCGTGCAACGACAGGACGAGCCATACACATTTCTACAGCCAGCGCTGGCGATCCCGACACCATTTGGTGTGTTGGGCGTACCCGAGTCGGAATTGCCTCTGCTCGGAAGGGATCTTGCGTTTGGCGAGCTCAGCATCAGCCAGGTGCTCTATGCGGGCGGTCAACGGTCGGCAGGCGTTGAACAGGCGCGCACTGCCAGCGCTTTGGCGCGCGCGACCCAGCATGACACACAGCGCACCGTGCGCGCGGAAGTCGAGCAGCTGTTCATCCAACGCTGGCATGCCGAGCAGGTTATCGCCGTGACTGGGCAGACCATGGCGCAGATGTCAGCGCTGAGTAATCTGACAAGCGCATTGCTGGAAGGTGGCTCGACCAGTCTTACGCGTAAGGACGCGCTGCGTGCAGCGCTTGCGGCGGAAAAAATCACCGGCATTGAGGCACAGGTGCAATCCGGCTTCGCGATGGCGACCCGACTGTTACAGCAAAAAACCGGACGCCGGATCTCCGGTTCACTTCAGGATCCGACAACCGCGTTTGCTAGCGATGAAGCCGGCACAACCGCAGACGTGCTCGCATCCCATCCGCAAGTTGAGCAGTTGCAGCTTGCCGCCGACATCGCAGCAGCCCAAGCTCGACAAGCACAGGGCGAGCGGCTGCCAGTCGTGCGGTTGCGTGGTGGCCTGCGCTCATTCGATGACGATCTTGGCATTGGTCTGGCGAATGACACGAACCGCGATAACTGGTCGGTTGCGGTCGAGGTACGCGTACCGCTGTTCAATGGTGGCAGCACCCGTGCACGTATCTCGCGGGCGCTTAGTGAGCAAAAAAGCCGCAGCGAGCAACGCCGCTATGCCGAGTCGGCCATTGCGGCTCAATATGAAGCGCTGCAATCTGCGATCGATCAACAACAAACACAATTGGCAGCGACCGAGCGCGCCCGCGATATTGCACGTCAGCTGTACAGCCTGACACGCCGCAGCGCCGGCCGCGACGCCGATGGCATCGCCGAGCAAATCGAGGCTAGCGTCTTTCTGGCGCTTGCCGAGGTCGACCATCTCAACGCGAAACGCGATTACTTGTTGGCCAAATCCGGCATGCGCCAGCTGTTGGGAGCCCACTAGATGCACCGCCACCTCATCATTGTAATCGTACTTGTCTTGTACACCGTCTTCGGTGCGCCGCACGCCGATGCGGACAGTGCGCCGCCGGCAGAGAGGCAATTCAAACTCGGCGGTTACGACCGAGCATTGCTGGACGCCGACCGGCTCGACATTGAGATCTCGTTTCAATTAGTCGTTAACGAAATCCTCGAGTCACTCAATGCGTATACCGTATTCTCAGTATTCGCAACATTCGAGGAAACCCAGCGACGATTCGCCAGCGGAGAGGTTGACGGCACATTCTGTGCGATTACTGATTGCCCGCAGTTGCTTGATTTCGATACCGGTTTGCCGATGTACGCATTCCTGTACGACGGCCAACCGCGTCAGGAGTATGTACTGGTAACCACCGCGACAGAGAGCAGCAAAACGCTAACCGACTTGCGGCGAAAAACCCTGTCTGTACCGATTGGCCATGAACTTGGCGAACACATCGCCGACAGACTGGTTCTGAGCGAATTCGGTGAGTCTGCATCCAGCTTTTTCGCACAAACCGTCTACCCCGACTCCAGTCAGACTGCCCTGATCGATCTTGTCTTCGGTAAGGTCGATGCCGTCGTCGTCACGCAGCATGAGTTGGATGTCGCTATTGAGCTCAATCCACAGATCGAATCATCAACAAGAACCCTCTATATCTCGCCTCCTGTTGTTGTAAACCTGATGGTCATTAGCCCAAAGGCCACAGCAGATGCTATTGAACTGTTCGACTACGTCGTTGACAATTTTTCTGAATATCAGCAGTCGCGATTTATTCTGGAACTGTATGGCGCAGATGGTGTAACACGCGTGACGCCGCAGGACGTCACACCAACCCTGCAATTCGTTCAATAGGCTTCATGGCGATGTGGCACGGGATCGCAGCGCATTTTTATTGGCGACAGGTCATCATGATTGTCGCGGTGATCGCTGCTGTGCCTGTTGTCCTGTTGCCGATTTATCAACAACGTGCGTCGGAGATCATTGGTAGTCAGGGCGAAGTGTTTGTGAACACTACGCTGGGGGCAACGCGTGAAGCGTTGTATAAGGAAGATTTCACATATCTGATCCAATACACGCAGCAAGTTCTGAAAACGACTGATCAGATTCAACAGGTCATTTTCCAATCAAATGATGATCGTACGATCCGCGTTGACGCACAACGTTGGTCATTAGGAACGGTTGCTGAGTTTTCCGATCTGCCGGTGGTTAGCGAGGCAGGCTCTCTACAAGTCAAAAAGAACGCCGCGTCGAGCGAGTTTCTCTACGCCGCTCCCGTTGTGATTTCCACCTATCGCTGGGGAAATATATACGTCACTGTCGATGGCAGTGCGTACACACGCCTGATGCGAAATTTCTGGTCTGGCTATGCCTTTATCTCTGCTGCATTGCTGTTTGGTTCAATGGCTTTTTTGTGGTTAAGCTCGCGGCCCGTAGTGCGCCAACTGGCGGCCTTGCGGGGCGTCGCCGATAGCATTGGTCAAGGTCAGTTTACACGAGCGGACAGCGGTGGCATCGGAGAGATTGCCGCGCTAGCAAGCGCACTGAACTCAATGAGTGATTCGCTGGAGGAAAAGACACAGCAAGTCAATCAACTCGCTCGTGTGGTTCGCGAAACGAACGAAGCCGTTATGTTGTTCAGCGCGGACGGTAAGAGCTTGTTTGCGAACGAAGCAATGGTCAACTTGCTCGATACCACTGAGCAAGCGTTGCTTGCGCAGGATTTTTGGGGCGTACTGGGCCAGTTGACTATCAGCACTGAGGCACTCAGCCGCGTTGGGCAAGCAATCGCGTCGCCTAAAGACTTTGCGTGGTCCTCGGATGCCAGTCTGCGTGATTCGCGAAACCCGGAGCAAACCATCTATCTGGCAGCGAAACTTGAACCGCTGAGCAAGACCCACGATGAGCTTTCCGGATTTGTACTTGCGCTGTCAAACATCACTGCGCGCAAAGCACTCGAGCGAAAATTGGAACGGTTAGCCAACTTTGACACGCTGACCGGACTGCCGAACCGGCGCAGCTTCGGTCTCGATATTGAACAACGCGTCGCGCGAGCTAAACCGTTCAGCGTGTTGTTCATGGATATCGATCACTTTAAAACTGTCAACGACACGCTCGGACACGAGGCCGGCGACGAACTGTTGGTGATCGTCAGCAAACGGTTGCGGCGCTGTTTACCTGATGAGTGCACAATCGCGCGACTTGGCGGTGACGAGTTCACGGCGATCATTGACCACGGTGATGACAAGCAACTGAGCGAAGTGTTTGCCACACGCGTTATCGGCGCACTGGATGATCCGATCGCCATCGCCGGGCGCAGCGTCACCGTCGGCGTAAGTATTGGTGTCGTGCACTACCCCGAGAACGGTGCGACTGCCGCGGAGCTGGTCAAGAACGCTGACATTGCGATGTATGAAGTCAAGAAAGGCGGTCGCAATGACTTCCGCGTGTTCTCGCAAACCATGCAATACCGGGTCTCCGAATCACTATCAATCGAGGCTGGCCTGCGCAAGGCAATCCTGCAAAACGAACTCAAGCTCGTCTATCAACCCATCGTCAATGCCAGGGATCGACGCCTTATTAGCGCGGAAGCGCTTGTGCGCTGGCCGGAGAAAAGGATATCGCCGGCAGTGTTCGTCGCTATCGCCGAGCGTTCGAATCTGATTGTACAACTCGATCAATGGGTATTCCGAACGGCCTTGTCACAACTTGCCGCTTGGCATCGCGCCGGTCACGACATCCAGCTGTCAATTAACGTATCGGGCAAACACGTGTCGCAAACTGGGTTTGCGGCCGAGTTCCTGCGGTTAGCCAAAACGATCGGAGCACCGCTGGACAGAGTGCAACTAGAGATTACCGAAAACAATCTGGTCGACAGCAAGGAGGTTTCTGTACGCACATTAGCCGAATTACGCGACGCCGGTTGCCGGATCGCTGTCGACGACTTCGGGACCGGTTATTCATCACTGAGCTATCTGACGACACTGCCACTGCAGGTCGTCAAACTGGATAAATCATTCACATTGAATCGCGAAGGCGACGAGCGTGCGAAGTCGATTGCCAAGGCTGTCATCAATCTCAGTCGCGACCTGGAATTGACGACTATTGCCGAGGGTGTCGAAAGCGAGCAGCAAGCGATGCAATTGGCTCACCAAGGCTGCGACAGATTACAGGGTTACCATATCGCGCACCCGATGCCGGTCGCAGAATTTGAGCATGACTGGCTGGGCGAACGGTCGACTCAGGACCTTTCGGCTACGGGTTCAGCTTTAATCTCGAATGCAAGTTAGTGGCATGACACATCTTAGTCAACAATTCGTTCCTGACTCAAAACACCAGCGCGGCCGGTCAACGGGAGAGCACTGCACGGCAAGACGTACACAACGACGGACCCAACCGACACCATGAAACTTCGCAAACTGACATTGGATGAGCTACCACCGATCTTCCTGGCCGGTGCTGGCGTTCTCGGGGTGGGCCCGATGTTGATCTACCGGTTGATCGAAGGCAGCTATCTCATCGCGACCATCAACGCACTGGCTGTAGCCGGCTTTGTGCTCATCGCCTGGGCAATCTACTTTAAGGGTGCCGTGCGGGTTGCTAGCGTCTGCATGGCAATGGTTGCCATCTCGGCCGCGGTTGCCAGCATCACGGTGCGCGGTGGCGACCAGATTATCTGGATTTTTCCGGCTACGGTTGCGTTGTTTTACCTACTCAAACCCAAGGAAGCCGCGTTAGCCGCATGTGTTGCACTCGTGCTTATCATGCCGGTAATTTTCGATGGCAACTCAGCAGGGAAGATTGCCGTGTTCATCGCAGCGCTCACGGTAACCATTGCATTGTCCGTCGCCTTTGCAGCGATGACTGCAGCGCAGCGCAAAGAACTCCACGCGACCACACTGCTCGACCCGCTCACAGGCACAGGCAATCGCCGTGCACTAGACCAGATGCTGACGCAATCCATTGAGCAAGCGCAATCGGGTGACATACCGTTCGTGCTGATCATGCTGGATATCGATCATTTTAAATCAGTCAATGATATGTACGGCCACGGTGCGGGCGATCTCGTGCTGCGTAATGTCGCGGATATCGTTAACAGCAACATTCGTCCGAGTGATGCCTGTTTCCGCGCAGGTGGTGAAGAGTTTGTCGTTGTAGCACCAGCTACCGAGCTTGAGAATGCGGGTAAGCTGGCCGAGCGGTTGCGGGTTGCAATTCATGACTACGCGCACGAGATTCCCGCCTCAAATCACCCGCTGAGTGTCACCGCATCATTCGGCGTCGCAGAACACGTGCAAGGAGAATCGCGCGATTCTCTATACAAACGTGCCGACGATGCGCTGTACGATGCCAAACGCAGCGGACGCAACAGACTGCACCTATCAGCGCGAACCGTCAGCCTCAGCGGCACCGCTGGTTTCGCTACGCTGCCGAACGTTGATGTGCCCGACAAAGACGTTGCTGCCAACGGATAGTGCAAGCTTTGCGCCCGGCGTGCCGGCCCGACCGATAGCCGCTCTGCATTCGACCCGCAACAGCGTAAGCGCTACGATGACTAAACGGTCATTCACTCACTGCCCAGGCGCTTTTCATGAAACACATTCTGGTGCTGCTAACGCTGCTATCCATCCAACTCGTAGCCGCCGAGCCAACTGACCGATTTGACTATTTCGCCAGCAATCGCGCATTGATCCAGCGCGGTGTGCAGGCCGTACTGATGTGCAACGGTTTGTTCACGTCCAACCGTAGCATCGAGCAGGTTTTTGCGCAGGAGCTTGCCTATTTGCCCCAGCCGTTGGGCACAGCGGGCGGTGGCGACTACATCATTGACCGCCGGCAGCGCGCGGTGGCCGTCGGGCTGGAGAGCGATGGACCTGCGGTGCGTGCGGCGTATCGCGACGGCATCGGTTGCGTCGTTATGGCACCAGATCAGGACTTCTCCGATATTGATACGCTACCGCAGTTGCCAGCGATGCCCGTGGCAGATCGTCGCGACGTACCATGGCCGATCGGTGACAAAACGCTGATCGCGCCACTGCCGGCAACGGTAAATGAAGATGCGCTCGCTGCCGCATCGGACTGGGTGTTTGATCGGGACACGCCAGAGCAAAACACGCTGAGCCTGCTGATCGTTCACAACGGCCGGATCATTCACGAGCGTTACGCGGAAGGCATTGATGAAACAACGCGCACGCGCACCTGGTCCACGGCTAAGAGTATCGCCGCCACGCTGATCGGCATGCTCGTTGACGACGGTAAGCTGACCCTAGATGCACCGCTCGAGCTGGAGTGGTTACCTGCCAATACGTCGGACGCACCAGATCCACGCAATGCGATAACGCTCCGACACGTAATGAATATGTCCAGCGGTTTGTATCCGGTCGACAGCTTTGGCATGGAGTATGTCACCGGATCGGGGTTGGCGTATTGGGCGGGCGCCAGCTCGCAACGTGGCGCACGCAATCGCGGCTTGATTCACGCACCTGGCACCCATTGGGATTACGAAAATTACGATACGCTGCTCGCCGTGTTAGCAATGAAACAAGCGCTTGGCAGCCAAGAGGCGTATGAGCAATTTCCACGCAAAGCGCTGCTCGACCGGATTGGCATGCACAATACGTTGCTCAGCATGGATCGATTTGGCGACTTTATTCTAAGCAGTCAGGTGTATACCAATGCACGTGATCTTGCTCGGTTCGGATTGTTGTACTTGCAAGACGGGATCTGGCAAGGCGAGCGCTTGATTTCGCAACAGTGGATCGATTTTGTACGCACGCCGGCTCCTTCGGCAAAAGTACGCGGTAATGACTACGGCGGACAGTTCTGGCTGGTGCCTGACAGACGCACTGATGTACCGAAAGATGCTTACGCAACCGCCGGTAACCGCGGTCAGTACGTGGTGATCGTACCCAGTTATAACGTCGTCATCGTGCGGCGCGGACTGGACTACGGGCAGCAGGGTTTTGACCGGTGGGACATGACACTCGAAGTCCTGAAAGCGATCAGTCCTAGCAACGACCACTAGCGCTGTAGCGTTACAATTTACCGGGACAGTCCGAAGCGCTACCAATTCGAACCATTAGCGCCTGGCACAACGACTGCGCCTCGTCACGCGCGCCGCTTGCCGCTAACAGCGCGGCCAGGCGCACGGTCGCCTCTGGATGATACGGGGCGCGACTCAGCACACGGCGATACCACAGCTCAGCATCAGCAACTTCGCCGCGCCGGTTATGCAGATCACCGATTTCGATACCCAGTGGCACGTGCCACGGCCCTACGCGCTGCGGCTCAGACTCATAGGCGCGCCCCATCGCCGTCCATGCACGTTCAAAAAATCCAATAGCGGTCATCTCGTCTCCGCGCATCGATGCAATTTCTCCAAGATTGATCAATGCAGGCCAGGCATCGGCGTCCAGCGCCAACACCTGCTGATAGAGGGTTGTCGCCCTATCCAGATTACCCTGTGCGGTCAGCACGAATGCCAGTGACTTCAGCGCATCAGGATCTTCGGGTGCAATACGCACAGCGCGCTCGGCCATCGCAATGGCGCGCGCCAATATCGCTTGCGATTCCGGACTGGCGGTGAGGCCACGATCCAAAGCCTCCGTCAGCGTGACCGCACCTTGCACATCCGGATTGCGCGGCCAGCGAACCACACGTTGTACGAGTGCATTCGCCAAACCCGCGTGCGCACCGTTGTTATCGGGCTGCACCGCAAGCACCTGCTCGTACAATCCGATCGCTGCCTCATTGTCAGCACGCGTAAAGCGCATGTAGTAATCATCGGCGCGCGCAACGAGCGTACTCATCGAGCCCTGCGGCGCAGGCACATCGCTCGGGCGCACAAACACAAACCACAGCGCCCCAACGAGACTGGCGAGCCCCACAACAGCACCAAGGCGCGTCGAGCGCAGCCACCAACTACTGCGCGCCCCGCCATCGGCGAAAGGTTTGCGAGTAATCGGCGCCACAAACCGGTAACCACGTTTCGGCAGCGTCTCGATGTAGCGCGGTGTTTGTGCCGAGTCATCCAACGCACGTCGCAATCGGGAAATCGCCCGAGCCAGTGTGTCTTCACCCACGATCGTCTTCGGCCACAGCGCAGCCTCGATGCGCTCGCGTGCCAGCACGCGACCGTCGCTCTCCGCCAGCAGCATCAGCAGCGCCATCAATTGCGGCTCCAACTGCCGCTGCGAATTGTCGCGACCGGTCAATCGACCCGTTTCCGGCTCAACGCGCCATTCACCAAACACGAACGGCAATAGTGCTTCGTCGTTCGCCGGCACTGCGTTTGGGTTGTTGGATTCCATCGGCGACAGTGTCACATAAGCCTTTGATTCACGTAAAGTCAGGGTTTTGTCAGGCAAGCAGGAGCGTCTCGACATGGTCTGCCAGCGGCGGTTGCGCTGTACTTGCGACAACTTCACCGGAGACTCTGATCATGATATCGACAATACAATCTGTAGCTGCCTTGCTAGTGCTATTGTTTGCCGCGGCGCTGCCCGCAGAGGCGGACGAAATCGACTGGGACGCGACACTACCAACCACCCTGATTCAGCAGGACTTCACGGCTCTGTATCGTGGGTTGAAAAGTGCGCATGCCGATCTGTTCGCACAGCGCAGTCGGGACGAATACGATACCTATTACCAGAGCATGCTGAATCAGTTCGACAAACCATTGTCGCGCTTTGACGTCCAACTGGCGTTCCAGAGGTTTGCCGCTTTCGGCAATGTTGCCCACGCCAGTATCGGCTTTCCCGATAGTGCCTACGACGCGTTCCGCGAGCGCGACGGTCGCACGTTGCCGATCTACTTGCGGATCGTTGATGGCGTCGCCTATGTCGGCGAGAATTACGCCGGCAACCCAAAGGTTCGCACCGGTGACGAAATCCTGGCCATCAACGGCTTGGACATGACCGAATGGCTGCGGCGCACCGCCGAACTGGTGTCCGCCGACACACCGTATATTGCACACTCATTGCTCGAGTATTGGTTCCCGCGCAACCTGTGGGCACTGGTCGGCGAGCAGCCCCGCTTCGAGTTGCAACTGCGTCGCGGCGACAGGCGTTTCGACGTTACAGTCGCCGCGTCGACGCGCGAAGAACAACAGGCGATCGCGGCGAAACAACCGGCGACTTTTGAGCTCGACAGCAATGAACGCAGCTTTCGTATGCTCAACCAGCACATCGGCTATCTACGTCCGGGGCCGTTCTACAATGCCGAGAATCCGGCTGCGCCCTGGGACAATGCCGCGTTCATTGCATTCATTGACGGGGCGTTCGAACACTTCATCGACCAGCAAGCGGGATCGCTGATCATCGATCTGCGGCAAAACCCCGGAGGCGACAATTCATTCAGCGACGCGATGCTGGCGTGGATTGCCGATGAGCCGTTTCGGTTTTGCTCTGCATTCCTGATTCGCTCCAGTGATGAGGCAGCCGCAGCCAACGCGCAGCGACTCGAAAGAAACGGCGGCGCGGTGGAAGGTGTATCGACATTGTTCGCGCAACAGTACGAGCGCGTTCCGCGCGGGCAGGTGTTTGCGTTTGACATACCGTATGCACAACCGCGCGACGGCGCACGCTTCAAGGGTAAGGTCTTCGCACTAATCAATCGACACAGCTACTCCAACGCCGTCAATGTCGCGGCGATCATTCAGGACTATAAGCTCGGTGTGATCGCGGGCGAAAAAACATCGGATATGGCGACGACGTACGGCGCGATGGAGACGTTTGCGTTGCCCAATACCGGCATCGATGTCGGGTTCCCGAAAGCGCATATCATTCGACCGTCGGGAGATCGCAAACCCGATGGAGTCACCCCCGACTGGGTTATCAACTCGCCAGTCGTTGCCAGCGATACGGATAGGGTTCTCAATGTATTGGTCGAAAGAATTGTCGCTGAAGGTGGTGCACCAGAAGGTAACCCTCGCTAGCTTGCAGTGGACCCGGACTGTTCACTGACCGGCAAATGAATGTCAACGCACAAACCATCGTCGCCGTTGCGGGCGGCGATGGTGCCGCCATGCAAGCGAACCACCCGCGCGGCAATTGCCAGTCCCAATCCGCCGCTATGCCGGTTCGCGCGTTGTCCCGATGCCGAACGATAAAAGGGCTCGAAGATCTGCGTCAATTCGGCCTCTGGCACACCGCCGCCAGTATCTTGTACACAAACGACGGCAGCGCTGTCGACTATACGAAGCGTGATATTGATCGATCCGGTGTCACCTCCGTGTTGCACGGCATTGCGTACCACGTTTTCGAAACAACTTCGCAACGCCTCGGCGTAACCGTTGATTGCGTAGCGATGTGAATCGTCGATGTGCAGTGCAATTTGGTCTGCGGCTGCCGCGTATTCGAAACGAACGTCATCGACAACAGTTGCAAGTACATCGGCGATATCAACGGTGGCACTAGCTTCCTGCCTGTCTGCATCCAATTTGGAGAATTCGAGAATCTGTCCAATCAGTTGATCGAGCCGCTGCGTCTCTTCGTCAATACGATCGAGCTCAACAAGATCGCCAGCGCGGCGCCGAGCAAGCTCCGACGCTACGCGCAGTCGTGCCAGCGGCGAGCGCAGCTCGTGCGAGACGTTTCTTGTGAGTTCGGTCTGCTGCAACCAGGCGCGTTGCAAACCATCGGTCATCCGATCGAAGTCCTGCGCCAGCAGTCCGATTTCGTCGCGCCGGTCACCGATTCGCTTGGCAACGCGCGTACCCAAATCCCCGTCTGCAATCGCATTCGCGGTCTCGCGGAAGCGTCGAATAGGTCGCGAGATCGTTTGCGCCAGCAAATAGGACATGGCGGCACTCGCAAGTAACGCCAGCGCAATAACCGTGCCCTTGCCGCGATCGAAAAGCCAGCTTGCGCGCAGATACCGCGGCGGTAACGTCACAACGGTATACAGACTGCCGTCCGCATCAACTAGCTGCGAAAAGGGTCGCGCCGGTCGGTAGTGACGCGTATCGCGCCGGCCACGTGGCGCTTGCCCCTGTCGCCTGCCGCGTCGTTGCATGAACTCCTTTACCAGGATTGGCAGTCGGCGGTCGAGCAGGTCCGTGCCTTTTTCATCAACAATGTATACGAGCGCACCGGCGGGTTGCGGCAAACCGCGCAACCATTCGGTCAAACCCTCGCGGCCATCCGAGCGCAGCGCAGCACTCGCCTCGAGAACCGCATCGCCCATATCAAAATTCTCGAGCGCAACGCGGTTGCGTTCGGCATACAGCATGCCGATGCCACCAGCGGCAACGATCGTCACCAGAATAATGAGCCAGAATGACACGAAGATACGTAGCAACAGACTGGGCACCGTCTTAGTGCTCCCCGGTGACGAGCAACACGTAACCAACGCCACGCTGGCTCTGCAGGGACGGGTTGGTTACACCTGCTTTGCCGAGTTTGCGGCGCACGTTGCTAATGTGAGTATCGATGCTGCGGTCGTATGGCATGTGTTGTCGACCTAGCACCTGTTGCGACAGCTGCTCCTTCGATACGACACTGCCGGGCGAGCGCGCCAGGCAAAACAACAATTCGAATTCGGTGCCCGTCAGATGCACGTTGGTCGTACCTGCATTGACGCTGCGCGAACGCGCATCAAGCGTCAATGCCGCGACAGACAGGCGCTGGTCGGTCGTCGCCGCCGTTTGTGATCTACGCAGTATTGCCCGAATACGCGCGAGCAATTCGCGCGGGTTAAACGGTTTGGCGAGGTAGTCGTCAGCACCAAACTCAAGCCCCAGAATGCGATCAACATCCTCCCCACGCGCGGTCAGCATTATGATCGGCGTGTCGTCCGTTTGACGAATCTGCTTTAGCGCATCAAGCCCATTCATGCCCGGTAACATCAGATCTAGAATGATCAGGTCTACGTTTTGTTGGCGCAGATGATCCAAACCCGCCTCCGCACTGAGGCAAATGCTCACATCAAGCTGATCCGGAGCCAGAAACTCCTCGAGCATTGCGCCGAGCGCCTCGTCGTCATCGATGATCAGAATGTGTGGATTACTCAAAGGCCGAGCCTGTTGGCTAACGTCTGGTCGGTAACCATCGTCTAACATGCGCTAGAACGCTGCAATACTTGCCTACACGGACTGACATTTCTTGACAAACCTTTGCACAGCGCTGACCTATCTCCACTGATTTCGCCGTAGTCTGAACCCACACCAAGACAGGTGAATCACGAACTGAAGGAATATGATGATGAAACGCATGACACTTGCATTGATCGCCGCGCTGGCCGCAGGCCTGTTCACCACCGGTGCTTATGCCGAAAAAAGCGGCGATGGCGCCGTAACACATTCACGCGACAAACCATCCGTTGAAATGCGTGTTGAGCGAATGGCGCAAAAGCTTGGGCTGGATGATACACAGCGCGACCAAGTCACGAACATCATGACTGCTGCGGAACCTGAGTTCAACGCGTTACGAGAGCAGCGCAAGAGCAACCGCGACCGTTTGCAGGCAGTTGACGCTGATAGCGCAGAAGTTCAGGAAATCGCCGCTTCCAATGGCGAGATCGCAACGCAGGTTACGCTGCTAAAGACACGTGTACGTAGCGAGATTGACGCCGTGCTGACCGAGGATCAGCGCGCCGAGCTGGCGCAGATGGAAGCGCGTCGCGCAGAACGGTTCGACCGCCGCCGCGGTCGCCGCTCTAACCAGAGCTAGAGCTAGAGCTAGAGCTAGAGCTAGAGCTAGAGCTAGAGCTAGAGCTAGAGCTAGAGCTAGAGCTAGAGCTAGAGCT
>JBCBDU010000009.1:23718-38057 GCA_038529355.1 Pseudomonadota bacterium
AGAGCTAGAGCTAGAGCTAGAGCTAGAGCTAGAGCTAGAGCTAGAGCTAGAGCTAGAGCTAGAGCTAGAGCTAGAGCGTTCGCCCCCCGAGACAGGGCGTCAACCGCAGTTTGCGGTTGACGCCTTGTTTTTTTCCGTTGGTACATTGCGACGGCCTCTGGCAGCGCAGCGATCGCTTGCTCAATGCACTCGGCCGGCTTGGCGGTATCTCTCGAACGGGACATCAGTGACTCAATCGTGGCCAACGCATCCAAAGCCGGCAGATACTGCAGCTCCACACCCGGGCTTGGTGTAACGATTGCCGCACCAGCATCGCACCGTATGACGTGCAACACGGTATGACACCCGGCGATCCGATAATCCAGCAATCCAGCAATCCAGACAATCCAGGCAATCCAGACAATCCAGACAATCCAGACAATCATAATCCTGCGCAATGCCTGCACTGGTCTTAGCCACAAGTAGTAACATGGCGCATGAGCGTTGCCCCCACCTTTGCGGATCTCGATCTGCGCGCAAACCTGATCAAAAGCCTCGCCGATCTCGGCTATGACTCCATGACGCTGGTGCAAGAAAAAGCACTGCCGCACTTGCTGCACGGTGCGGACGCGCTCGTGCGCGCCAAGACCGGCAGTGGCAAAACGGCAGCGTTTGCGCTGTGCCTGCTGAACCGCCTGCAGACTAGTGCGTTCGAAACGCAAGCACTGGTCCTCTGCCCCACGCGTGAATTAGCCGAACAGGTGGCGAAGGAAATTCGCCACCTGGCGCGAAAGCTGCCAAACGTAAAAACGTTGACGCTATGCGGTGGCGCGCCACTCGGCGCGCAGATCGCGTCGCTCGGACATAGCCCGCACGTCATCGTCGCCACACCTGGGCGATTGCTGAAATTGCTACGCAAGGAGTTGGTGGCGCTCGAAGCCGTTAAGACGCTCGTGCTCGACGAAGCGGATCGCATGCTGGACATGGGCTTCACCGATGACCTCAATGCGATCCTGAAATTCGTGCCTAAGCAACGCCAGACGTTGCTCTTCAGCGCTACCTACCCCGCGGGCATTGAGTCCATCAGTCAGCGCGTTCAGCAAAACCCTGTGACGATAGACGTCACCGACGATGAACGCCCTGCGCAGATTCAGCAGCTTTGGACCAGCGTCACGCGACAGAGCCGACACCCGGATCTGTTGCGGGCGCTACGCGCTTGGGGCGGCGCACTGAATCTTGTGTTTTGCAATACAAAAGTGGATTGCGCAGAGACCGCCAGCTATCTGCGCGAGCAAGGCGCCGCTGTCGTTGCGTTGCATGGAGATCTCGAGCAGTACAAACGCACTGAAATGCTGGTGAGGTTCGCGAACGGTAGCGCGCCAGTGATGGTCGCTACGGACGTCGCTGCGCGGGGTCTGGATATCGACGACCTCGATGCCGTGTTCAACGTCGAGTTGCCCAAGCAAGCGGACGTGTATGTGCACCGCATCGGCCGAACCGGTCGCGCTGGCAGGCAAGGTATTGCGGTGAGTCTTGTGGATGCCCGCGAGCAATGGCGCTGGAAGGACATCGAACAAGCGCTGCCCGATGCGTTGCCGCAGCAGTGCCGCATTCCCGATACCGGTCGCGCCGCCGATCACCTGACCCCGACCATGATCACCTTGCAAATCAACGGTGGCCGCAAAAACAAACTGCGACCTGGCGATCTGCTGGGCGCCCTCACCGCGGACGGCGGTGTGCCGGGCAATGCGGTGGGCAGCATTGATCTACTCGATACGGTCGGTTACGTCGCCGTTCAGAACAAACACGCCAACAAGGCACTACAACAATTGTCATCTCGTCCTATCAAGGGGCGGCGCTATCGGGTGCGACGCCGCATTTAGTTCTTTGGCAACATCACAACCAAAGCGCTCCCGGGTTAGCGATTCAGGGCTATCAGACGACCCCGCGCTCGTCTCAAAAAAGTCACGTTGAACTGTGTGCCGCCAACAAATAGGAACCTACCCCAAAGCGTCACGTCCAGCACATTGCACACTTCCTGAGCCGTCACCGGTGCGTCCGTTTGAGACAGTCATTCGAGACCACACTCCAAGCCAAGCGAGAGGCGCGAACAGCAGCTTTGTCCAATGACAAAAAATACCCAATGAGTAACTACCAGCGGCGATCTGCCTGCAACTTTTGCCAGGAGTAACATTACGGCCCTGATGGCTGCGAAAGACCCTCTGGCAGTTCGACATTGAGCACGACATCCTTCAGGAAGTCGCGTCCAATGCCGTGGCGACGCAGCATTTCCTCGAATGTCGGCGTGCCCCTCAAGTGGCGATACCATCCGCCCTGCAACGACGAAAAGGCTTCGACGGGATCGACCGTTGCTGCGTACTCATCGAACAGAGCCGTCGCGCGTTCATCGTCGCCGACCCAGGCATGGATTCGTGCTAACGGCTCTTTGGAGCCCCCGTAGCTATCGCGGTAGTCTGCGAATCGTTGTTCAAACTCTCCATCTCTACCTAGTGAGTGCAGCGCCAGGATACTGCCCAACTCACGCAGCCCCGCGTCCTGCTCTCGCTGAAAAACATTCAGAGCCCCGTCGGCATCGCCAGCTTGCAGCATTGCAGCTCCAAGCGACCATTGCAGTGATTGCCGATCCGGATGCCAGGACTCCGCATCTACCAATACGTCGATCGCCTTTTGTGGCTCCCCGAGTTCGCGGCTCACCACACTGTAGGTATGCAAACAGCCCGTGCACAGCGGGTCGCGCAACAACGCATACTCAGATACGCGTCGGGCGTCTTCCATTCGGCCGAGCAACCGGAGGAAATAGCCCACCGTACCCAATAGCTCAACGTCGGAAGGGTGCCCGGCAAGCGCTTGCTGCAAGTAATCCGCCGCTTGCTGATAGTCGCGCTCGGGTCCGCGCAATTTAACGTACGCCATCCACGCCAACGCCCGCGGATCGCGTGGTGAAATTTCCATCATGGTACGCGCAATGCGCTCGACCGATGTCGTGCTATCGCCCTGCTGTGCCGTCAATGTCTCGATAGTGGCCAATAAGTCCAAAGCCGGCAGAGACTGCGGCTCCAACTCGAGCGCTTGCCCAATCAACTGCCGAGCGTGACTCATACGATCCATCTGCCAGCCGTCCACAATGTAGTTTGCACGCAGATACAGGCTATAGGCACTGGAGCTCATGACCTCGGATGCGCGTACCTCGCCGATCGTCGCATCCATCAGTCGCGCAACGGTTTGCGCAATGTCGTCCTGAACCGAGAATATTTCCGTGTATTCGTGACTATAGGTTTCAGACCAAACGTGCGTCGCATCTGCAGTATTAATGAGCTGCACCGTGATGCGCACCTCATCGCCCGACTTGCGAACGCTGCCTTCCAGCACATGGGTCACCTTCAGACGCTTTGCAATAGCCGCAATATCCGCGTCGCGATTTCTGAATGAAAACGATGAGGTTCGCGCAATGACGTTCAGGTTTGTCGTCTGCGACAGAATATTGATGATCTCCTCGGCAATACCGTCGGCAAACCAGGCCTGATCGCTCTCCGGACTCATGTCTGCGAAAGGCAATACTGCGATTGACCGCTCCAACAGGTACTCGGGCGACGGATCGGCCTGCTCCGCTGACGTCATGCTCGCCGTGTTGTCCGGCGACGCTGAGAAACGCAGCAGTCCAATCAGGCACACGATTAAAACACCGGCGATTGCAGTCGCAATAACGACGGAACGTTGCAAACGCCGGACAGGTCGCGCTTGCTCATCGGCAGTCGCTTCCTCCACTGGCAATTCGAACGTGTAGCCGCGCCTGGGCACCGTCTTGATTTTCGTATGCTCGGTATCCTGGATGGCTTTACGAATGTCAGCGAGGCACCGTGCGATCGAATCATCGGAAACGACACTGGTGTTCCAGACGGCTTTTAGCAACTGCTCTTTGGTAACAATCCGACCCTGATGTTCAACCAAATAACGCAGCACATCGAATGACTTTGGTCTCAGGCTGACCGGTTTACCGGATCGGCACAGCTCGGCTCGATCAACATCGAGAACGTACGCTCCAAATTGGTATTTTGCCGCCATCCTGCGTTATCCGATTTGAGCCAGTACGACCAAGCGTCACCGTAGCGCGACGAATCAAAGGCTTACGTGGCACCGCATTCAACATTCATGCAAATTTCAGGCGATTTTCAGGACTTTTGACGCCCCAGCAACTGATTCTGACTCAGCGGTTTTCGCCTAATACTAATGACATCTGGGGTAACAACTATGTATTCATCTTCGAAACTATACTGCGCTATTCTCGCTATTGCGATTAGCGCAATCGGACTCAGCAAGCCGGCATTTGCCGGCGGTCAGGCCCAAACCGGTTGCGACAGGCAAGAAGTCACCGAGTTCTGGGAAACGGACATCACCGGACAAGCGGTGTCCGGTAAAGGCACGCTATGCGTCGGCAAGACGGCGGTCAGTGCCAGCATGCAGGTCAAGGGTTTGACGCCTGGCGGCGCTTATACCAGCTGGTGGGTCTATATCGACGACCCGGCATCCTGCGCTGATTTTCCGCTGCCCGCGCCTGGCGTCATCCCGTTCCCCGAGCCGGAGGACTATGCCGGGCGCTGTGGACTCGCCGACTTCTTTACAGCAGATGCGTCGGGAGAATTCCTAAACCCGCTGGTCGTGTTTGGTCGCATGGACGGACTGGTTGTCGGCAAATCCGGCAAGGCATCGCTGCGCGATCGCTGGCGTGATTTCACACCGTCGCCGGGTTCGCAGATCTGGCTGTTCGTCTTCGGCCATGGCCCCGCCGCCAGCGATGACAATCGCGCACTCGCAAGGCAGTTGCTGACACCCGAAGACCCACTGTCCGGTGCGCCACATCTTGGCATCGAAGGCAGTCCGAACGGCTACCCATCAGCGGTTGTCGTGTTTGACATTGACTAGCAAGCATCGATGGCGCCCCTTCGGGGGCGTCGTCTTTTGGGTTGACCATCTACTCGATCACGTTCGTAGCAGCTGTCAGACAATCACCAACTCGTCGAATTGAGACTGTTTAATACTGCGCTGCCAACAATACGGGACGCGTATCGTCAAAGCGTCACATCCAGCGCATTGCGCACTTCCTGCACCGTTGCGGGCGCGTCCATTTGAAACAGACCATCGAGGCCACGCTCCAAGCGCGAGGCGCGAACGGCGGCTTTGATCGCAAAAAATACCGTATTCGCCAACACCAGCGGCGGTTCACCCACATCTTTCGCCGAGAGTAAGTCGTTCGGATTTTCCGGCACGTCAGATTGATCCCTTGGATACAAATAGACATTGAACTCGAGTGGGATGTTGGTCGTCGCCGGCGGTTTGTAGCGCCAGGTATTCACGGTGTTCAGCCGACCTTTGTCCTCCCCTTCCGGCTCAAACACCAGCTTCTCGGTCATGACGTAGCCCAGACCCTGAATGAACGCGCCTTCCACTTGCCCAATATCCAATGCCGGGTTGATGCTCCACCCCATATCGTAGACAAGATCGGCGCGGAGAATTTTGACTTCTCCGGTCAAGACATCCAGCTCGACCTCGGTACATGCGGCCGAATACGTAAAGCCCGTGAACGCATCGAACGCACCTGGCACCAACGTGGCCGCAACTTCGATACCGGGTAGCGCTTCGCTTTGTGCCTGTTCCAGCGTTTTGTAAGTCAATTCTGTAATGGCCGCTTCACCGCCAGGCACCTTCGCATTGAACGCTTCAACCAGCGATACGCGGCGGGTGTAGGCAAGACTGACGAGGTTCTGCCAGACCAGTGTGTTTCTATCGTTGATCTTGACTTCGGTCGCCCAGCCCGTCTTCGGATAGTTCCAGAAATCGACACCTTGCTGCCGGCACCACGCGTCGCCCTTCTCCTTGCGTATTTCCTCACCAAATTTTTCGAGGCGCTCACGCACACGCTCGCATGTCTTCTTGACAGCCAAACCGTTGTACTGGGTGCCCGTTGATCCACCAGTACTTGGCGGATTCGGGTTGATCTCGGTGTTCGGCAGGTTGATGCGGATGTACTCCATCGGCACGTTCAACACGTACGACGCGATCTGTTCGACCTTGGTCACCAATCCCTGACCCATTTCAACGCCGCTCTGGTTGATCAGCACCGTACCATCTGTGGCATAGATGGAAACCAGCGCGCTGGCCTGCTCGAGCTGCACAAGGTTATAACCCGAGCCGTACTTCACCGGCAGCATGCAGATGCCACGCTTGCGCCAGGTGTTATTGGCGTTAAACGTGTCAACAGCGCTTTGCCGGTTGTCGATATCCGCCGTGTGTTTAAGGTATTGCCAAACATCACGAATGTAGCAATAGGGTAGCGCCTGCCCGAATGGCGTCTCGTCATTGCGCCGGTACAGATTCTTTTCTCTGACCTCGTCAGCGGGCATGCCCAGGGCGAATGCTGCATCGTCAATGGCGTTCTCAAGAATGAGTTTGCCTTGTATATCACCGAAGGAGCGAAACGCCGTATTTGGCGCGGTGTTGGTTCGGCAAACATCGAGCGTGCTGCGAAAATTCGGCACCATATAGGCACCGTCAATGCGCGATTGCAGGCAGTTGGCGACAACAAACGAACAATCATAGAACGCGCCGCCATCACCGAAGATCGTGAAGTCCATGCCGCGGATCAAACCGCGGTTAGCCGGGTCGGTGGAGCCGTCATCGATGGCGACCTGGTATTGCGCATAGTAAGGATGACGCTTACCGATCAGGCTCGTGTCATTCTCGCGTGGCATCACCAGTCGCACGGGTTGCTCGCTGGCATGGGCGCCGACCGCTGCCGCCGCGGCGACAAACTTCGCCTGTTCGGTTTTGCCACCATAGCCACCGCCGACCTGGTGAACCTGGACTTTGACATGATTCTGCTCAATACCCAGCACGGCCGCCGCTGACGTGTGCATCTCCATCGGGCTCTGCGAGGACGGGTGCAAGCGCATCGTGCCCGCGTCCTCGGGTATCGCAATGCAAGCTTGCGTCTCCATGTAGAAGTGCACCTGACCGCCGCAACCTTGCGTGCTTTCAACGACGGTGCACGCAGCGGTGTCAATCGTGCCGTCGCGCACGACGATGTGTTGCTCCAAGGGATCTTTATTTTTCGTGGCCCAGTCGAACGTGCTGTTCTTGCGAATGATCTTCCAGATGTGGCTGACGAAAGACGCCGTCTTGGGATAGTCCGGAAAGATGCTGCCGCGGGAAATCGCATCAGGCAATGACAGCACCGGCTCGACCCATTCGGGCGCCCAGTCAACCGGTCGGTAGGCAATGCAGTTGGCGCTGACAAAGTCTGCGAGTGCGTCCATCGCCGCCTCGTCATCGCCGAGCACCAACGCAATCGACTGACCCACATAGCTGACCCGGTCCTGTGCAAAAACCGGTTGGTCGCCACCCATGCCAAGGTTCTTCAGCCCAGTCGGCGGGATGTCTTCGTGCGTGACCAAGCGGACAAACCCTGGGTGTTGTTCGGCAAGGTATTCTGCGAGTGCATCGGCCGTGATCGGCGACTGGCCGGTCTCGGGATGCTGAAAACAGAAATTCGCCAGCGCGCGCTTGCTCTGCACGAAGGATGCCTGCAGCGTTGTCGGCGGCACCGCAATCTCGTGCGTGAAGCGCACCTGACCGGATGTCTGATACAGCGCCATCAGTTTCACATACGGCTCCGAAACCGGCGCGACGCTTTTGCCCGGGCGACGCTTGTGATATTGCGAGCCTTTGCTCACCGGCCAGTTGCCCCACATCTCATCGCCGGCTGAGCGGATAGATTCGGGCACGTCATTCGGGGTGAATGTCGTCAGCGCTCCGACAATCGCCTTGTACAGGAACCCGCTTGCCAGTTGCATCCGATAGGCGCTGGTGAATCCATCGTCGCCAACCTCGCTCATTCTGTCGGCCCACGCTGCTATCGCAGTCTTGATGTCTGCAGACAGTGCCTCGGAAACCGCGTCAAAGTGATCGAGCGATAGCGGTTTTCCTGTGATGGCGGCTTCCGCTTTGGCAGCTCGCCACGGGAACGGGATGATGCCGCCGAATGTCAGATTCGCATGTGTCACAACGAGATCTGCGCCAACCGACAAGATCGTTGTCGTATTCACAATGCTATGAGCGTTGATGTCGCGCAGCGCGACTTTCTGAGCGCGGACAATCGCGCCGTCGGCAACGGTAGGGATGTCGTAGTGCGTCAGCAGTATCGTGTCGGCTAACGACGGGTTAGCCTGACATGCGGTCAGCAGCTGGCTGACTGTCATGGCTTCGGCCGCCGATGTGGTCAGGTTGGTGAAGTGAATCGTTACGTCCAACGCGGCCAGCGCTGTGAACAGATCCGATGGAAAAGGCTCGCCTGTGCCTTTTGCAATGTGCTTCAAAACCAACAGCGTATTGCCGGCAATCGTTGCCGCATTGCGAACGACCGTGCCGGCGGTTCTATGCACCATGTACAAGATCGCATGGAGCGGCGTACCGGCCGCCGGTGCAAGTGACTCAAGATAATCGAGCAGCTCGGTATAGGTCGTGCCCGCACCGACAGTAAGTGTCGTGTCGTTTTGCTTTATGCCGGCAAGCCCCTCGATCAAGCGTATGTCGACCAGTATTTTTTTCGTGAGAAAATCGTCGCGATAAACGCCATACGCGGTGTTTGCATGCAACAGATAAATGTCTTCTGCGTTGAACCGTGCGTAGATATCCGTAAGTTCCGCGATAGTCGCCGGCATCAACCAACGCTGCGCTTTGCCGGTCACCGTGACCGGCTGCGGCGGTGATGCCGCCTGTTGATCGAACGGAATCGTTACGCTATCGCCAACGTTTTGCGCCTTGAGCTGATCATCCAGATTGATCGACATGCGATTGGCTTCATCCTCTGCAGACCAGTCGACGGCAAAAGTCTTCATCGCGGTGAGGATCGGTCGGTAGCCTGTGCAGCGACAGATGTTTCCATCGAATGCCTGCTCAATCTGCTTTTTCGTGGGCTGCGGATTGTTGGCGAGAAACGCGCTCATGTTCATGACAAAGCCGGTCGAGCAATAACCGCACTGACTGCCATTGTTGACTGCCAAACGATAAGCGACCGGGTTCACTGCCGGATCGATTGCCACGGTATCGGTAACGTCAACGTTGCCGGTATGCGCGCGTTGCTCGGCTTCTTGTGCTGCATTTCGTCGGTGAGTGTGTGCCTTGGCGTGCGTCTGTTTCAGTTCCGGTGTCGCACCGGCGCCGAACAGAGCCCCGGCGCGACTTACCGTCAACGCCTGTATCGAGCGCTCCGGTGGCAAACGCTTGGCGCCACCGGTGCCCTCGATTGTCGTAACGCTCAATCCATTCAGTGAGCACACCGGCCGAAGACAACTGTTGATCGAGCGATGGCGAGCGGATTGTTGCTGAGCATCCCATTCAGACAGAATGACGGTACAGGCACCGCAACCACCCTGACCGCAACCTTTCTTGGCACCGGTGAGATCAACCGTTGGGGATCGCAAGAAGTCGATGAGCAGCAGCGCCGGGTCAGGGTCGTCAATTGAAACCGGTGAGCCGTTCAGGAAGAAGCTAACAGCCATCGCGCCGCCCTTTTTTCTTGTTCGTATTGCCACCAAGCATACACCGCTAATCGCTTAGGATTCCGAAGTTGTTTGCGTTACCATCGAGCCGCCGTAAACAACAAGAGACAAGAATGGCGAAGTCGCAGATTACCGTTGGGGACAAGGTCCAGATCATTGGTCTGATAGCGATTGTTATCAGTCTGCTTCTGGTGTTGTTCGAGCTGCAGCAAAGCCGGCGAATCGCAGGCGCACAACTCATGGCACAGCAATTTGATGCGATCACTGATCGGTACCTTGCCGTGATGGGCGAAAACGCGGCGAGCATCATGGCCAAGGCTTGCCATCAACCCGAGACGCTGACGAATGAAGACGAGATTGTTCTCGACGCCTACCTCAATGCGCAGTTTCTGACGATCCGACGGGTTTGGCAGCTCGCAGACTTCGGTGAGATCCTGACAACCAAGGAAGCGGCGCGCTCCTGGACCAAAGGCGTCTTTGGCTACATGTTCGCATTCCCGCAAACCGACCGGTGGTGGTCAGCAATCCGCAAGATCTATGAACCGGTGTTCCCCGAAGTGGTCGAGATCGGCGACAGTGTGTCGGCAGACAAAGGCGATCAGTTGTTTTGCAAGACGTACTTTGACGGTTGGACGTTGCGGACTGAAGCGCTACCGGACGCGAGTATTAGTCGCTAGCGCCTCCTGCCGGCTTCGCAGCTAGCGCAGCTCTTCGCGGACTACTAGCGCATTCTGTCGATTCACGAGTCTCTCACCTGCCTAGAACGCCCGCGCACAAATAGACCCCTATGGGAACTTTTGTTGTGTGGCGCGCCTGAGAGGATTAATCGCAATCGGCTCGCACCGATCGCAGTCTGTCGATCCACGAGTCCTTGGAGTGCTCGGGGCTCATTGAGTGAGATATCGACACAGCGTAACTGTCTTTCGATCGGGCCGAATAAGCGCCAATCCAGCAGCGACCGGATACCGGCGATCGTCGGACAACAAAAAACGGGGCCGCTGAACCAGCGACCCCGTCTTTACTCTCCAGCCTGAAGCCGCGCATGCTGAACACGTCAACATGCGAGCTCCCGATCAGAACTTCACGTTCACCCCAAACCGGATATCCCGACCCGGCAGCGGCGCAGACTGCGCCAGGAACGAGGTCGGTGAACGGGCGAACTCGTCACCAAGGTTCCGTACGCGCAACGAGAACGCCACGTTCTCGGCGTTCGGGATCGGCGCCGTGGTCAGATAGAGGTTCCAGAACGTAAAGCTGTCCGTCGGGACTGTACCCGCAATGTCGACTTCACTACCTTCCGGAGTCTGACCCACACGATCCTGCTCGGCAACGTGCTGCACTTCGAGACGCAAGCTAGAGCGCAGCGGTGCGTAGTCGAAGTTCACACCAGCCAAAAAGCGCATCGGCGGAATGAACGGCAAGTCACCAGCCTGCACTGCGGTGGCACTGCCGCCCAGCGGCGTAAACTCAGACCGGACGTTGTCAACGCCACCGAACGTGGTGCTTTCCGTTGACTCGGCGCGCGTCAGGTCGACCTGACCATCAAACGTGACGCGCAGGTCACCGTTATCGACGGCCAGGTAGTCGGCTTCGATCTCGAAACCCCAGAATTCTGCGTCAGCCTGCTGGTAGGCAAACACCGGCAAGCCTTCAGGTGCCGGGAAGGGGTCACCTTCTTCGAAGAAGTCACCGGTCGGGCTCAAGAAAATGAAGTCGGCGTAGTCGATGTAGAAGACGTTGGCACCGAAGTCGAAGTTACCCGCGCTGGTCTTATACGACAGCTCGATGGAGTTCGCGACTTCAGTGTCGAGGTTCACGTCGCCGATCTCAACCGTGCTTGTGGCCGGGTGGAAGCCGTTCGAGAACAGCTCTTCACCGGTCGGTGCGCGCTCCGAGCGTGCGAGGTTGATGCCAACGCTGCTACTGTCGCCGATCTGGTAGAGACCAGAGATCGCCGCCGAGTACGTGGTCTCGCTTTGGCTGAAGCTGCCGCCTTCGAAGCTCAGGTTGGACGTTTCGTTTTCCTGGTCGTCGATACGCAGGCTGGCTTCCCAGATGAAGTTGTCGACCGTGTAACGACCCAGACCGAACACACCCCAGCGGAACACCTCGTTTAGCGGGATGAATGCTTCTTCGCCGTCGGCTTCGAACTCGCGGTTCGCGATGTTCAAACCGAACGTACCCGTCACGACGCCATTGCCGTAATCGAATTCGTTGAGCAGCGCCTCGGCCCGCAGTTCCCACTCGTCGTTCGTGAACAGCGTCTCTGGCTCGTCACCGGCGAACTCCGTGTGCTCGTAATCAGCCAGACCGAAGCGGAACTTCGCGGTCTTGATGAGGCGGTCATCGAAGTTGTACTCGGCGTCGACATCAAAGCGCACCTGCTCGAAGTCGATCTTGATCGGGCCTTCCTCTTCTTCCTCTTCACCGCCTACGAGCGGATCTTCTTCCTCTTCCTCTTCTTCTTTCTTGCCACCGGGCAGACCGTACTTGCCTTCCTGGAAGCCTACCGAAAAGCCTACGTAGCCCTTGTCGCCAAGCCACGAAAGACCAGCAGCGGTCGAGGTGGCCTGCGACGCGGTGTTCTCAACGATGCCTTCAACGCCCTCTTCTTCGGCTTCTTCACTAGCGAAACCGGCGATTTCGTAATCCGTGGACTCACGATCGGTGACGTCGGCGTGAAACACCCAGTTGTCACTCAGGCTGATGTCCGCGTGACCGCCGATAGTGTCGCGATCATCGTTGGTCGAATGGGATGCGAAAGCCTCGGCCTCGAAGCCGCCTTCGGGACGGCTGGTCGGGATCCGATCGTCGAACACATTGACGACGCCGCCAATGGCGTTTTGGCCGTAGCGCAGCGTAGCCGCACCACGCAGGATCTCGACCTGCTCAGCATTGCCCATCTCGGTGGCAACCAGGTGATCCTGGCTGGCCGTCGAGACGTCGAACGCAGAAATGTCATTGGTCAGAATGCGGATACGGTCGCCGCCAAGACCACGAATGATGGGACGCGACGCACCGGGACCAAAAAACGTGGAACTCACGCCAGGCTGACTTGAAAGCGTCTCGCCAATCGTACCGTCCAAATTACGGATAATCTCTTCGCGGCGGATGACAGTGGTGCCGAGGATGATCTCGGAGATGCTTGACCGCAGCGGCGAGGAACGGACAATCACCTCATCAATCGGCGTCTCCTTGTCAGGGTCCTGAGCGTGTGCTGCGGCCATCGTTCCCACCAGCAACAGGCTGGCAGACGACAGTTTACGGGTCATGTCCATCATGAGTCCTCTATGGGTTTTCTATGGATTTGCTTGCGGGCCAACGTTAGATAAGGATCGCTCTTCGTCGGCTCGCAGGGGCAGAATGTTATAACATATCTTATTATGGAATTTACAACATATCAGTGAGAACATAAACCGGCTCCGGGATTCGGCGCGTGGATTCGCAGTTGACAACATGCGCATAGAGACCATCGAAACGATCGACCGGCTGACTGAGATCGAGCTGGACTGGGATGAACTCTACCGAGCCGACCCCCACGCACACATCTATTTGTCCTCTGATTATCTCTTTTCCGTTGCCAGTAGAGTCGCAGGCAAGTGCCGAATCATCACGGCCAGGTCCGACGACGGCCGGCTGATTGGCCTGTTGCCGCTTATGGTGACGACCCAGTGGGACAAATCTTCACGCTGCCTCAATAATGTGCTCGATATGCTTGGGCACGTTTTCGATGCCGATTACACGGGGATCCTGTGTGACCCGGCGCTTGAAGCCTCGGTTTGCAAAGCATTCGCGGACGAGGTCTCTCGGATGGACTTCGGGCGCATCATCCTGAACTACTTCAGCGCGACAACCAATCGGCTTGAAGCCTTCACCGCCGCGTTCGACGCCACGGTGTTTGAGACCAAGGCTAACGCGCATCGCATCAACGAGGGTCAGACGAACAATCTCGTCTGCCCCTACGTCAATCTCCCAGGCAGCTTTCCCGAGTATCTGGCCGGGTTGACGGCGAATTCGCGGCAGAAGCTGCGTCGCCTGCTGCGCCAACTCGACAGCGACCCGAGCCTGACGATAAGGAAGACCCGACCTGAGACTTACACCGAGGACGTCACGATTCTGGCCAAGCTTTGGTACTCCAAGCACGTCGAGAAGAAAGGCCGGAAGCGAGCGGCGCGACTCGCTGACATGTTTAAGGAGGTCGTCATGCTGGGTCTCGCGACCGGCATGGTCTACCTTGCGGTTCTCCGGCGTGACGGTCAGCCGATTGCGGCGCAAGCCAACTACATTGATAAGGTCAAGCAAGAAGCCTTGTTTCACGTGGCTGGACGTGACGAGTCGGTCCGCGACCTGTCAGCCGGACTCATGCTGCATGCGCACTGCATTCGCTGGGCCATCGCGAACGGGCTCAAGCGCTTCGACTTCACGATTGGCGATGAGCCTTATAAATACAGCCTCGGGGGCGTCGATCGTGAGATCGCTTCCGCAGAGGTGTTCACGAAGTCCGGCGGCAACCGCACCGGGAAACTGGATGACTGCTGCCGCGATGACGTGCTGCCCTTGATCCGGCGATACGTGGCCAATGGGCGCACTGAGGAAGCTCGCATCGCACTCCAGCAAGTGGTCGAAACCTGGCCGGATCTGCCGATTGACGATGAACTGCGCGCGCTGCAACGCTGATGGCTGCGTAGCGCCATTGAAAGAATGGCGTGCCCGAGAGGATTAATCGCAATCGGCTCGCGCCGATCGCGACCCTGCGGGCTTCGCAGCCTATGCTGCTCGTTGCAG